>CAYOIT010000411.1:0-2867 GCA_964404035.1 uncultured Verrucomicrobiota bacterium | reverse complement strand
TTTTGGAATCAAGCCCGGGTGCTGCATGGAGTGCAGATTGGCCTCATCAACGGCGCCGGAAACGGCCTGTTGCGCGACTCGTTGGGCGGGGTTCCGATCATAAACGCGGCATTCTGATGGTCCCCACTGCCACGCGTTGGGCCCTATTGTTCGTGCAGCCTAACACTTCTGCCACAGACTTTCGCCAGATAGTCGGCGGGCGTGAGGATACGGATGGTGTTCCAGGCGCCAAGGGCGAGCAGATGCTGATCGCCCGTGACGATATGTGAGGCGCCAGTGGCTGCACAGGCCAGGACCGCATCGTCATCGGGGTCGTCAAGGACGACGGGTGTGCGCAGCGGTTGCGGCCATACGACGTCCGAAACGTCGATGATGGCGGCGAGGAGGTCGCGTGACGTCAACTTCCGGTTCCTGAGCACGCCTGCAAGTCGGGGGTAGTCCAGTACACGAGCGAGTTCAGTCAGCATGGCGCGGCTGATGCAGAGCCGATCCTCGCCGGTCACAATTCGATCCCATACCCGACCCGGGGTGCCGCCCCAGATCAAGCCCGAAACCAGCACATTCGTGTCGCAGACGATCTTCATGACTTGGGTGGCGGGATGGGGCGGGTGCGCACTTCGCGGATGATGGCATCCAACTCGTCAGGTGCCAGTTCGTCCTTGGTGACGGGATAGGCCGCAAAACGCTCACGAACCTTGCTCACCATGGGTCTCCCCGACAGCCCCCCGGGGGACAGGCGAACCTGTTGTTCTCTTTCCGGCGTCTCGGTTCCGGAAAGAGGCGAGATTCGAAAGGCCGGCCGGGAGTTCCGCACCACGATGAACGACTCGCCGTTCTCAGCACGGTCGGCGATCGCCGCGAGGCGGTTCCGTATATCCTGCATGGCAATCAACGTGTCCATAGGTGCGTCTCCTTCAACCATCCCGTATGTTTTACCGTTAGTTTAGGCGTATGGTTTGCCGCATGTCAACTGTGAACGCTGATGAATGAGTTATGAACCTGGACAGAGGAGTTCAACTACGAAAGACGCGAAACACGCGAAAGAATGCGATTGAGAGTGGACGGGTTCGCGGGATTTTTTATTTCCGAGCATTAATTTGCACTTGCCGAATAGACTTATCTTTGCATATTGTAACGCAGTCTTTCATTATGCACACATACGTCCATCGTTCGATTGAGGCTGACCTTCAGAAATCCGTGCTCGCCAACCCAGTAACAGCCGTTTTGGGGCCGCGTCAGGTGGGGAAATCCACCCTTGTCCGACACAGTCTGGCGGGGCAACGTGAGGCTGTGATCCTTGATCTTGATCTTCCTTCGGACCTTCGAAAACTGAACGATCCGGAGTTGTTTCTTCGTGAGCACGCTGACCGGCTCGTCTGCATCGATGAAATCCAACTGAAACCCGATCTCTTCCCTTTGATGCGCGCCCTCGTGGACTTGGATCGACGGCCCGGTCGATTTGTGATTTTGGGCTCGGCCTCGCGTGACCTGATCCGGCAGTCCACCGAGACCCTGGCCGGGCGCATTCACTACCTGGAACTTACGCCGTTCCGATTTGCGGAGCTCGAATCGGTCCAAGAGTACGGACCTGGATCCTATCGGCGACTCTGGTGGCGCGGTGGTTTCCCGCCGGCGTTTCTGGACGCCTCGGACACGATGAGTTCCCAATGGCGGCTCGATCTGGTGCGCACGTTTCTCAGCCGAGATATGCCGCAGTTCGGCTTCCATATTTCCGCGATGGCCATGGAACGGTTCTGGAAGATGCTGGCGCATTGCCATGGCGGCGTCCTGAATGCCTCAAAGCTTGGCCAGGCGATGGACCTCACGCACGTCACTGTCCGGAAGTACCTGGACATTCTTGAGCAGACCTTTATGGTGCGGGTCCTCCTCCCGTTCGAAGGGAATCTGAAGAAAAGATTGGTCAAGTCGCCCAAGGTCTACATTCGCGACAGCGGCATTCTGCATACGCTGCTCGAGATCGATACCCCGACGGACCTCTTCGGTCATCCCGTGTTCGGGGCCTCCTGGGAAGGATGGTGCCTCGAACAAATCGTGTCGGCCCTTCCCGAATGGCGGGCCAGTTTCTTCAGGACATCGTCCGGCGAAGAGGTCGATCTTATCCTTGAACGTGGCAACCGGCGGCTGGCGTTCGAGTTCAAAGCTTCTGCGTCACCGCAACTGACCAAGGGGTTCTTTGGCGTCATCGAGGCGCTCCAGCCGAACCGCACCTGGGTTGTCTGTCCGATCGATGGGAAAGGTTACCCGCTTCGTGACAACGTCAGGGTGGCGGGCCTCGGCGAGACGCTGCGCGAGATAAGGCAGGAGACATCATGGGGTTCAGCTGATTGACCGACACGCGCGAGCGCCACTGGCCCTCGAAGACGACCGGTTCACGGTGGGAGCGGGTGGTCACCAGCGCCAGATCATCGGCGATCCGCGTGGCCAGACGGGGCCAGTCACGCACGACAGCGTCTACGCCAATCTCCGGCGCGGCCCACCAGGCTGGGCGCCAGCCCGAAATAGGCCGCCACCTCGCGAATGGAATAGAAGGGGTGGGGTTGTTGCCGGCGCACCTGACCGACCGGTCTGCGCAGGATCAGGGCGAAGGCTTCGGAAGCATTTTCCGCCAGCGTGAACCTACCAAAGCCCGGCACGCTTTCGGCCAGGGGTGGCAAAGACCCGCTGACCTTCATCCAACTCGGAACGAACGAGCCGGGGGTTCTTCACCGCCTCGGCTACTGACCCCAAAAGCCCCAACGAGTCTCACCGCCCGAGTCGGTTGGGGGCGATTGATGGATCGGAAACCGGAAGACCCGGACCATGTGGAACTCAGCCGGCCGCGCGGCTGAGCCGCGAACAAACCCTCG
>CAYOIT010000410.1:0-2881 GCA_964404035.1 uncultured Verrucomicrobiota bacterium | reverse complement strand
CCTGACGCTTACCAACCTGGTCATGGCGGGGGACTCGACCTATGTCTGGAACTACGACTCCACGACGCAGGATCTGATCAACGTGACCGGAACGCTGACGTTGCCGAACGTGGCGACGGTGACTGTCAGCAAAGTGGCGTCGGGCACACTCCCGAGTCCGGCGGTATTGTTCAATTTCGGCACCTGTCCCGTGGCGGATGGAACCACCCTGACGGAGTGGGTGATCAATGGCGCCGGAGCTGGTGCCCGTGCCAAGGTGAGCGGCAAGCAGGTTTTGGTACAGATCTCTGGTGGGATGATCATCGAGATTTATTAACTTTGCTCGACCGCCTGGGTCATAGGGGGGGCCTGTAATGAAAATAAAATCTGTCAAACTGAGCCTGCTGTTAGCTCTGGTGGCGGCCATGGCCGCGACAGCCACCGCCGGGTTATGGGATGATTTTGAATCCTATCTGGTCGGCACCAATCTGACGCAGTTGTCGGCCCAGGGCTGGAGGGCTTCGGATATCAGCGTCATCGTGGCGAGCAACGTGCTGGGCAACACGACAAAGCTGGCGGAGCTTCCCCAGAATACTGTGGCCTCGAATACCTTGCAGCAAGTCCTGTCGGAAAAAGTTTGGACGGACTGGCTGATGAACGAATCGGTTCGGCTGGACCCTGTCAGTCTACCCGCCGTCAATTCCAATGCGGTAGTGATGGTGGGAGTGACGGTGAACGGCTACGCCGGGGTGTATAACCCCGCCAGCAACGGCTGGGTGATTTGTTCGAATGACGTACGGGGGACCTATCTTGGGGGTGGAGTGGCCGATGGGGCCTGGTTGCGGATGACGGTTTGCGAAGACTTTTCCAGCCACCAGATGGCGTTGTTCCTGAATGGTCGACTCCTGTGCCAGGGGATCCCCTTCATTACGAACCGGACGAGCTGTGCGGGAATCCGATTCTCGAGCGGCAACATCCATACCGGCTATGTTGACAACGTCTATGCCAGTAATGCGGTGCCGTCCGACCTGGCAAGCCAGGCGCTCTCCTCCACCAACGACATCAATGGGAACGGGACGCTGGATATTCTGGAGATCATGCAGTACGGGAGCCTTGCAAGAACGGTGCCGGGTGAATATTCGACCATCACGGGGGCGCTGGCGGCGGCACAGGCGGGCGAGCGGATCGTGGTGAGCAATGCGGAGTATGCCGGTTCGATCACCCTTTCCAACGGAGTGATGCTGGCAGGGACGAACATGGGCGTGAACGCCACAAATCTGACGGTTAACGGGGCGATGACAGTGGGGACTGGAACAGTCATAGTCGCCTCGGGACAATTCACGGTGACGGGGCAGGTGACGGTGGTAGCCGGAGGCGTGCTCACGGTCAGCAACACGGCGGCCAGCTTTGGCGGGCTGGCGACGGGGGCGGGCGGCAAGGTGGTGGTGGACGCCGGTTCATCCCTGGCAATTGACGGCATCACCAATGGGCCCGGGACCTACTGGACAGTGACGAACATGGTTTATTCCGCCGGCAATGGCACGATCAGCCCGGTGGGGACGAACACCATGCTATCGACGTGGCAGAATGTGATATATTCCCTCACGGCGAACGTGGCGTATGTGGTGGGGTCGTTGACGAACAACAGTGTGGTAACCAACTACCCTGCCGGCTTTCCCGGGATGAAGACGGCGACCTATACCAACCTTGCCGCGAACATCACGAACAACCAGAACATCACGGCGGCGTTTGTGTACACTGGGATCCGGTATGTGCCGGGAGATTACCCGACGATCACGGATGCATTGGCGGCCGCGGCGGCGGGTGAGCGGATTGTGATGAGTGACGGGTCTTATGCGGAGTCGCTGGTGGTGAGCAACAATGTTACGTTGTCCGGGACAATTGCAACCAATTTGACCGGGCTGACCGTACTCTCGAACAAGACCGTGGTGTTGAGCGGGTTTACGACCTTTACAGTCAGTGCGCTGACCATCCAGTCCGGCGGCGTCTTGTTGGCAAGTAACGCGACCGTGACGGCAAATGGAAGGACATTTACCGGAACGTTCATGCTGGATTCCGGGTGGGGGGGCGCACTGACCCCGCCGATCCTGAACTTCACGGATGATTTTGAATCCTATGCCACGGACATGCCGCTGGCTTTGTGCGGAGGGCAGGGCTGGGCGGCCTCGGACATCGGGTCGGTTGTCCAGGGATCGGTTTACACCCAGAAAGTCAAAGCGGCCAGGATGACGGCGTTCTCCTCGCTCTCGAATGTGGTGGCTGGCACTGCCTTGCAGACGAACGTCTGGACCGATTTCTGGATCAATGACAATGCGATCCGGTATGACGGGGCGGCCTATCCCGCGACCAACTCGAACCGGGCCGTGATGTTGTGTGTCAACTCGAACAGCCATGTGGTCATCTGGAACAACACGGCCTGGGATGAATGCGTCGAGAATGCGGTCGGTGGCACCGCGCCGACGGTCGCCTCTGGCCAATGGGTGCGGGTATCGGTTTTCGAGAACTTCACGACGCATATGGCGGCGTTGTTCCTGAACGGGCAACTGGTACGGCAGCAGCTCCCGTTCATTGACAACAGTGTGAATAGTTACCACGGGCTGAGTTTCAAGTCCGGTGAAGGTTTCGGTTATGTGGACGATGTCAAGATCTGGACCACGATCCCGACCGACCTGATGAACGGGTCGATGAGCGACCTGGACGGCGACGGAATTGCGGATGCCGTGGAGATTACCAGCTACGGGAGCATCATGCTTTGGCCACGCGGCTCAGTTTTCAAGATCCGGTAGGGTAGCCTGTCCCCAGTATCCACTGACAGAGCAATTTAATGGAGTCAACTGGGTTAGCGTGCGACGAGAAAAAGCGATCTCGATGTGTCCGAATA
>CAYOIT010000409.1:0-2888 GCA_964404035.1 uncultured Verrucomicrobiota bacterium | reverse complement strand
AATCGGCAGTCGGAAAGTGTACCACCCTACGGCATGATTCCTCTCGACGCAATGGGGCGTCGGGAAGGAAAGGAGCATGCTCAGGATGGACACGGTACACGTTATACGACACAAGCATTACGTCGAGGGATTGGGCGTCCGGAGGATAGCCCGAGAGTTGGGGCTGCACCGCGATACGGTGCGCAAGTATCTTCAGGAGAGTGAGCCCCGGAGGGACGAACCCGACGATCGACCGCAGCCGGTCCTGCGGAAGGTGGGTCCTCGGATCGACGAACTGCTGGAGGAGTGGACGGCGTCAAAGCGGCTGGAGGGCAAGCATCGGCTGACTTCGCCTCTCATGCACCGTCACCTGGTCGAAGAAGGCTATTCGGTTTCCGAGCGGACGGTGCGCAGCTATCTGGCCGAGAGGCGACGTCAGACGGCGGAAGTCTACATTCCGCTGATCCACCGGCCTGGCGAAGAAGCCCAGGTGGATTTCTTTGAAGTCCTCGTGGATGTCGACGGCCGCCGCCGCAAGGCCTGGAAGTTTCTGATGCGGCTGATGTATTCGGGCCGCGACTTCATCCATCTTTACGACCGTTGCGATCGGGCGTGTTTCCTGGAAGGGCACGTGCGGGCATTTGCCTATTTCAGCGGCGTGCCCTGGCGCTTGGTCTACGATAACTTGGCCGCCGCCGTGAAGCGGATCCTGGGGCTGAAGGAACGCGAACTGACGGATCGGTTCCGGGCGCTGGTCAGCCACTTCCTGTTCGAGCCCTGCTTCGCCCGTCCCCGACAGGGACATGACAAGGGCGGCGTGGAAGGTCGCGGCAAGTCGATTCGACTGCAACACCTCACGCCCATTGTGGCCGGCCCCAACCTGGATGCGATCTCCGCAGCCGCCCTGCGCGACGTCGAGCGGCTCTGGCGGCAACGGCATCATGCCGATGGCTGCCTGTTGAGCACGCTGTTCGAGGAGGAACAGGCCTTGCTGCGCCCGGTTCCCGCCGCCCCCTTCGAGCCGCGGTGCCTGGAGCCGGTGGCGATCAGCCACAGCGCCACGGTCAAGCTGGACAGATCGGTCTATTCCCTGCCGGAACGATGGGCATGCTTGGACGCCGAGGCATGGGTCGGAGCGCGGGATATCCGCTTTTGCTGCCGGGGCGAGGAGACGGTGCGGCCACGCCAGTTACCCGGCAAGACCTACATCGACTATCGCGATTACCGGCGGGAGTTGTCCCGCAAGCCCCAGGCCGTGCGGCAGGTGGCGCCGGAACTGGTGGCCCAACTGGGCGAACCGTACCAACGATTATGGGCCTTGCTGGAGAAGACACATGGCGACCGGCAAGCCGGCCGGATCCTGGCCGGGATACTGGGCGCTCTGAACGATCATGGCGAGGATGCCGTAACGATGGCGATTCAGGAAGCGCTGGCCTCGGGAACGTTTGCCGCGGACGGAGTTGGGAACTTGTTGACCTTGACCCGGCAGTTGCCGCCACGGCCTGTTCTGGATGAAGCGGCCGTGCCCCAGGCGTTGCGAGCTGTCGCGGTCGAGGCTGGGTGTGCCGCCGATTACGACCTGCTACTAGCCGCCGGAGGTGCGCAATGAGCGACACCGTCATGCAGGCCGTCATTCAGGGGCATGCGCGCCAGTTGCGCACGCCGACTATTGCCCGTGACTATGCCGCCGTGGCCCGTCGGGCCCAGGACGGCGGCTGGCCTTACGAGGAGTACCTGCGCGAACTACTGGAGGCCGAACTGCGGGCCCGCCAGGAGAACGCGGCTCGGCGCTATTTGAAGATGGCCGGGTTCCCGGACCTCAAGACGCTGGAGCAGATCGACTGGGACGCCTTGCGGGGTATCTCCCGGCCCAAGCTCCAAGAACTGGCCAGCGGCCGGTTTATCGAGAAGGCCGAGGACGTGGTGATCGCAGGCCCCATCGGAACAGGCAAGACCCATCTGGCGATCGCGCTGGGCGTGGAAGCGGCTCGCCGTCGCATCCCCGTGGCGTTCTGCAAGGCCGCGGACCTGGTCCGCGATCTGATGGAAGCGCGGGATGAACGGACTCTGTCCAAGCTGCACCGGCGCTTCAAAAAGGTGCCGCTTTTGATTGTGGATGAACTCGGATTCGTCCCCTTTAAGCGCGATGGCGGCGAACTGCTTTTCAACCTGTTGGCTGACCGCTACGAACGCTGTTCGACGCTGGTGACAACGAATCTGGCGTTCGCGGAGTGGGTGCAGGTCTTCGGCGACGAAAAACTGACGACCGCGCTGCTGGACCGCCTGGCGCATCACGCGCACATCCTCATCACCAAGGGCAATAGCTATCGCACCGGCCGGGGCAAGCGAGGGGACGGGTCGCAACCGCCCGATTCGGAACAAACTAAAAACGCTTGATCGAACAGGAACTAATCCATGCCAACGGAATCACGAATGATAACCACCCACCTGGAGTCTCACTCACTTGAAGAAATTGAACAGATCGTGGTGATGACACGGCTCAACTTGTATAACCGTGGCCTCCCATGCGGGGCGTCCGCCCTGCGCCGCCATCTGCGTGAACAGGACAGCATACGCCCGACGCCCTCCGTGCGACGGATCGGCCAGTGGCTGCGCCGTCACGGGCTGACTCATGCCCGCACGGGTTGTTATGAAGGCGAAGAATAGAAACTTTAAAAGGAACGGAGGTGAGTCATTTTGGCGCGCCGCGCCGCCCCCCTAGGGGGGCTAGGGAGGGGAAGAGAAGAAAGAAACACTTGCCCCTCCCTTCTCAATGTCATACGTTCTCAACCAGCCAAGGGGTGGTACACTTTCCGATTGCCGGAGTGGTACACTTTCCGTTTGCCGGCAACACTGGCGGTACCCGTAGAGAAACACGGTCGGCTGGAGATCCAGTTCGGCCTTGCCCT
>CAYOIT010000408.1:0-2890 GCA_964404035.1 uncultured Verrucomicrobiota bacterium | reverse complement strand
CCGCCGGTCAGGCCGTTGACGGTCCAACCGGAGAGATCCGTGGCGCCGGCGAGGGTGTCCGCCGTGAAGAGTGTCGGCGTGGCCGGCAGGTTGCCGCTCACCTGGCTCACCGTCACCGTCGCCGTGGCGGGCAGCGTCAGTGTGCCGTTGACGTCGACCAGGTCGCCCGCGCCGTTCAGGTACTGCCACGCATAGCCGGCTCCAGATGCCAAGGTCACGGCCCCGTTGACCGTCAGCGTTCCGACGCCAGCGTTGCCGGGGGCCATCGAGCCGCTGACCGTCACCTGCCTGCCGGCGAGCAGGTTGATCGTCCCGGTGCCCCCCAGGGTTCCCCCCGAGGTCACGATGTAGTCCTTCTGACCCTGGTAGGTGGCCGGAGGGCCGAGGGCCGTCTTGTCGCCCGTCGGCCCATTCACCAGCAGCGTGCCGGCCGTTACGGTGTTGGTGCCACCGCAACCGAACTGGCCCGTAATGGCCAGTGTCCCCGCCCCGAGTTTTTCGAACGCGCCAACCTGGGAGGCTTGTGATTCCGTCAGGCCGACGAAGGTCAGCGTGGCAGCAGGATCGGTTACGGCAAACTTCGCTCCCCCGCCGGCCAGGCTTGCGAAATACGTGACATCCGTGGTGAAGGTCAGGCTGTTCGAACCGGTGAATTCCACGGACGGATCGTTCGGGAGTCGCAGGGTGTTGGCGACTGTCCGGTTGCCGTTCCCCGCCTGGAGCTTCGTCCCGCTCTCCCACCTGAAATTGCCCGTGCCAAGCGCGGTGTCGCTGCCCACGACCAGCGTGCCATAGGAGTGGTAGACACCGCCGTGGAACTGGTAGTCGCCGGCGACCCCGGTGAAACTGTTGTTGCCGTTCAGGACGAGTTTCCAATCGCCTGCCGTGCCGCTGAGCTGCGTGTTCAGGCCACGGTCGCCGGAGATGTTGCCGTTAAAGGTCACAGTGGTCGCGCCTTGTGCCCGGATGGCGATGGTGTACCCCGTCAGCACCATCGGTGCGTTGATGGTCAGATCGCGGGCGCCAGCGTTCACGCCAATGCGGTAGTTCCCGCTGCCCCCCGTCCCGTCGAACGTGAAGCTCTTTCCCGAGCTGGTCGAACCTTCGACGTTGCTGATGACATAGCCCGAGGTGTTGAGGGCTATGAGATCCCCCGAGGCGCTGCCGACGACGATATTTTCCGTCAGCGTCAGGGTCCCGGCCGTGCCGCCCAGGTAGACCAGGTTGCTGTTCGCCCACGGCTGGAGTGTGCCAGTGGTGCCGCCATTGCGCCAGGTCGAATCGGTGGTGTTCCAGTTCCCCGTGCCGCCGGTACCGGCCGTGCCGCCGTTGGCGTCCCAGTACAGCGTGGCGGCCGTGCCGCGGGCCGCGGCGAAGGCCAGCGCGATCGCGACCATTCCCCCGATCGACCTCATCCTGCTTTGCATCCTCATGGCAGCCCTCCTGTCAGCGTCGTGCTCTAAATGGCCGGTTCCGGGTTCTCCCGGGCCCCGCGCGCCTTTTCCGACGGGATTTCGCGGAACGGCAGAATCCGGGACACGGGCTTGGGCAGTTCGCCGGCCAGCTGCTGCCGCAGCAAGGCCACCAGTTCCGCCGCCATTTCCGCCGGATCGGTTTCGAAAGCCGTGAGCGGTAGACGCAGGGTGGGCGAGGCGTTGCGGGTGGTCAGCACGACGAGGCGCAGCTCATCGGGCACCCGCACGCCCATTTCCATGATGGCGAGCTGCGCGTCGGCGAACAGCATATCGTCCAGGATAAGCAGGCCGTCCGGCTTTTGGGGAGCCGACCAGATTTCGCGGAAGCCCTCCATGCCTGCGCCGCGGACCGCGGGGTTGATGCCGACGCTCATCCAGGCGTCGCCGGTGGCCAGGCCGTGGTCCCGGACCGCCTCGAGGAAGGCCGACTCGTTGTCCCACGCGAGCAACCCCAGCCGCCGGCACCCCTGCGCGGCCAGCCGCGCCACGGCCGCCCGCGTGATGCCGGAAAAATCGATGGAGGCGGAATACGGCGTCATGGCGCCCACGCAGGGGATTGGACATTTTTGGATCCGCCTGTACCAGGCGGGCCGGGACGGCACATCGAGGATCACGGCGCCCGCGAGCTTGCCGGCGGCCGCATCCTCCCAGAACTGGGGGCAGGTCGGCTCGTCGGAGACGCCAAGCCCCGGCTCGGCGTGGCCGATGTAAAGGTGGGGGATGTGGCCGGCCGCCTCCAGGCCGGTTTTCACGCAACTCGCGAGCCGGCGCCAGTAGAGGCCGATCCTGGGATCGAACAGGTCGAGTTCCGTGAGGATGCCGATGCGTTGATGCGCGGCCTGCTGGGCGACGAACACGCCGTTGCCGTTGCGCCGGACGACCAGGCCTTCCTGTTCCAGCAGGGCCAAAGCCATGCCAACGGTGTTGATGCTGACCGCGTAGCGCTTCCGCAGGGCGTTCATGCCGGGCAGCCGGTCGCCGGGTTGAAGTATGGCCAGTTCGCTGCGCAGCAACGCCGCCATCTGCTTGGCGAGCGAGGAGCGCTCGGGTTTGCGAAATGAATCCATATCCACAAACCTTATCAAAAGCTGAAAAGCTAAGCAAGCGCTTTATGCACTAGCTCGAGTTCGTCAGTTTTGGAAATAAAACCCGCTATTTGTTAGGGCGATTCTAAAGCCGTCAGGGTAGTGTTGTGGAACGTAGTGATCGCCCATGCCGGAATCCCCCCACGGAACTGTCAGAATCGTACGCCGCAAACCGCAGTGGGTCAACGATGCTCAATGCGCACCGGTCAGTGCCGACTGTCACCGTAAATGTCACCTTTCCGAGGGGTGACAGGCTGCGTCAGGGAGCGTCAGGGAGCGACAATCGGGCGTGCCCGTGTCTGTAGGGGAAAGCCGAAAACTCTCAAAACA
>CAYOIT010000407.1:0-2903 GCA_964404035.1 uncultured Verrucomicrobiota bacterium | reverse complement strand
CCCACCCAACCTTGAGCCAGCCCGTCGTTGAAGTCTTCCATATAGGCCGGGAAGCCGAGACCGCGGACCGTCAGATTCCGGATCGAGTCCGTGTTGGTGATCGTCAGATGCTCCACCCGCGGCGCGCCCAGCGCCCCGTCGCCGAACGGCATATTCAGATCGTTCACCGGTGCGATGGAGTCCAGGATCGCGATCTCGCCGCCCGGCCCACTCGGCGCCGTCACCGTGAGCGTCACTTGCACGGTCTTCGTGGTGGCCGCGCCACTCACGAAAATCGCGCCGCTGTAAGTTCCGGTCCCCAGCCCGGCGGTTGCGTAGTTCACGCCCACGACATCGTGTTCGCCCGTGCTTGTCCCGCTCGTCGGACTGCACGACAGCCACGCCACGGTATCAGTCACCGCATAACTCAGCGTTCCCCCGCCCGCATTCCATACCTCGAACGTCTGGCTTGGAGCAATCGTCCCCGCGAGGCAACTGTTCGTCAACCCCAGCGGCGCGACCGCCAACACCGGCACCGGGGCCGCACCCACCCACACGAACCTCGCCGCGTCCGCGACCACGTACCCCGAAGTCCCGTCCGTGCGAATCCGCAGCCACCCGTTCGTCCCCGCCGTCAACGTGTTCGTACCCAGCAGGAACCACGCATTGCCGTTCACCTTCTGGTTCACCACCACCGTGTTCGTCGCCGTGCTTGAGCAAATGTCGACCGGCGTATTGCTCGCCCACGCATAGCTCGCCCCCTGCGCCGGCCACCACAGATACACCGCGTAGAACCCGTTGCTCGGCAGATTCGGCCGGAACGTCACGCTCTTCGTCCCCTTGTCGGCGGCGCCGTCGTGCAGGTAATTCGCAGCCCAGTACCCCGGCGTATACGTGCTCGTCGTCCACGCCCCCACCACCGTCACCCGGCTGGCCCCGTCGGCGTTGTCCACGATCACGTCCGAACCGTCGTCATCCCTGATAGTCACGGTCGCGCTGGGCGGGCTGCCCACGATGTAGCCTGTGCCACCGGCTAACGTCAGAACTACCGTTTCGTTGCTTTCCACCAGAACGTCGTTCAGCACGCTCACCGTCTTGGTCGCCGTCGCCGCCCCTGCCGCGAACAACGCCGTCGTCCCGATCGAGGTGTAGTCACCGCCACTCGAGGCCGTCCCTCCCACTGAGAAGTTCACGGTCAGAGCCCCGTTTGTGAACCCCACGCGGGTGAAGGTGAACGTGCCGCTGCCTTGCCCGGTGCCCGGCTCGCCCGCCGTGGGATCGGTGGCTGCGACCGTGACGGTCGAGTCGTCGTCCAGGATCGTCACTCCCGCGAGGGAAGGAGTTCCCACCACATAGCCGGTCCCGGGAGCCAGTGTCACGAGTACGCTCTCGGGCGACTCCACAATGGTGTCGTCGAGCACACTCACGGTCTTGGTGGCCGTCGCCGAGCCCGCCGCAAACGACACCGTCGTGCCCAGCGCCGTGTAGTCGCCGCCGCTGGTGGCCGTGCCGCCCACCCCGAAGTTCACCATCAACGCCGCCGTTGTGGACCCCAAGCGGTTGAAGGTAAAGGTCCCACCGCCTTGCCCGGTTGCAGGCTCGCCGGCGGTCGCATCCGTCGCCGCCACCGTCACCGTCGGCTGCGTGACTCGCAGCCGGTACGTGTTCGCGAGTCCAAGGTCCGTGGATCCACGTTTCCACACGGCGATGCCATACCACCCGCTGTTGGTGGCCGTGACGATGAACGACTCATCGCCGCCGGCACCTGAGACATCGGCCCAGGCGCCGGGCATAAAACTGCTCTTGCTGAAGTACGAGCCCGCCGCGTCATACATCGTCAGGCCGAGATTGGCGGATCCGCTCAGATTGTCCAACTCGACGGACCACAACCCCGCCGCGGGCAGATAGACCTCGTGCATGTTCAACACGTCATTCGCGTGATTCGTGAAGACCCCGTTCCAAGTGTCGCCGATCTCCAAGCCCGTCCCGCTGTTGGCTTGCTGTAGGTAGAAACCATTCGCGTTCCCCAACCATCGGATGGCGCCGGGATAATACGGGCCAAGCGTTCCCGTCTTGTTGCGATTCGCGATCACAAAATCGCTGCCGCCACTACCGTAGCCCGAGGTGACCCAAGTGGTGTCGAAACCGTCCGAGGATCCGACATAGTCCTGATAGAGGCAAAGGTCAAAATCGTCGGCCGCATCGTACGGGAGAATGCCGACTCCACACCACCACTGCCCCGATCCCAGGTTGGCGCTGAACCCGTCGCAATTCGGGTACGTGTCATAGCCCTTGGCCGGCGGGGGGTTCCGCCAGACCGGAGTGTCGTTCGTCAGACTGTACGGCGACCAGACATACTGGAATTCCCACTGGTTGTCGGTCTCGTCCGATTCGGCGATGACACCGTCCCAATCGTACCACATCTTCAGCGTGTGCCGACCGCCGCGGACGTTCAGCGTTCCGACGTTGATCCAAGTCGCGACACCCGATGGATTCAGCCCACCGATGACCCCCCAGGCGCTATAATCGTCGTCAAGATAGACGCGGGTCCGAACGTCGTTGGCCACGACGACCCCGTTGTTGACGCACGACCAGTTGAGGTAAGTCGAGTTGACATTGCCCGTCAATACCGTCGGCAGCGCGCAGTACGAAGAGGTGGCATCCGGCGTCATGCGCGGCGTCAGCCCAGCCGACCAGAATTCCGGCCGCCAATAATCCAGGTTCGGCAGGCCAAGATCCGCCATGATGAGCCCGTAGCCCGCATTGCGGTCCACGCCCGAAGGGCCTATATCGAGCGCCGCCCCATACAGGGCGGCGCGAATCTGGGCCGCCGACATACCGGGGTCGAAGCTCTTCCACAAAGCGGCGATAGCGGCCGCGTGCGGGGCGGCTGCGGAGGTCCCATAGAACGGATTGAACCCTGG
>CAYOIT010000406.1:0-2905 GCA_964404035.1 uncultured Verrucomicrobiota bacterium | reverse complement strand
CCCGCCGCGGCCGACCGGAAGGTCTCGGCCTCGAGAAAGACGGTCTCGGCGTGCAAGGCCGACGAAAGACAGAGCAGGCCAAGCCAGCCCGCAAGATGGTGCAGCCATGGCCGCGCCGTCGCCGCACCGACACTGATACCGTTACGCTCGTTTCGCACAGGCATTTCCTCGCAGTACCGCTACCGGATCAATAATGTCGTTCCGCCCGCGTTTCGCACGACCCGGCCCATCAAGCTGAATCGCATATCATACCCCACCCAGCCTGCGACAGGAGCGATCCGGTCCAGGTTCGGCGTCGAATTGATCGCGCGGCCATAGCCGCTCATCACATGCGCGGCATGATCGGCGGGCATGCTGATGATGATATTCGATGCAGACATGGTTTTCCTTCGATTGTACAACTCTGCCACGGTCACCTCACCCCTATCACCGTGCCGGATGGTGGCCGTGCGTCAACCTTGCCCTTCAGGCCAATCCGGAGGTCATATCCGTCCCATACTGCGGTGGGCGAGTAAGAGGTCCAGTTATCGCTACTCTCGACGAGCACACCATCCGTACCCCCGCCCCAGCTGATTGCAGAATATCCGACGGCGCGTAGCTCCTGGATGATGATCCTGTCGGTTGTCGTGGCAGGCGGCGGTCCTGAAAACTTGAATGCGAACAGGTACTTGTGCCCCTGCACCAACTTCACCGGCGCCGTGAAATCAACAGTCTGGAAAGCCGTTGCGTTGTTGGCCGTCGTGTTGAACGTGCCATTGGGCACCGTCGCCGTTCCCAGGAGCGTCGGCGGCGAGTTGGAATCACGCAGTTCCACGAGCAGATCGTTGGTCACCGCCACGGTGGTGGCCTTGTAAATATTGACGACGGCCTGGGTGATCGACACCGTGGCACCGACAGGAATCTCTTTGTCGGTAATGACAAAAGACTGCCCGCGCTGCTTGCCACTCCCGCCACCGGTCATATCGACGGAGTTCTGGTAGATGTTGTTGTAGGGCTGACCTGGACCGGTTATGTATCCTGTGCTCGATCCGTACGCAAGGAGGAACCACGGGGTCCAGTTTTCGGCCACCCAGGCGCCGCCGTTGAGCTTCCGCAAGACGTTCTGCATGGGATCGTACCCCAAATCGAAAGGCCTGACGTCTGCGGACGGCGTGCCGTAGTTGATCCTGAAATCGCTGCCAAGTTCGAACGATGTCGGTTGCGTTACGATGTGATACACCGAACCGTTGGTCAGGGTCAAGGACGACCCAAAAATGATCTCTGGGGTGAACGTTGACACGCCAACACTCGGCTTGCTCAAGTTCGTTGACACAGACACCATATAGGATCCGTCCGGGTATCCGGCCCCATTGTCGGCCATGATTCCAACCTTGAATGACACGGTCGTGTTGTTCAACGTATAGCGCACGTGAATCCGATCAATGGTTGCTTCTTCCCGCGCGGTAAAACGGATGGAAAACGCATCGTCTATCCCGTTTATCGTGCTTAGCGTCGTCCCGTTCGCACCCACAAGCCTGCTCGTCCCAAACACGGCGTTCTCCCCATAGGTATAATGTTGTCCCCACGCCACCCCGCACGTCATGCAAACCGCCAGAACACCTGTCGCAATCTGCATCATCAACCGTTTGCCCATCGCTGTGCTGGTTCTCATCGCCGATCTCCTTTCATTCTGTTAAAAAACATGACGCCTGCTGCAAGACACCCGTGCAAGCGTCTGATGCGTGAGAGGCGCGGGCTCATGGCTTCTCCCGGTAGACAAAGACCGGTCCGATCAGTCCGCCCGATCCCAGTTCATTCATGGTGGGGTGGGTGGCGGCGATGGTGACCTGATTGTCGGCGCCGGGTTTTACCGCCGAGGTGATGTCGAAGGCCGCCGGCTTGCCGTAGCTCGTGTGGGGAAACCATTCGCTCGATTCACCCGCTTCATTCACAAAGGGCACGTGTCGGCCGTTGACGAAGACCTTGGCGCCCCCGTCCGTGCTGCTGAGCCACAGAAAGATCTTCCTGCCCGGCGGCACGGCGGGCATTTTCACGGTCGTGCGATAGAAGACCTTGCCGTAGTAGGTCTCGATGCCGTGATCGAACCAGGTGTCCATGCAGGGATCGGTGACGGGCCACTTGGCGTCGTCGAACGCGGCGTTCTGCCAGCCGAGGGACTCACCCTTGTCCTCCCGGTCCACCTGGTACCGCCACGCGCGCAGCGGAGGTGTGATGACGAGATAGTCCCTCGCGACACGGCTGGCGGCATCGTAGGTCGCTTTATAGAACAGGTCGAAATAGTGGCCGCTGATCGTCTGCTTGGCCCAGCGGACGCGCGTAAAGCAGAAGTGGTCCTTGTATGCCTCGGCCAGGGCGACCTGCCGTGCCAGCCAGCGCTCGCCGTCGGCGCCGAGATCCGCCAGCCGCCCATCGGCGAGATCCCAGCGCAACTTCATGAACAGCTCGAACTGCTTGAGGGACTCGTCTTGCAGCGTGACCCTGCGGCGTTCCAGATCGGTCTTGCAGGCGGCCAAAGCCTGATCCAGGGCGGCACGGAACGCCTTCACGGTCTCGGGGGGGAACCGCCGGCCGTAGCCCCATCCGCTGCCGGCATGCTCGGGATTGCTGGTCCACGTTTGATCGACCAGTTCCCAGTAGAGGCGCATGGGCAGGGCGGCCGCGCCGTAGTACCGGGTGTAGAACTCGTCCAGGATTCCGGCGGGGTTCCACCTGGGGTTCCAAGCCATCCGCATCGCCAGGACATGCCCGGGGAGGACGGACTCCAGATTGGCCAGGGTCTCGGGTTGCCAGAACAGGACGCGGTTGGCATAGAGCAGGGGCAGCTCGTCGCTCAACTGCTTGATCATCGGATAGGGGGCGCTGGTCTCCGCCAGGTGAAACATGTAGTTGTAGTAGCTGACCCGTC
>CAYOIT010000405.1:0-2910 GCA_964404035.1 uncultured Verrucomicrobiota bacterium | reverse complement strand
CGGGTTGTACAACTCCACGTATTCGTCGTTCTCGTTGTTCTCCGGATGGGCCGCAGTCGGCTTGGGATGATACATGATCTCGGCGATCACCAGTCCGGCGGCGGTCAACTGATTCGAGGCGCCGGGCGTCTGGATGCCATAAAGCCAGTTCGTTGCGCCGTCGGGATACCGGATCAGCGGCACGCCGTTCTCCTCGCCCTTGAAGGACACGGCGTCCACCACGCGATCCACCGCACCCGTGCCCATGCCCGGCAGGTAGGACAACAGCACCTGCTCGTCCGCCTTGTTCAGGCCGA
Organism: uncultured Verrucomicrobiota bacterium; assembly: GCA_964404035.1. Lineage (GTDB taxonomy): Bacteria > Verrucomicrobiota > Kiritimatiellia > CAIKKV01 > CAITUY01 > CAMBRF01. The sequence continues at coordinate 2,614 of CAYOIT010000405.1, read as the reverse complement.
ACCCGTTGGTGATCGGATTATGAAAATCGTGCATTTCGTCGAAGTAGCGCCAGCCATGGGCCGCGAGCGTGTTGGTCGCCGGGATCGCCCACTTGGTCAGATCCGCCGGATCGTCGCTCAAATACCAACCCGTGCCCAGCGTGATCGGCGCAGCAGTCATGTTGTACAGTTCGATCCCGTCGTTGGAGTCGTAGGGCAGGCTGTTGGTGTCCGTATGCGCCAGAATCTCGTTCAAGACCAGCGACGCGGCGGGCGCAACCGGTTCGGCCTGTCCCGGCGAACCGCCGATATAGACGCTGGCCTTCCAGTTACCCGAATAGTCCAACTCGCCGTCCGCCTGCGCCACGCCCGCGAGCGGGATCAGCGAATGGCCCGCGCCGTCGGTCGCCGGCAGCCACTTGTTGTTGTAGGTGAAGGACACAACCGTGCGGCCCGCCGCGTCTTCGATCTCGATCTTCTCCCCGGCGTTGTCGAGACTGGTTGACGGAAAGGCGAACGCGCCGGCGATCCGCTGCGGCGGAACCGAGGGATACCGGTTCGTGAACGCGGCGATGTTCTTGACCACCAGCAGATAGGCGCCCGGATCCAGCACGGGCCCGGCGCTCTCCGTGAAATCGAATGCCACGCCCTGGGTGAAATGCAGGCCGGCCAGGCCGATCGGCGCGGCGCCGGCGTTACACAGTTCGATGAACTCGAAATCGTCGGCATTGTAGCCGCCGTTCGTTTCCACGCCCATCGCTTTCCGCGGGTGATACATCAACTCCGTCACCCGCAGGGCCGGCTTCTCGGCCAGCGTGAACACCGCCTCGGTCAGGGCGCTCCATACGCCGCCCATGCGGGCGCGGGCCTTGACCCGCGCCGTGCGCGTCAGCGGCACGCCGGTCGTGTAAAACGTTCCCACGGCCGCGCCCGTGCCATACTGGCGCGGATCGCTGCCGTCCAGTGTGTAATAGATCGGTGGCCAGGCCGTCACGGTCAGATTCAGGCTGTTGGTGAACACGCCGCCGAAACGGCTGAACACCGGCGCGTCCACAGTAGGATAGAGGCCCCTGCTCTTAAGCTGCTGCAAGACTACCGCGCCGCGTGTCGGCAGAAACGTGTTCAGAACATCATCACGTCGCGTTGCCCACTGATCCAGCGTATGCGCGGCCTGACCGTCCTGGTCGCCCCAGCGCGCGCTTTCGGCCACGATGCCCGGCTCCACTTCCGCAGCCAGGCTACCATACGCCGACACCGTAACCGCCGGTGTCAGTTGGCCATCGTTGAACAGATGCTTCTGCACGCGATCCGCGAATCGTAACCTGTACTCCGCATTCGACGCCAGATTTTGATGCATTTCAGCAACGCCCTCGCTGCGTCCTGTCTGATCGGTGGGGTTATCAGTGTAAAGGCCAATGCTGAATTCGGCATCCCAAACCACGAACTTGAATCCCGTGCTCGATGCGTCATTGCGGTCACGAATCGCCCGCCAGTTATTCCAGGGCCAATCCCCATTGCCGCTCCAATACTCCAAGATCATGTAGTCGATGTAGTTGTCAACATCCAGATAAGACGGATAGGCCGAATTGCGGACACCATCCGGATCGTTGCCTTGCACCAACTGGTAGGTTGCGTTGCTAACCGGGGCAGCCGAGAGCAGCTTCCGCATAAAGCCCCAAGCATTCGTTGTACCGTTCAACGCTCCATCCGGGCTCATCACGTCCCACATGTCGTCCTGCCCGCCAAAATAGCTTGCGGCGAACTCCCCGGCAACATGCTCCGTTACATTGTAGAGGCCCCAATAAAGACCGTTCAGATAGAGATGGACGAACCTGCCGTGCGGCGACACGCCGCCCATGGCCAGATGCCTGCGGCGCAGGAATTCATCAATGATGTACTGCGTCCGCTCGTGTCCCGGAGATGACCAACTGTCATTCCCCCCGGCGCGCAACACCAGATCGTTGAATACAGAGACCGCGTTTCCGGAAAACAGGTCCTCCCGTAGCGTTCCCTCGCCATATTTACTGCGGAACCGCAGCGAAAACGACTTCTTCCGGGACATGTCGAATTTTTTGAACCAGGAGCCCTGGATTCGCAGTCCACAGTCGATCTGGAACTTGCTCGCGTTGTCTTGCGTGATCCATTCCGCCGAAACCGCGCGTTCCCATGCGTCTGCGGGTGTACCCCAGGGGTTGACATAGATGCCCGTCGCCGGATCGAACAGGTTCGTCATCGGCGTCACAAGCGACAGCGTGGGCAGAGACGTCAGCGCCGTCCTCAATTCCGCCTCGGCCCCGGACACAATCCTCGGGTCCATGGCGTAGTCCCCCGGAACATTCGTCGTAGTTCCCTTCTCAGTGGTCACCATCCAGGTTGCCGGCCACCCGGCCGGGTTGGTCGGCTGGTTGAGCACGTCGTCCACCACGACATAGCTGTGGGTATCGATGCCCGAAGGCGCCCAACCGCTTCTGAACCCGGCGGCGCGGATGACGGCGGTGTGGGTGAAGACGAACGGGGTGGAATAGAGCACGCTGCCAGCCGTCGGCGGCTCGGCATTGGTCGTGTACCGGATCTCGGCGGTGGCCGTGTCGCACCTCGCCGTCACCGCCGGCACGGTGTTGGTGTACACGCCCCG
>CAYOIT010000404.1:0-2910 GCA_964404035.1 uncultured Verrucomicrobiota bacterium | reverse complement strand
GACACGCGGGGTCCGGGAATGAACAGCGAGGCGCTGCTCATCCAGGCTGGCTCGCTTGGGGCCTGGTTTGTCGAGACCCTGGCCGGCATCGCGCCGGACCCGTCTCGTCCTGGTTCCGTGCGCTTGCTGCTCCGCCCCTACCTTGCGCCTGGCCTCGAATGGGCCCGGGCAGAAGTCCAGACGCCACACGGCACGGCAACCAGCCACTGGCGGCAGGAACGGGACCGATGGGTGTGGGAGATCACGGTGCCCCCCAATACCACCGCTCTGGCTCATGTTCCTTTCAAGTCACTGGACAATGTCCATGAAAGTGGCGGCCCGGCTGCGAAGGCTCCAGGCGTGAGCGTGGTTCAGGCTGGAGGCGGACTGGTCGTCCTTGAACTGGGCGCCGGAGAGTACAGGTTCAACCTTCCTGGTCTTGGATGAGCGGCAGGGATCGGTGACCCGTGATCGGTGATCAGTCATCGGTTATCGGTAGACTGATCACGGATTACTGATAACCGATCACCGACGGAGATCAACGGTTTCAGTTGCCGAATCCACGTTGACGGTGCTCCCGCGATCCGTCACACCCCGGATGACGCTGGCGGAATTGGGCGGGAGTCAGGCCGGTCGCCTGCTGGAACCGTTTGGCGAAGTGGAACACGTCGTGGTACCCGCAGGTGGCGGCGATGTCCGCCAGGGGGCGTCGTCGATCCTTGAGCAATTCACTGGCCCAGGTAATTCGCCGTCGGGCGCGGTATTGGGACGGCGTCTGCCCTGTCAGTTCACGGAACCGTTTGCGGAAACGGTCAGAGGACAGGTTCAACCGGTCGGCCAGCGCCTCCCAGTCCGGATAGGCGCCCAGGTTCTCTTCCAGCAGAACGTGCGCCCGCTTCAGCCATTCGCTTTGTCCGGCGTCGTGCTCCGCGCGGTGGACGGCGTTGTAGGCCTCGGCGAGAAAAGCCTGTAACAGGCAGACGCGGCGCAGGGCTGATGCCTCCTCACTCTCGCCCTCCACGCGGGGCGCGGCGATCTCGGCCAGCTTCGGCCGCCAGTAGGCGAGCGGTTCCAGTCGCCACACGGGTTCGGCGGGGCGCAACAGGTGCCGCGCGCGCCACAGGTCGAAGACCGGCCCGTCGAATTGCACGAAGATCTCCGTCCACGGGACGTCGGGAACGGCGAGGTAACGGTAGCCGTGGCGCGGGAACATCAGCATCAGGTCGCCGGGGCCAACCGGCTGGCGCCGCCCGCTTTCGTCCTCGAACTGCGCGGCGCCAGAGCACACATAGACCACCGAATAGGTGTCCCAATACCGCATGCGCATGGACGCGGTTGCGTGGGCGGCTTCGTGACACCCCGCGTAGGTGACGCGACCAAGCCGGCCGGGTGCCAATCCGACGTAGGCGACTTCGGGCAGCGGCATTAACCCCACTCGCGGCTTCATGCCCAGAATATACATAAGATGCCCAAACTGTTCAATGGCGTTTGGCGGGACGATGGCGGACAATATTCCCGTTATGAATGGTCTCAAAGTCTGCAAGCGTGGGAGGTGGATATGACGACGACATGTTGTTCCATTCGGTGGGGGGTGTTTCTAGTTTTGGTTGGCATGATGTGGTTCGGCGCGGCGCCCGCCGGGGCGGGAACCGAAATCTGGCATCTGACGGCTACCAATATCACCGGCGTGGCCAACGGCGGCACCGTTTCCAACTGGCCGGCCATCACCGGCCCGAATGCTCTGCAGGCCACCGCGGCGAACCAGCCGCTCTGGTACAATAGCGACGCCAACCTGCCCAACGGCAGGCCCATCGTGCGCTTTGTGCGGAACCCCGCCCTGTCACCCGATCCGAACGGCGACTGGATGTCGGCGGATTTCACCAGTTCCTATGCGCAGCCGCTGACCTTCTTCGTTGTCGCCTATATTCGCCCAGTCAATGACAAGAACATGTACATTTTCGACAGCAATACCGGGGCCAATCGCATGTGCATCTACCAGCCTACGGATAACAACAAGCTCGACATGTACGCGGGTGGCGACTTCGTCGGCGCGACCGAGTTCACGAACAAATGGATCATCTACGAAGCGCAGTTCAACGGCGCCAGTTCGGTGATGTATACGAACGGGACGCAATCCGGGAGCGGCAACGTCGGCACAGGCGGCATCTCCGCGACCGGCGACCTGGTGATCGGCAAGCGATACAGCAATGAGTTTTCGTTGAATGCCGACATCGCGGAGATTATTGTCTGCCAGGGAACGCTCACGTCCGGCGAGCGCAACACCATCGGCAACAACCTGGGCATGTTTTATGGGATCGCCACCAAGTACGCCGGGCCGTTGGTGGCCGCCTTCTCGGCCACACCGACCAACGGCTCGGCGCCCCAGGCCGTGACCTTCAGCGAGTTTTCCACGGGTGTTCCGGTGGCCTGGTCCTGGGCGTTTGGAGATGGAACCGTCAGCGCCCTCCAGAATCCGACCCACACCTATGCGACGGGGGGTACCTATGACGTCACCCTGACCGTCACGAACGCCTTGGGATCGAACACGCTGACACGGACCGGCTGCATCGTGTTGACCAACCCGCCGCCCCCGGTGGCCGGCTTCAGCGCGAACATAACGTCCGGAAGTTGTCCGGTGAACGTCACCTTCACCGACCAGTCTGTGGGGCAGGTCAATTCCCGGCTGTGGACCTTCGGAGACGGGAGTAATAGTGTGGCGCAGAACCCTCAGCACATCTACACCACGTCCGGCGTCTATACCGTGACGCTTACCGCCGTCAACCCGGGCGGTTCGAACACCATGACCCGCTCCGGGTACATCACGGTCACCCCTTCGCCGGCGGGAGGTAAGCCACTCGAATTCCGGGCCGATGCCATCGTCGGACTGACCAACGGGCAGTTCATGTCGCTTTGGAGCGACACCAGCGGGAA
>CAYOIT010000403.1:0-2923 GCA_964404035.1 uncultured Verrucomicrobiota bacterium | reverse complement strand
TTGGCGTTGGTGTTGTTCCCGCCATTCACATGGTCCGTGCTGTTCGAATAGCACGTCCACGCGAGCGTCACCGCGCCCGTGCTGTCCACCCCGTTGCCCCAGAGGATCGAATCCTTGACCGCCACCGTGCCGGCCACGCGGCGGACTCCCTCGCCCGAGTTGCCGGCCACCGTCACATTCGTCATCGAGACCGTCCCGCCGTCAACCAGCAGGCCGTCGCCGTTGTGCGAGGCATTATTGCCCGCGAGCAGCACGTTCCGTAGATCAAGGCAAGTTCCCGAGAAGTAGAGGCCGCCTCCGAACCCACCCCCCGTCCACGCGCCGGCGGCCGTGCTGGCGTTTTGGGCGATCACGGAATCGCGCAGCGTCAAGTTCCCAAGACTGTAGATTCCCCCCCCATAAGCCAAGAGCGTACCGGCTCCAGGCGCGTCAGCCGTATTGCCTCTGACCGTGCAATTGCTCAAGGTGACGCTGCTATCGGCCGCGGCATAGATGCCGGCTGCGGACGCAAAGGTTGCACTGCACGCATTGCTCTCGACCACGCAGCCCGAGAGCACAACGCTCAGGCTTTTCTCGATCCTCAGGCCGGCGCCGCCGTTGGCCCCGCCCCGTTTCAGCGTGAGGCCGTCAAGCAGCGTACTGTGCGCGAGACTCAGACTCAACACCCGCGCGCCCGAGCCTGCGGCATCGAATACCGTGCTGCCGGAGCCGGCCCCCAAAATCTTCACGGCCGACTTCCCACTCACCGTCAGCGGGAACGTCTCGGAGGTGCTGGTCGAATAGGTCCCCGCCGCCACGTGGATGCGCGTACCGTCCACGGCCGTCGCCAGCGCCTTGGTCATGGTCTTGAACGGCGTCGCCGCGTTGGTGCCGTTGTTGTTGTCGTCGCCCAGCGGCGCGGGCGCGACATAGAGATGCGCGTAGGTCAAGTCGGCCCCGTTTTTGTAGTGATAGCCCAGGTTGATGATCTCCGCCGGGCCATAGGTCTCGCCCGCCGCGTTCTTCGCGAAGCTTTGCAGCCCCAGGCTGGCCGCCGTACCGGACCCCGCGTTCATGGCCGGACTCCCCGCCCCGAGGTAGTAGCCGTACTCGAACAGCGGATCGCTGCCGAAGAGTGAGTAGCCCACGGTCATCGCGCCGTTGGTGTCGGTCGTGTTCTGCCAGAAGATGCAGTTGGTCACGGCCAGCGTGCCGCCCTCGCGACGCAGCCCCATCCCGACGTTGTGGGCGACCGTCACGTTGCGGATGTCGGCCGTCCCGGCGGCGACATTCACGCCGCCGACAACCGTGTACCCGGCTTGCCCCCTGGCTTCATTGCCAACCAGCAGGACGTTACGCAGCGTCAGGTTTTGCGGATTCTGTCCGCCAAAGTAAATTCCTCCCCCAAAGGACGAGGTGCCCCACCCGTTGTCCCCTTTGGCATGGACCTTGTTTTGAGCAAGCACGGAGTCGAGCACCGTCAGGGTCCCCAGACTGTAAATCCCGCCGCCCTGCGCCGCCCAACTGGCGTTGGAAGCAGTATTATTCCGAATATCGCAATTGCTCACGGTCACGCTCGTTTCAAGCGCGGCCCAGATACCGGGACCAAAGGCACTCGCCTGGTATGTGTTCGCATTGATTGCGTTGCTCACGACCACGCAATCCGAGAGTACAACGCCCCGGCTGTATTCGATCCGTAACCCGGCACCCTCGTGAGCCACCCCGACGCCCAGGTTCACCACGCCCCGCCTCAACGTGACCCCCTCGATCCGCGTGCTGTCCGCTCCGTCGCGCAGATACATGACGCGCGCGTTCGATCCCGAGGCGTCAAGCACCGTCAACGCGGCGTTCGTGCCCAGAATCTGCACGCCGGCCTTTCCGCTCAGCGTCAGCGGGAACGTCTCGCTGGTGTTGGTCGAATACGTGCCCGACGCCACGTGAATGCGCGTGCCGCTCGAGGCCGTTACCAGGGCCTTGGTCATGGTCTTGAATGGCGTGGCCGAGTTCGTGCCGTTGTTGTTATCGTCCCCCAACGGCGCGGGCGCAACGTAGAGATCCGGATACGTCGGGATGAGGCCGGTCTTGTAGTGGTAGCCCAGGTTCACGGTCTCCGCGCCGCCGTAGGTCGCCCCCGCCGCATTCTTGGCATAACTTTGCAGACCCAGATTCGCGGCCGTGTCGGAGCCCGCGTTGGTGGCCGGGCTCCCCGCCCCGAGGTAGTAGCCGTACTCGAACAGCGGATCGCTTCCCAGCAGTGAAAACCCCAGCGCCATCGTACCGTTGGTGTCGCTCGTGTTGCTCCAGAAGATGGCGTTGGTGACGCCCACCGTGCCGCCCTCGCGACGCAGACCGATCCCGACGTTATAGGCCATCGTCACGTTGCGGATATCGGCCGTCCCGGCGGCGACATGCACGCCGCCGACGATCAAGGAGACTGCAGTATTCCCCTGGGAGACATTGTCGGCCAGGAGGACATTGCGCAGCGTCAGCTTCTGTCCGCCGAAGTAAAGGCCGCCCCCAAAGGTTGAGGTGCCCCATCCGTTGTCCCCGCGGGCATGGACCCGGTTCTGCGCGATCACGGAGTCGAGAACCGTCAGGGTTCCGGCACTGTAGATCCCGGCCCCTTGCGCCGTCCAAGCGGCGTTGGTGGCCGTATTGTTCCGGATCACGCAATTGCTCACGATCACGCTCGCCGCACTCCCGGCATAGATGCCGGCCCCATAAAGCGGTTCCCCCGTGACGATCGCATTGTTCGAGACCACGCTGGCGGATAGCAGGAAATTCGAACTGGCGTCAATGCGGAGCCCTGCGCCGTAGTTGGTATTGCCGCCGGTGAGGGTCACCTGATCGAGCGTCCCGTTGGTGACGCCGTTGACATACAGGATGCGCGTGGTGCCGCTCGCGCGCCGGATCACGGTCGGCCAGCGCGTAGGGTCGCTCGGGC
>CAYOIT010000402.1:0-2924 GCA_964404035.1 uncultured Verrucomicrobiota bacterium | reverse complement strand
CAGGTGGCGCGCGTGGCGGCCGCTCGATAACCGGGCGGGGAAATACTTAAATCGACAACCCCCCCCCGAGTATCTATAACCGCACCCTGATCATCAGGATACGCGATGGTCACGGTCTGCCATTCGTGCCAATTCGCGGGTGTGAACGTGAGGGTCCGCCCGTCGAAGATCGTCACCTTGTCGCTGCCTCCGGAGCTGGTCACCGTGACATCCGTGGCGGGGCGCGACGAGAGCCGGACCCGGTATGTCCCGTAACCGCCTTCAGGCACAGCGCCGCCATCCACGGAATCCAGTTCCACGGCGCCATCCGCCATGAGCGCGCCCACGGTCACGTTGCTCAGGCCGGAGGCCGAAAGCAGGATGGCCGCGTTGCCGTCCATGGCATCGCCGTCCCAAGCGGCGGCCAGGGTCACGGCCTGCCAGATATTCCAGTCGGACGGAGTGAACGTGAGGCTCGCGCCGGACTGCACGGAGACGCTCGGGTCGCCGGCCGCGCGCGCAGCGGTGATAATCACATTGGCAGCCGGCTGGGAGGAGAGCTTCACGCGGAAGGACGCCGTGCCGCCCTCCGGAACGCGGGCCCACTGGGCGCTCGGCACAATGCCGACTGCGCCGCGGGTCGCGAAGATGCCCTGGCTGTTGTTGTAGTAACTGCCGGTGTTCGAGGTCTCCAACTTGATGGCGCGGACCTGGTAGACGGAGACGCCTCCCAGCGGCGCAGGATCGGTCCAAGAGGTGCCGGCGACCGGCGTGGCGGTCAGCCGCGTGAAAGGTCCGGCCATGGTCGTGGCGCGGTACACGTGGTAACCCTGGAAGCCGTCCGTGCCTGCGTCGTACGAACTCTCCCAAGCGAGGGTATCGCCGCTGACGGTCAGCCCGCCCGGCGGCGCCAGGATGAGCATCCGTATGGTGGGATCGCCATTCAAGGAGAGATCGAGACCAGAATGAAGCTGATAAAGACGACCTTGGGAGGCGTACTGCTGCTGGCAGGCGCCGATGGTCTCGCCCATGGCCAGCCAGTGGTTGTAACTGCCGTTGCGGCTGCCGCCGCCGCCCGGGCCGCATTCGTAGTGGATCAGGTAGGCGCCGCCGCTGGCCACCGCCGCCGCGCTGGAATGGCCATCACCGTGTTCCGAGCAGATCAGCCCGAAAACGACCTGGAAATTGTTGGCGGCGTAGAGCGATGGCGGGAAAGCCATTTCGAAAAAGTACCCCGAGCCGCCGGAAAACAGTTGCGTAGTGTCGCGCGGGGTGTAGGGGGCGTCCATCCTGTCCCGGCCGACCAGCGTGGGCAGGCTCATGATATCCGCGGCGCAATCCTGACCAGTCCAGCCGGCGCGTGTCTGGAAGGCGGTGTGGCGGTGGCGGAAGGCATGGTCCTTGTTCAGATAGCGCCGATTCAGTTCGATCTCAGTAAGGCCCATGGTGCCTTCCATGCCGATCATGCAGATCCGGCCCACGCCCAGCTTGCCGCCCATGCTGTAGGCGCCGTCATCCGAGCGATAGGCAGGGCGGGCATTCCAGACGGGGCATGGCACGCCCCCGCCGACAATGAACAGCTGCTTGACGTTGTTGCTGTCGGCATTGTAGTCGTTCTGGATGATCGTCTGGATGGCCGAGACTTCCGCGGGCGTGGCGTCCACCTTGTTGGTAGCCTGCCGGGCCACGTCGTGGCGCAGGACGGTCCAGCCGTCGCCAACCAGATCCTGTTCGAGCCGCGCCAGCTCCCCAGCCAGGGGCGCGGTCATGGTGTTGTCCACCAGCAGGATGATCTTCCCGCGGTTGTCCACCGGCGGCAGCGCGATCCCGGAATAGACGTAGCCGTAGGAGATGGCGGTGGACGTCCCGCTATAAACCACCTTATTGACAGTTTCGACCCTGTAGTCATAGCCCACGCCCACGGCGACGTTGTCGTCATCGAAGTGTGGCGACGCGGATTCTTTCACCGTGGCATAGATAAATCCCCACGAACTGGCTGCCAGCGATTTGCGGTAGATATAGTAGCCGCCGGAGCCGGCGCGATTCTCCCAGTTCAGGGTGATCCGCGGCGGCGCTTCCCGCACCGTGACGGTCTGGGTGAGCACCAGTGGCTTAGGCCTCGGTTTAGCCAGCGCCGTGTCCGGCCACAAGCCCACGATTGCCGCGAATACCACTGTCATTGCCAATCCGAGTAGTCGTGTAACTTTACGTGTCACATCCAATCTCCATTTCGCGTGTCGCGTGTCGTGTGTCGCGTGTCGCGTGTCGCCACTCCAGACTCTGCCGGACACCTGCCGCAAAGACGGCCTCCGTCAAGCGGAGGCCCTACAAGTCGTTCTTCGCCTATCGCCTTTCCGTTCTCCGTAGGGCCGCCGCTCTCGTCGCGCCGTAGCCCGGCGGAGGCGGATGTCGGTGTGCCAAACAAAGACGGCCTCCGACAAGCGGAGGCCCTACAAAGAATCTCCTGAATATGAAAGCGGCGTCAAGCCGCCGCACTCCAAAGCTTCGCCGTCAAATTGTGAATCCGTGGGGTCAGCCATGGGCGCCCCAGCCCGTTCGGCGCTGATGCCTGACCCACATGGTGCTGTCGACCCTGTCAACTCGATCGCGCCACATGCCAACGAACGGCGCCTTGGACGGATTACCTCCCTTGCGTGCAGTTGCAGCCCGCACTCTGTGCCGACTGCAAAGAAAACCCGGAAAGTTTGCTTTGACAGCCATCGTTGCGTTCACTTTTCTGTCCTCCATCAACAAACGCCATATTACTACCGCTTACGCGCGCATTCAACCGGAAAACGGAAACCTAGCGAAGGAAATCGGGGGCTTTTCCATTCGCGCTTCCTATCGCCAAACCCCGCGTCGGGCCGACGCGGGCCCTGAAGTTAAGCGCAGGGCCGCCGCTTGTCGGCGTGCCGTAGCCCGGCGGAGGCGGATGTCGGCGTGCC
>CAYOIT010000401.1:0-2925 GCA_964404035.1 uncultured Verrucomicrobiota bacterium | reverse complement strand
CCCGGGCAAAGACGACACATTGATTTTCCCTCCCTTTAGCGTGTATCTTTCAGGTTGTGGTACGGGTGTCTCACGCGTAGCCTTTTCTTTTCGTTCGTTTGCTCGGTTAACCCTATGGACGCTTCCTTGAAAGACGCACGGGCAGACGACCGGACCGATCAGGATCTGGTCCGGGCCGCCAAGGCGGGTGATCTGGCCGCCTTCGAGACGCTGGTCACGCGTCACGAACGCCGCATCTATGGACTGGCCCGCCGGCTGACTGGCTCCGAGCACGACGCCCAGGATGTGACCCAGCAGGCCTTTCTCAGCGCCGTGCAGCATCTGGCAGGTTTCCGCGAAACCGCCGCTTTCTCCACCTGGCTGACGACCATCGCCGCCAACGCTGCCCTCAAGGTGGTCCGCAAACGCCGCGGGCTGCCCACCACCTCGCTGGATGAAGCCACCGAACCGGACCACGACGGTCACATTCCGCATCCGGACTATATCGCTGACTGGCGCGAAGCGCCGGACCGCCTGGCCGAACGAGCCGAAACGCATCAGTTGCTTGATGCCGCCATCGCCGAACTGGATCCCGGCCACCGCGCCGTCTTCCTGCTCCGGGACGTGGAAGACCTTTCCGTCAGGGAAACGGCAAAGGCCCTCGGCCTCAGCGAAGCCAATGTGAAAGTGCGGCTCCTGCGCGCCCGACTGCAGTTGCGCGAACGCCTTACCCGTGCCTTCGGCGATGAAACGAAACAACACACACCGGAGGCCCACGCCATGCCCTTGGACACTCGACACCCACGCCGGAGGCTCCCATGACCACAAAGCAGACCAACACCCACAGCATCGGCGGCAAGCACGGTGCCACCTGCCATGAGCTTCTCGCCCTGCTGAACGATTATGTCGACGGCAAGGTCGATCCCGGGATCTGCAAGGAACTGGAGGCACACCTGGCCGGCTGCAATCCCTGCCAGGTGGTTGTGGACAACATCCGGAAAACGATTACCCTCTATCGCAACGACCAGCCCTGCGAGCTTCCCATCGAGTTCCGGAACCATCTCCACGCCGCCCTGCGCGACTGCTGGAAGAAGACCGGCCCGAAAGGAAAGCCTTAGCGCGGCCCGCCAAGCCCGGGTAAGTGCCAGCGACCAGTGATTCATAGGTTCAAGGAGAATGCACCATGTTGTCGGTTCAGCAGAAAGCCCAGTTGTTGCAGTATCAGCGTAACGAGATCACCGAGCATCACCTCTACCGGCGCCTGGCGCTTCTTCAGCAGTCAGCGGGAAACCGCGAGGTGCTCGAACGGATCGCCGCTGACGAGAAACGGCACTACGACCAATGGAAGAGTTACACCGGCGAGGACATCCAGCCTGACTGGGCCAGGGTGCGCCGGTTCTACTGGATCAGCCGCCTTCTCGGTTTCACGTTCGGGGCCAAGCTGATGGAGCGGGATGAAGTGGGGGCCCAGGTGGCCTACGGCTCCCTCCCGGTAAGCGTGGACAAGGCGGCCGCCATCAGGCGGGATGAGAGCGACCATGAAACGGCCCTGCTCGGCATGCTCGACGAGGAGCGGCTGCGGTACGTCGGCTCCATCGTCCTCGGGCTAAACGACGCGCTGGTCGAACTCACCGGCGCCCTGGCCGGCCTGACGCTGGCACTGCAGAATATGAAACTGATCGCCATGACCGGCTGTATCACCGGCCTCGCGGCCGCCCTCTCCATGGCGGCCTCCGAGTACCTTTCCACCAAAACGGAAGGAAAGGGACAACATCCCCTCAAGGCGGCCTTATACACCGGCGTGGCCTACGTCCTGACAGTCGTGCTGTTGATCCTGCCCTATCTCCTGCTGTCGAATTACTACGCGGCGCTGGCGTGCACCCTCGCCACGGCGATCGTGATCATCGCCCTGTTCAACTACTACATCTCGGTCGCCAGAGATCAGCCCTTCGGAAAACGTTTTTTGGAAATGGCCGGGCTGAGCCTGAGTGTCGCCGGGCTCAGCTTTCTGGTGGGCTATGTGTTGCGGAAGTTTGTGGGCGTCGACGTCTGATCCGAGGCCCGCCATCCTAGAGGATGGCCTCACCCTCCTCGCCAGTCCGAACATCCACGGCGAGGGTCACTGCGCTGACGAAGATCTTGCCGTCGCCGTGACGCCCGGTATGCGCACTCTCGCGGATGGCATTTACAATCCCCTGCATGTCTTCGTCATGGCACACAATCTCGATCTTGGCTTTTGGCGCGTACCCCAATTCGACCGCCGGGTCCTCGTAGTGCGGATTGGCACCGTCAGTTCGACGGCCGAACCCCTGGCATTGAATCACGGTGACCCCATGAATCTTCTTCGCCCGCAGCGCATCCGTGACCTTTTCCAGCATGAACGGTTGAACATACGCGACAATGGCCTTCATGACTTCACCTCCGGGGTTGCTAGACTCACATCCTTCTTCTCTCCGTGTATCTCGACCAGATAGTACAGTGCCGGCAACACAATGAGTGTTAACAACATCGCCGATACCATGCCGCCGAGCACGACGGCCGCCAGCGGACGCTGAATCTCTGACCCGCTCCCGGTGGCCCACACCAGCGGCAACAATCCCAGCAGTGTGGTCATCGCCGTCATCAGAAGGGGCCTCAAACGCAGCTCGCATCCGCGTCTCACGGCCTCTTCGGGACTCAGGCCCTCCTTGCGCAACTGATCAAAGAACGAGACGAGCAACACGCCGTTTTCAACGGCTATTCCGAATAGCGCGATGAATCCGATGGACGCCGAGACGCTTAGCGGGATCTTCAACAGGACGATGATGAAAATGCCTCCGATCAGGGCAAACGGCAGGTTGACCAACACCAGCAACGCGCTCTTCACTGAGCTGAATGCCGAGAACAGCATGAGGAAGATCAGCAGGAGCGATACCGGAACCACAATGGACAGTCGCCGCATGGCGC
>CAYOIT010000400.1:0-2950 GCA_964404035.1 uncultured Verrucomicrobiota bacterium | reverse complement strand
CTTTGACCCTCACTAACGGCACGGTGCGGATCGGCACGCCCACGGCGGCGGGGAACATCGACGTGCTGGGGGCCGGCCGGCTGGTTTTCGCGCCCGGTAGCAGTCTCGACCCCACCAACCTCGACACGATGACGATCACCCCCAACCCCTACACATTCTCCCAGGTCGATCTGCGGGGCGTTACGGTCGTGGGCGGGACACTCAAGATGAGACGGCTGCTGATGGCTGCGAGCGGCTGGCATGGCGGTCGCCTACTCCTGGACAATGCCACCGTGGTCGATGCCGTCAAGGTGACCGAGACCTTCGAACTGGGCAAGGGACACGTGAACTCCTCTGATCCTCAGTACATTGGAAACCCCAGTGACACGTTCGTCATGGACACGGCGACATTCGGCAAGTTTCCTGCGGGGATCGATCTAACGGTGGGCACGAGCGCAACAGCGCGCGCCACCCTGGTCATTGCCGATGAAATTGTGAATTTTGGCAATTACGTCCGTGCCGCCCTGAAGGTCGCCGATGGCGGCGGCGGATCCTTTACGGGGTATCTGGCGAGCCTCAAGATCGGCACCCGGGGCGCCACAACGGGAGTGAGTAGTCCGCGTGGCCTGTTGGATCTTGCCGCCATGGATTCGTCCATGCTGGATGCGGTGGACTTGCAGATCGCCCCTGGCAGGACGGCGGCAGTGGCGACCGACGATGAGCGAGGGGAGTTGCGCCTGCCCCAAGGGACCGCGACGGTTAGCACAGTGGTTATTGGCGCAACGGCCGGCGTCGGTTTTGGAATCCTCTCGCTCAGCAACACGATGTTCATCGTGACGAATTCCCTCACGCTGAATACCACGGCGTCAAACAGCATCTCCCTGGGTTCCGTGCCCAAAGGCTACGACATACAGGGCACCTTCACTGACGCCGGCGGCAAGATCAAAGTCAACTTCCTGTCGGCGCCAGCGGCGGGCACCACAAACTGGGCCATTCGTATCAAGGGCAATGCGAAGTCCACGCTTGACGCCATGGTGGGCGGCAGCCGGCTGACCTCGACCGGAACCTACGCCGGCCAGAGGGCGGGCGTGATCTACGATTCCGCCGCCAACTACACGTACTATGCCATGGCAGACTCCAATGCCTTCAGTACGTTACCCAACGCCGTGGTTTGGGCATCGCGCACCTATGAGATCGCGCCAGCCGGTACGGTGATCGTCAGCACCAATGACATCAATAATGGCTCTTCCGATCCGAGCTCCCGTCCGCTCACGATGACCCTCAGTACGAACGGCGGACCGGAAGGGGCCACGGTCACCTTCAATGCAGTTGGCGACTACCCGACGATCTTGAAGGTCATAGCCGGATCGGATTCGGCTACGGCCACCTGTACGGTCCACGTGGTGAACTTGAATCCCGGTGTCACCAACGCCTTGACGTGGTCAGGCACGGCATCGACTCCACTGATGGATCGACGCGAGTGGTGGTGGTCGGGGAACTGGCTGGAAGGCGTTCCGCCCACCAATCCCACGTTGGCGGTGCTCAACTACGGGACTTCAGGACAGGCCGTGACCGGCAAACTCGAGCAGGCCCGCACGATCGGCGGAGTGGCGGTGGGAGGCAGTGGGTTCGCCGTTGCGCACACCATCGACCTGGGCGGGCAGACGCTGACGCTTGGCGGGACTTCGCAAATCGGACTTAACCAAAGTCAGGCCACCACCCTCACCTTCACCAATGGCACCGTCAAGCTCGGGACGGATACCGCGAAGGCATCGGTCTCGCTCTACAATAGCGTCCTGATAATCCGCACCAATCTGCAGACATACAACCTGGGTAGCGTCAATATTGCAGACACGGCTTACGCGGGGAGCACGCTCGACCTCCGTGGCGCGGGCATCGTGGGCGCGAGTCTGACGATGGGTTCACTGACCATTGACGGTCGCAACGCGCTCCTCCAAATGAACAGTTCTGCTTCAGGCAGCACACTGCGTGTAACAGGCGCCACGCTGTTGACGCCGTTGCTCGGGAACACGTACATCGGCGACCCGGCCAACACGTTTTCGCTGGGCGGACAGAGCCTCGGCAAGTTGCCTGCCGGAGTCAGTCTGGCCTTCGGCGTCAGTGTCGGAACGCGGGGTGAACTGCGCATCGGGCTCGCCAGTCAGTATAACAATGTGAGCGCTGGCCTGTGTGCATCCCAAGGCGGGTCCTGCTCGGCATATGTGACCAACCTCTACGTCGGCTACAGCACGGGCAACTACCAGTATCCGACGTACGGCGGCCTCGACTTGGCGGCGATGGATGCGTGTGCCATTGACGCTCAGCAAATCGCGATTGCCCCGGATCGGGCGGCGGCGCAGGCCACCGACAATTTCAACGGCACGCTCAGATTGCCGCCGGGCAACGTGGTGGCCGGGACGGTGGTGGTGGGTGGGGCCAGCAACAGCGGCGTGGCGACGCTGACGCTGAGCAACACGATCTTCGCGGTGACCAACGCGATCACGCTGCACAAGACCGCGCGGGTGACAGTGAACGTGACCACGCAATCGTGCGGAATCGTCGTGAACAATGCCGCTGACACGGCGTTCAACATGGATACGGCCACGAATGGGGCGCTACGGATCGTGTTTCGCGCGCCGCCAACCACCAGACCCTTCTATGGGTTGAGTTGGAGCGGTGATCACGTGGCGGCGGTGCAGGGACTACAGGCGGCGGGCAAGCTCGTAACGGATAACAGCGGGATGGCGCCCAGGCCGGCAGAGATCTTCAAGTCCGGTGGGTTCACCTATGTGGGCGTGCCGCTGCCGTCGGGGTCGGCGTTCACGTTCCGATGAGGAAAGCGGTAAGCGGCAGGCGGGAAGGCGGAGAAGAGATCTCGCGCGGAGGCGCAGAGAGCGGGTGGGTTGAAGGTGGAGGGTGGATCGTTCGTGTCACACCGAACAGGTGACATCAAAGGGAAACGGAAGGGAAA
>CAYOIT010000399.1:0-2990 GCA_964404035.1 uncultured Verrucomicrobiota bacterium | reverse complement strand
GGATGGTCCACCAAGGATGCGGCGCAAAACAAGCCTGTCACGGTGATTGACGGACATGCGTATGACAGCACGAATCTCAAGGCCTACAAGGTGGGTGACCTCATCTCCCTGTGGACGGAGTCTGACAGCGAAAATCAGGTCTCCGACCATGTTCTCGCCTCCGCAGATGTCGAAAGCACCTACGAGATTGAGCTCGAGTCTCCCGGGATCCTCAAGCAAATCGATCTCTGGGTGGACAACGCCTCGGAGTATCGCAATGCCGCCGATGTGGAAATCCTCGTTTCTTATGACGGGGACACATTTGAGAAAGTGATCGCCACGGGAAATCAATGCGGGAGCAAGGTCGCGGAGGGGACCTGCAATGTCCTGACCTTCGATCTTTCGGATCAAACAAAACCCGTCAAAAAAGTGCGTGTCGTGGACAAGATTGCCGTGACAGCGGTGCAGGGGCCAAGAAGCCCCCGCTGGCTCCAGTGGGATGTTTTCTTGAAACAATAGGAATCAGCCAACCATTGAACCACTTCTCTTCCATGCAAATGAATCGAAATATCTCTTTATTCTGTTTTCTATGTCTGCTCTGCACTCTTCCTGCCAAAGCCGCAGAGAGCTCGGGTAAACGTCAGGAATTCCGTCCGCTTCCGTTCACCATCAGCGAAACTAAAACGCTCCGCGGAGAAGTCGTCTCACCGGAGGCTCTTGCTTCGAAGGAATCTGACGGAGCAATGGTCTTGAAGGGAGAAAACGCCTCAGCGGTTCTTGTCTTGGATCTTGGGGAACCGTCCGAGGTTCGTTCTGTCCGAATCAAGACGCCCGGCGGAAGCTATCACACTTTCCTTCGTGAAATCTCGCTCGGTAGCAACCCGCACAATCTTCGAGCACTGCTGGGAAGATCCGTCAATCTTCCGTCGTGGAAGGAAGGCGGAGTTCTAGAAGTGCCGCTGCCGGGCGACTCGGTTGGGAAGTTTCTCGCCATCGAGCTGTCTGGCGGCTACAACGACGGTGCCGTTTCGAAATTGGAAGTCATCGGGAGAAAAAACATTCCCGAGCGACACCTCCTGTTCTGGGCCGGCGATCTCGATCGAGACTATAAGCAGAAGATCGATTTCATGGTGGACGATCTGGGGATCACCGACATCTGGCTGGACTACATCGAAACCGCCTTTCCGCAGACCAATAGCAATGCCTCGATCGACACCGTGGTCACATCAGGTGTCCTGGAAACCTTCAAAAAACGGGGCGTGCGATACTGGCTCGGGGAACATGAGTTCTTCTGCGAGCTTGTTAACACACCGGAAGATCTCAAGGACGATCTCAAATGGGCCACCACCCTGCGCCAGGCCCGTCTGGTCTATGCCAAAGCCAAAGCGGCTGGTTTCCATGGGCTCCAGTTCGATGCGGAAGACTATGCCACTCCCGGCGCCGAGATGGAGGCCCGCTACAAGGAATTCACCGGCCACGTCACGGGATGGTCGTTCAAGGAGGAGTTTGGCTACGACGGACTCTACTACCGTCGCGGGCTGGAATTCGGACGGATGTTGAAGGAGGTGTGGGACTGCCCGGTGATTCAGCTCTACGAGGCAAGGCTCTACGCGGATAAGAACGATGCCAGAGCCGGCAACTATTGGTGGCTGAAAGGGATGTTCGACGCGGGGGTGACCGACATCAGCATCGCCACGGAAAAGTCCTACGGTGCCGGCAACAATGAGATCGCAAAGGATCCCACCTGCGGGGAGCATCTCTACCGTTGGTTTATCCGCCTCCCCGACCTGCTCGCCGATGCGCGCAAGGCCTATCCCTTTGCACGGCGGTTCATCCCGCTCTTTCATCCGTGGAACACACGCACCGGCACACCGATGTATCTTCCGAAATACCTTGAGGAGCAGATCTCGGACGCGACGAAAGTCACAACCGCCTTCGGCTTCTACTTTGAGGGCAACACTTCGGCCGGAGACCCACGTGATGTTCTCAAGCCGGAAAATCTTGAGGCTTACGGTCTGACTCCGGAAAGTTATCTCGAGATCCTCCGAACCCGGCCCTCACGCAAGAAAAGCGAGTGAGCCCCGGCATCGCATTCAAGGCGGACGTCGAGGACAAGCCGTGCGGGGACGCCCAGATCCCTGATGGCGCGGAGGATGTGAGGAACTACATCCTCTCGAACTGGGAGGACACGGTGCGCCACAACAACGGGAAGCCCGGAAATCTCGCGCTTCCGCATCATTACACCGTTCCGTGCCGCAGGAAAAGTTTTCAGGAATTCTACTACTGGGACACCTACTTCACCTGCCTCGGGTTGGTGGCCAGCGACCGGAAAGACCTTGCCGTGGCCAACCTCCGGAATTTTGTCCACCTGATTGAAACGCTCGGCTTTGTTCCCAACGCGGCTCGTGATGTCCTCCTGAACCGCTCACAGCCGCCCTACCTGGCCGCGCTCTCAGTGCTGCTGCAGGACGAGATCGTGGAACTGGGCTTGAGGGGCGAAACTCGCAAGGCTCTCGAAACGGAATATCTCTTCTGGACAACACAGCGGCAGACTAGCCTCGGACTATCGCGTTACAGTCATCGTGCCACTGCGGAGGAGTTGCAAGAGTTCCTGCAAGAAAACAAGGACCGCGCAGGCCTCGCAAATCTGGGTCCTTCGGAATGGGAGTGTCCCACGGCCCACGCGTTGGCAGAGGCGGAATCAGGGTGGGATTTCACCACGCGGTTCGACGGGCGATGCGGGGATTTTTGTCCGGTGGATCTGAACGCAAACCTCTACACCTACGAAACCCTGCTGGCATCGCTATCGGGCGGGGAGGAGCGCGATCTGTGGCGTCGGAAAGCAGACACGCGGAGGAGTCTGTTTTCCGAGTATCTCTGGGATGAAAAGGCGGGGGCTTTCGTCGATTACGATTTGGCGTCTGGCAGGAAGAGTCCGAACATCAGCGCAGCGTCATTTCACCCGCTCTGGGTGGGCCTGGCCACGCCAGCCGAGGCACAACGGGTGGTGG
>CAYOIT010000398.1:0-2990 GCA_964404035.1 uncultured Verrucomicrobiota bacterium | reverse complement strand
GAATTGTGATGCTTTCCCCCGACTTTATGTAATCGTCCGTCAGGGTTGCCGTTCCTGAGAACGCCAGATTCACCGTCACCGCCTGACCCGACACGGTCGACAGCGTCGCGGTCACCGTCGCTACGCCGCCCGCCTCGGCCATCGGACTCCCCAAAAGGTCCAGACTCACAGCCGGAACCGGATCATCATCCGTGATCGAGGCGGTCACCCGCTGGGTGCCGTTTTCCGTGCCATTGGCCACCGTGCTGATATCCACCACCACGGTCTCATTCGCTTCGTTCAGTGCGTCTTGTTCCGCTGTCAGCGTCATAGATCCACTGAGGCTTCCCGCTGGAATCGTGATGCTTGCCCCCGACTTTATGTAATCGTCCGTCAGGGTTGCCGTTCCAGAGAACGCCAGATTCACCGTCACCGCCAGGCCCGACATTGCCGACAGTGTCGCCGTTGCCGTGGCTACGCCGCCCGCCTCGGCCATGGGACTCCCGGCCAAACCCAGACTCACCGTGGGAGCCGCATCATCATCCGTGATCGTGGCCGTCACCTGCTGTGCACCGTTTTCCGTGCCATTAGCTACTGTGCTGATATCCACAATCACCGTCTCATTCACTTCGTCCAAAACGTCTTGCACCGCCGTCAGCGTAATTGAACCACTGGCACTTCCTGCCGGAATCGTGATGCTGGTTCCCGACCTGGTGTAGTCGTTCGCCAGAGTCGCCGTTCCTGAGAACACCAGATTCACCGTCACCGCCTGACCCGACACCGCCGACAGCGTCGCGGTCACCGTGGCTACGCCGCCCGCCTCGGCCATCGGACTTCCAGACAAACCCAGACTCACCGTGGGCGCCGCATCATCATCCGTGATCGTGGCCGTCACCTGCTGTGCACCGTTTTCCGTGCCATTAGCTACTGTGCTGATATCCACAATCACCGTCTCATTCACTTCGTCCAAAACGTCTTGCACCGCCGTCAGCGTAATTGAACCACTGGCACTTCCTGCCGGAATCGTGATGCTGGTTCCCGACCTGGTGTAGTCGTTCGCCAGAGTCGCCGTTCCTGAGAACACCAGATTCACCGTCACCGCCTGACCCGACACCGCCGACAGCGTCGCGGTCACCGTGGCTACGCCGCCCGCCTCAGCCAACGGACTTCCTGACAAACCCAAACTCACCGTGGGAGCCGCATCATCATCCGTGATCATGGCTGTCACCCGCTGTGTGCCGCTTTCCGTGCCATTGACTACTGTATCGATATCCACCACCACCGTCTCATTCGCTTCGTCCAGTACATCCTGTACCGCCGTCAGAGTAATGGAACCACTGGTGCTTCCTGCTGGAATCGTGATACTGGTTCCCGACCTGGTGTAATCGTTTGCCAGGGTCGCTGTTCCTGCGAACGCCAGATTCACGGTCACCGGAATCCAGTAAGTCGAGGACAAGGTTGCCGTCACTGTAGCCACGCCCCCTGCCTCGGCTAGTGGGCTCCCCGTCAAACTCAACGTCACTGTAGGCGGATTCCGATAGGCTGAAATCACTCCCTTGATTTCGCGGAGCGTGCGGGCATTATCCCCGTCCGCCGCATCTCCGACCGCCGCACCCAAATACTGGATGGCCGGGTTCGAAAAATAGGCCACCCGGGTTCGAGCAATATTATCAGCAAAATATGACTTTTCCTCATAGGTCATCACGGAACAATAGTTGCCGTTGTCACTTCCCGTCCAAAGCCAACCGGCGGAATAAGAATACAGTCCTGGACCTGGTTGAAAGTTCTGAATCTTAGAGTGATGACACCCCATATTATGGCCCATTTCATGAACCATCGTGAATGACCAAGAGACTTGTTGCACACGATTTAAACAATAAGCCCAGGGGGACTGTCCGTCGGTGTCGTTTAACAGGTAGCCCAGGCCTCCCACATCTTCACATTGCACGAAAAGGGAAACCAGATCGGCTCGATACAGATCACGCAAACCCTGAACCGTGTCCATATATCCGTCACTCCCGTTTTGAAGGCGGGTAAGATTCGTATAGCTATTGGCGTCTTCCGTGTAGGAAATTTCCTCACTATGAACCAGATTGAGCGAGAGAAACGTGCTGCTGTTGTCGAGCGCAAGCTGGGCTTTCGCCATAGCCTGCGCGATGACATTGGCAATGCCGCCGCCACTGGCGTCAGCCCATTGCCGCGCCAAAGGAGTATAGACAATGAGCACATCAACCGTCACGGGAGCCAGCGGGTCTCCCTGTGGCGAGACAGCGGCTTGCGAGGGTTGACTGAGCAAGGATGGCGCGGGCGTGGGGACGAGCGACGGACCGCCCTCTAAATTATCAACACGGGTCAAATCCACATCCACAAGACGATAGACGTTGGTTCCGGCTTCATTTTGGATCGCGAATCGTTTTTTCTGTTCCGGGATTTCAACTGCACACACGGTTCGCCCGTCCGAGGTGGTGAGGATCAATGTCCCCAGAGGATACCCGTCGATTCGTCCGCGTGTCGTGACGGTTCCGTTCACATTTTCGGTTACGCGATCCACGCGCGCCGTATAGATGGCATCGGCAAAAAGCTCTAGCCGCAGCGCGACTCCCTCGCGCACCACTTCCTGAGTCATCATGGGCAAATACAGATCCACAGACCGTGATCTCAACGCCGGGGGAAACCCGGCCGGTAGCGCGCCTTGATCCGCCAGACTGGATTCTCCCGTGGCAGAGAGCAAATTGACAAGAAGTCCGGACGGGGGAGGCGTTTGGTTTGTAGTGGCCGCCGCCAAGCCCGTCAGGGCTGTCAAAGCAAAGGCCAACATCAAGAATAAAAGACGACGTAACAGGACGCTTCTGCTCAGCCCAAAATATCCCCGTGTTTTGGGGTCGTTATGGAGCACCATACTCAAGGCATCATTATGTCTGAAACTGGATAAAAGAACAAGGTATCCGTCATTGACCAGCAGTTCGCATTATGACCAACGGTCCGCGAGGCCGCGGACCCTCCCCTTGGAA
>CAYOIT010000397.1:0-3064 GCA_964404035.1 uncultured Verrucomicrobiota bacterium | reverse complement strand
CCCAATTCGTCTGGAGTTGTCGGCAGACCGTTTCGAAGGCTGTACGGTCTTCCTCGGCGACTGGTTGCTGTCCCAATACCCGCAATCCCCACTCGCGCCAGACGGCTTCCATCTCCTCCGGGGGCAGGTAATACGGCAGCCAGGCAAAGGGCGAGACAGCCGGTGTCACGTCCGGGGATGGCTGGCGCGGCAGGGGCGCCTGCTTGGCCTGTCGCCTGGCTGATGGCCTGTTAATACCGGTCGTCAAGACACACCTCCCCGTGACGGCGTTGCATCTCCTGCGCAATGGACGGGTACGCCCCGTGAGGAAACGGCAGGCCGAGAAGCGTGCGTGTCCGCGGTAAGGGATACTCGAAGAGCCGTACAGGCCGCACCGCCTCGCCACCTGCGCGTTTCCCATAGCGCTGACAGACAGCCTCTTCCAGCAGCGCGAGCCGATCTTTATACGGACGCAAGACCTTGTAGAGCACGTCGTCATCCATTTGGTGCTGCCCAATCCCTTCCAGTCGGAGATATTGCGTACGCCAAAACGTGAGCATCGCCGGGGTCACCTGGTCAGCGTGACACCCCTGTACCCGCGCCGCAATCGACATTGGGGCACATTTGGCTTCCAGTTCCTGCCATGCCGACAGGTTCTCCGGGGTCAAGGCTAACGGATCATCTGCCGACAGCGTCTCATCCGAAGTCTCGGATGCTTGCCAGAGCGCCCGATACTTCATCACCGTGGTCGGACTGCATCCCGCGGCTGCTGCCACCGCCCGCTTGGTCAGTGTGCACCCTTGCGCGGTCAACGTGGCCACCGCCCGACGGATCTGATCCTGGACCGCGTCTGCCCGTTCGGGATTATTCAGCATGCGCGGTGCGCTCCTGCTTGGCCGTGCGCACGATCTGCTGCACGCGCCGCTGACTGACCCCCACCAACTCGGCGATCTCGCGGGTGCCCACCCCCGCCAGCTGGAGTTGCACCACGCGCCGGTGGGTAACCTCTGCCTGCCGCTCGGCGACCGGCACCCAAAGATGGCCGCAGACATGCCGCTGGATCTCCGCCAGCAATCCCGGCGGTAGTACAGACTTGGCATTTAGATACGTTGACATGGTCTTCACGCTCCTCTCTTCCCGATGACAGGCGCCTGCCGCCCTGGCAGGCGTGGTTTGTGCACATGACTCCCCTAACCGTTACATAAACGCGAGAATGGCAAAGTGACGACTCCTGCCGCAAGTTTTTTCGCACTGGACTCTCAGCCCCAGTTCGCTGATGTCGTCCTGCAGGCAGGCTGGTCGTCTACGCATTCTCGCCATCTACCACTTACGAACGCGCCCGCCAAATTCGCAAACTTGGCGCAACTTTTTTCAGCAGGGCGTTCGCGACACACTCTCCATCCTCTCCCATAGCAGGCATCCGCCGAAATAGCACAGTGCCGTTGCGAAAAAAATGAAAAAATGTTGATGACGCGCTGCGTGCGCCACCGGCACCGCTTCTTCCCCCGCTTCATACGTCTTCTTACGCGCCAGCCCCCCGGATTTACGAAGACCGCCCATGTTGTGTCGCTGCAGGCTTCAGACGCCAGCGATGATCTGCCAGCATCTCCCCTCAGATCTCTTTATTGTGAAAAACAAAGATATTTTTGCACCACCCGCGAAAAGAGTTGACCGGCCACGGCACGGGATGGTGCATGCGGTGGCATGGCCCACCACGGCGCAGACGCCATCACCAGGCAGGTCTGTTTCAGTCAGTTCCTCCTATCTGTCTATATTGGCAGCGCGCGTAGATATGGCCCAGACCTCAATAGTCAACACCGGTTCCGCCCCTCGACGTGCGCCATCACGACCGCATTGCGCATCGTCTCCCGCCGTCGCACACGACGCCCCATACCCCGCGCTAATCGCAGTCGAAGGCCAGGCGGCGGCGGGCATCCCATCCCCCTCCATCCCTCTATATATGGAAAACCCCAATATTTTTTTCAGGGGCAATATTGGGGGAAGAGAGGACGCGAAATCTCGCTGTAGCGAACTTTCGTTTGTGTTTTCCCGACTGTTATGCTACAATGCGAGCTCTCACCAACTGAGCGAAGGAGTCACGCCTATGGGACGCTGGAACTACGTGCATGCCGACCAGGTGCTGCCGGCCCGTCTGGTCAAGGAAATCCGCCAATACGTCACCGGCCTGGTCTACATTCCGACAGATACGGCCCAGGTCCGGCAGCGGACAGCGCTCCGCGTGCGGGCGCTGAAGGAGCAAGGCTTTCGCAACTGCGAGATCGCCCGCATCCTCAGTATCACCCCGCGGCATGTCTGTGGGGTGCTCAGGCGTTTCCAGGAGGCAACGGCGACTACATCTCCGGAGGGGGAATTGGCGGCGGATGGGCTGCAGGGGGTCCAAAGTGCGGGTAACCAAACGCCTCCCTCTCCCCGCGGGTGACTTTCCAGAACCAGGAGGTGCCTGATGCTGAATCGACAGGAACGGTACTGGTTGGACTGCTGGCGGCGGTCATGTGCGACGCCACCGGAGGCGATGACACGCCGGCAACGGCGCAATTGCCTGGGGGCGATGACGCACGGGCTCTACGCGGCACGCATCTTGAATGCCGAGGAGCGGGCGCTGGTGGCGGACTGCGCGCCGCTGCTCGCGCAGATGCGGGCGGAGTTTCCCGGCCAGGAGGACCGCATCGACCTGCTGCAGATCTACTGGCTCTTTCTCTTCCGGGCGGCCAAAGCCGGAGATGGGAAAGCGATGGAACGCGCCGGACGGGCGATACGCACCCATTTCAACAAGATGGTTCGCCCACGTCAACCGAAGCCGGCTCGACCCACGAATCGCTGGGGGCCAGAGGAACAGCTGGCTTGGCAGCTCGAATTGCTGGCGGAGATCAAAAAGCGTAGAAACAGTGCAACGAATGATGGGGAAGGCGAACCGCCCCACGCGTGAGGTGGCGGTTGTTGCCACCCAACATTGCAAGCAATGTGCATTCGTTGCAGGTGGACCAAATGACAACACCGGCTCCCTGGCGGGGGAACCGGTGTCTGGATGCCATGTGCGATGGCGGAAGGTTTTTGAAACCATGCC
>CAYOIT010000396.1:0-3074 GCA_964404035.1 uncultured Verrucomicrobiota bacterium | reverse complement strand
GTCACCCGGCGGGTGGCGGGGGGGGCAGGGTTTCGGCGCTGTCGAAGTGGGTCACCACCGCCCGGTTTTCCGCCCCCTTCGACGAGCTATACGGCCCATTCTCGGGGGGCAGAAAACCGGGCTGCCGCTACCCCAAGGCGAGCGGTACCCACCACATGAAAAGGGGACATTTCTATTGAGTCCGGAATGGGGACATTTCTAACGAGTCAACATTTCTAAACACAGCGTCATAAGTAATTGCGCATACTGTCGGGTTTGTGTATGATCTCGATCCATGAAAGCACTGAGCATTGGCAACGGCGAAGAGATGGTCTTCGCGTTGCAGGACGAGATCCGGCGCAACTCGGAGGCGCGTTACGATCATCGGTTGCACGCGGTGTTGCTTGTGGCACAAGGCATGAGTTGTCGCCAGACGGCGGAAATGTTGGGCGATGCGCCCCGGACCGTGGAGTATTGGGTCCATCGCTTCGATCAGGATGGGTTCGGAGGGTTGAGCGACGGGGAGCGGCCGGGGCGGCCATCGCGTTTGAGCAGTGCGGAGCGAGAGCGGGTGGAGCAAGCCCTTCGCGGCAGCCCGACGGACTTTGGGCTGGCAGCCCAGCTTTGGGATGGGCCGCTCTTGTCGGCCTTCCTGAAGCAGCAGATAGGGGTGACCCTGCACGTGCGGCAATGCCAGCGATTGTTCCGCCAGATGGGGTTCCGGTTGCGCAAACCCCGTCCGGAAATTGCCACGGCCGACCCGCAGTTGCAGGCGGCACACAAAAAAACTCCGAAGACTCGCCGCTGATCCCGCCGTCGATCTCTGGGCCATGGATGAGGTCCACTTCCAGCAACATGGAAGCCGGTGCCGGATGTGGGTGCCCCCGGAAGTGCAGGATCCCGTCTGCAAGCATGCGCCGACTCGCAAGAGCATCAGCTACTTCGGGGCCGTACGGATTCGTGACGGCAAACTGTGCCACTCCAAACCCGGCGGTCGATTTGATGCTCAAACCTGTTGGACGTTCCTCCGCCACCTGCGTCGTGTCAGCACCCGTGCGGGTCGCCGGGTCGTTGTCATCACCGACAACGCCAGGTACCACCATGCGACACTGC
Organism: uncultured Verrucomicrobiota bacterium; assembly: GCA_964404035.1. GTDB lineage: Bacteria > Verrucomicrobiota > Kiritimatiellia > CAIKKV01 > CAITUY01 > CAMBRF01. The sequence goes on along the minus strand of CAYOIT010000396.1, from coordinate 1,982 downwards.
ACGCCGAATGGCGCCAGAGGCAAGAACCGGAATTCCGTCTTCACTTCCTCCCGCCGTACAGTCCGCAGCTCAATCCCATTGAGCGCGTCTGGAAACTGCTTCGTCGACTCCGCTTGCACAACCGCTACTTTGCCTCGATTCCGGAGCTTACAGACTCCGTCGATGCCCAATTTGCCATCTGGTCTAGGCCGAACGCGGTCCTCAAGCGACTCTGTTCCGTTTAACAACATGCGCAACCAATTACGACGCTGTGTTTAGCAGCGCCTTGTTCGTCACGGAGGCAATCACCGGTGAGCCCGGTATGAAGACCAAAGGATAATTGGAAAGGGCCTTGGTTGAATGCACGGTATCAATTGCCGCCGCCTGCATCCCGTTCTCCTCAACCAATCGGAACAGGCCCAGGTATTCCTGGGAGGCACGCCCGGCCTGGGCGCCCTCCACCACCGGCTTGCCCACATGCAAATCGTTGTCGTTGCAGGGCGACGGATCCCCGATGGCCGTATGATGATGCTGGACAAGATCATAAACAATGGCTGTGTCCATCTGGGGAACCAGCCCATCCCAATCCTTGATCTTGTTGAAAAGCAGGTCCGGCGTCTCCTTCAGAACCTGATGGCTGGGCCGGACATGACCGTGCGTACTGACGGGCGAATCACCCCAGCAGTCGCGATCATGGAACATGAACCAGTCGATGGATTTGCAGCCCTGCGCCAGAGCACAACGCGCCATGAACCGCATGACGTTGCCGTTATCGACGATGCTTGGGGCAAAGGTGTTGGCGGCTCCGGCGCAGCTGCCTCCCAGCGAGAACGTGTTGGTTTTGTTGGCTGTGCTGTTGGAGATACTGCCGGTACTGGTGAAACTCAGAGGCCCGGTGCCGTTGTTCTCGATGCCGATCGCACCGCCGTTGCTCTGCAAGGTCAACAGCCGGTCCGTGGTGTCGCCCGGACCCACATAGCGCACGTACGTGCCGCCAGAGCCGCCGCCGATCGCCAACACCAGATTGGATGCCGACGATGATGAGGCGCCAATGCTGCTGTTCTGCCCCCCATTGGCGAGCTTGGTAACCTGCAGAGAATAGGTGGCGGCATTCCCCGTGAGCGAAGTCTTGCCAGTGTACGAGTTGTTGGTGTTGGACAAAACATAATCTGTGATGTTGTACTGTAGATCGAGGATGCCGGTTCCGCTGATCAGCCCGGACAAGGTCAGCGTGCCACTCACGTCAATGCGACTGACCGTGCCATTGTTGACGATGTCATTAGTCAGCGTGCCGGGGCCAAGGTTGAGCGAGGCGTTCGAATAGACACTAACAACGCCGCCGATACCGCTGAACGAATTGGTCAGGTTGGCCGTGCCGGCCTTGATCGTCAGTCCGCCCTTGAACGCGCTGACGCCGTAGAGATTCAGTATCCCGTCGTTCATCGTCACTCCGCCCGTGAACGTGTTGGAGCCGGAGAGCGTCAGTCCCCGCGTCCCGGACTTGATCAAGCCGCCCGCGCCGCTGAGATCACCCCCGACCGTAATGTAGCCGAGGTAGGGGGAGGGGGTGGTGAAGGTGCGCGTGGCATTGAGATCCATCGGCAGGCTGAGGGTCTGAAGATTGGGGGATTTATTCGTGACATCGCCGCCCAGCGTGATCGCCGCGCCGGTGATGACGAACACGCCGGCGTTGGTATTGAACGTGATTCCGGCGAAGGGGGTACCTGCCGCCAAATCGTTGGTGTTGTACAGCTGCGTTGAGCCGCCGAAGAACAGCGCATCGCCGCTGACCGGCGCCGTTGCGTCGCCATCCCAGCTGGCCGGCGTGCTCCAGTATCCGTCCGTCCCGCCGCCGTCCCAGGTCCGGTTCCCCGCCCCCGCCGGCAGCGCCCCCGCCAGTGCCAGCCCCATGATTGCCATAAACAGACCGATCCCCATCCGGCGCTTCGTTCTGCCGAGTAGACCTGGGCGTTGCCGCCCAGGCCCCTCACAGACCCGGACGT
>CAYOIT010000395.1:0-3088 GCA_964404035.1 uncultured Verrucomicrobiota bacterium | reverse complement strand
CCGCCGCCGTTGCGGTGGTTCGAACCGCTCCCGGCCTCGATGGGGGCATTGGAATTCCCATAGGACGGGCCACCATATTCGATTACGCCGGCGGATCCGCCGGGCCCGCCGTGACCCGCCCCGCCACGCCCGGTTCCCGCCGGCTTGCCGGGGCCATAGCCGGTCGCGTATCCCCGGCTGTTGGCGAAAATGGAACCGCCCGCATCAATGGTCACGTTGCTGGCGACGATCCGCACGGCCTCGCCATTCGTCGCATGGCACGTGGGGTAGAGGATGCAGTTGGTCGCAATGGAAACGTTCCCTGTGACCCCAAGCCAGCCGCCGTTCGTACCCGTCAGACCGTTGGTGACGCCGGCGTAGACATAGAGCTTGGCCGCGTTCGTCAAAGACAGGTTGCCTCCCACGTTCAGCGTCATGGGGGTTCGCGAGGCCGCATAGCCGTCCACGTCCAGAGTGCTGCCGTCGAGAATGAAGTCATTGGTTACCGTCAGGGCCACGGCGGCCACGTCATCCGGCAACAGGATCATGCTGTTTGCCAGGACCAGTTGCGAGAAGTTCAGAGTCCAGGCTGGAAGGCCTCTCAGCCGGCCGTTGAAATTGGTCGTGGCGATCGGAATCAGCAGATCGGTTGACAGGTACACCGTTCCCAGTTCCGCGCTCATCGCCCCGCCACCGCCGCGCATGGCGCTGAAATTCACGATGGAACGGGGCAGTTGAGCCTGGGCCGCGTCATCCGTGCACATGATGGCGATGCGACCTCCTCCTCCTCCTGCCTGCTGGCCAGTGCCGCCGTTCGCGCGCACCACCCCATTGGTTCCCGTGAACGTGGCGCAGGTGATGTAGATGCTGCCGCCGGATCCCCCGCCCGCGTTGCCTACGCTGTTCGTGTAGCCGGCATTCGCGCTGATGATGCCATTGACGCAGACACGGCCGCTCGCCTCGATACGCACCGCGCCACCGCCTTTTCCGCCGGTGCCGCCAGAACTGCCGGAGCCGCCGCTGCCCGACATTACCGGCGCGTTGGTGGATCCACATACCGCGCCACCCCATGTCCCCGGCGAATACGTCGTGCCGCGCCCGCCATGGCCCGCGCCGCCGCGGTCGTACGTGGACGAGCCAGGCCCGTACCCGGACCTATTGTAACCGCCCTGATAGCCGGCGTAGTCGGCATTGAGCACGCCGCCTTCCTCGATCGTCAGATTTGCGCAGGCAAAATAGACATTGTTTGACGATTGGACGTCGGTGAACGCAGGCGGCAGCGTAACGGTTCCGTTGGACCTGACCGTAACATCACCCGCCACGCTCAACCGGCTGTTCCAGTTGCTGAACACCAGCGTCGCGGCGTTGCTGACAACGAGGGAGTTGATCGTGGTGGGGCCCGTCAAGACCACCGCTCCGGTGCGGATGACCACGTCGTCCTCCGGCCCGGGCACGCCCGTCGGCGTCCAGTTGGTGCCGCTGTACCAGTAATTACTCCCGGACCAGACCTTGGTTTCGTTGACGGCATTGTCCACGAAGACGGGCACGACAGACCGTGGCACGTCCATGGTCAGTGTGAGGGGATTGTTCGTCTCACTGCCGGCCGGTACGTTGCCCATCCACTGCAGAAAGGTGTAACTGCCTGTGGCCGTCGCGCTGATCACCGGCTGTATGCCGTTGGTGTACCAGTCAGAGACACTCGTGGTGGCCGTTCCTCCTGCGTTAGTTCCCACGCTGAGGTAGTATTCGTTGGTCCACAGCCAGGTCAATCGTTCGGAAGCGTTGAGTTGGAAAATCGCCTGGGTAGTAATCCCACCCGTGAGCGCCGTGCCATTCGTGTAAGCCAAAGACCAGCCTACGCACGTGCGGCGAAGCACAATGGAGGCATTGGTGGGCGAGGCGACCGAGTTTGTGACCCAGGTCCCATCCGCCATGGTGGCCGTGTTGGTCCCATAGTTGAGTGGGGCCGGCAGGCCGTAGGCGGCGGGACTGCCGGCAACGATCAGGGTGAAGTTACTGAACAGTGTGGAGAACTGAGAGCGCAAGGTTTGTGCCTGGTTCAGGGTCACCGTGATGGGGTTATTCGTGGCAGCGCCAGCCGGGACATCGCCCACCCAGCCGATGAAGTGATAACTGCCGGTAGGGAATGCCGTGACCGAAACCTGTGAGCCCTCGGTATACCAGCCAGCCTTGGTTTCGTTGGTTCCGCCGACCGAATTCGCCAGGGTCAGATACCATTCGTTCGTCCAGTTCCAGGTCAGGGCCAGGTTGTTCGTCATCAGAACAACCGCCTGGGTGCTGACGCCGCTGCTGACTGGCGAACCATCGCTCAGCAGCGTGGAGTTCCAACCCGTGCAGGCGCGCCGAAGCGTGGAGGTGGCGTTGGTCGGGCTGGCGACGGCATTGGTCACCGAGGTGCCAGGTTGGAACAGGCTCATCCCATAACCGTTGGGGAGAGGATTGCCGTAGTTGGCCGGACTGCCGCGGATCACCAGTCCGTAGGGAACGGTGAACATGACCGCGGTATCCGACCAGTCCTGCCCGGTGGAGTTGGTGGCGTAACAGCGATAGGCATAGTTACTGCCGGCGATCAAGCCGGTGAGATTCGTGAAAAAGGACTGACCAACGCCCCAATTCGTGCCGATCGGCTTCGCGTTCAACCAGTTGCTCAGGGCGTTCGTGCCCCGGTCCGAGTCGTCCCAGCAAACGTAAACCAACGGGTTCTCGGCCCTGCCAGCATGGAGCACCGTGCCGTTGACGGTCGCGCTGTTCGTGGTGATCGCCGACGGGGCATCCGCCCGGACCGCCACGGAGGTGACGGGTTGCTGATACGTAAGAAAGGCGGCGTTGGAGGCTTGGTTCAGCCAGGAGGCCCAGATCCAGTTCGTCGAGCGTGCGGCATACGAACTCTGCACTTCATCGAGGGCGGCGTCGTACCAGTCGCCAAAGCCCGGCGGACTCCAGATCCCCTGCCGCCCGAAGTACATCTGGCCGGTCCCGTCCGCGTAAGCGAATGCACTGCCCCTGGCCCACTTGAGCGTGCCGTCCAGATAAAGGTAGGCGTTGTTGGTCGTGGAGACCCCAACCAGATGATGCCAGAGCGAATCGT
>CAYOIT010000394.1:0-3092 GCA_964404035.1 uncultured Verrucomicrobiota bacterium | reverse complement strand
CGGGCATGACGATAAGTTCATCTATCTGGCCATGACCTGTGTCGATCCGAACATGCCCAAAGTCATCGCGGCGGACAAGGACAAGAACGCGCGCCACGAATCCCTGGATCTTTCATTCGGTCCCTGCGGACTGACGATCTCCTCCGCCGGATCGGCTAGAAATCTGCGGAGCGGCGTAACGGCCAAGACCGCCTATGGAGAGAAGGGTTGGACGCTGGAGGCGCAGTTCCCGATCGGCGCCCCCCTCAAAGCAGGAACCCGCTGGCCGGCGGCGTTGAACCGCTGGTCGTTCAGCGGCGGCGAATGGGGGTCCACCTGGAGCGATGTTCTTCAGTTTCAGGGCTTGAACGGGGGGCCTTGGGCGAATGCGTCGTGTCTGGAAATCAAGGATGCCAGCCTTGATGTTGCAGAGGCCAGCGCTATTGAGACCGCCCTGAACCGCGAGTTCGACGTGGAAGCGAAACGGTATGCCGGGAACCAGGAGCGCATCGCCGCTTTCACCGAAAAGACGAAAGGCATGGAAAACCTGGCGGATCCGAAGAAGGGTGCGCGGCATTCCAACAACGTGTCGTACTCGCGCTACTATGAAATTGCCTGGAAAGATCCTGTCGAGTTCGATTCCGTCCGCGTCCCCGTCACCTGGCAGGGCCGGAGGCAGGTGCGCCCATGGTTCTCCCTCGAATGGTGGGACGGCAGCCAATACCGCCTTCTCGAGGAAGTGCGGGACAACACCTGCGAGACCCGGGTCTTCGAATTTCCCCCGATCAGATCCAGCCGTCTGCGCCTGACCCTCTGGGACGACCGTTCCCACACGGAAGGGTGGCATGACTCAAGAGGCTTGCTGAGCCCGATGGAAGTCTTCAAAACGAGCGTTGTGGAATAGGGAGCATGAAAACAAAAGACAAGATGATGGCCTGGACCTGGGCCGGCTGGGAGCCGGCTCAGTTTTATCGGCGCCTCGGAGGCTTTCACGAAGCACAGGAGGGAAACGCCCTGTGGGCTGACGACTGGTTTCGCCAGTTGGAATCCGAGGAAAAGGCCAAGGCACTGGCTGAGGCCGGGATCAACTGGGTCACCACCCATTTCTACAAGGGCTTCGGCCTGAAGGCGGAAGCCGGGGAGATTGCTGCCACCGCGCGCCTGATCGCCAACTACCATCGTCACGCGATCAAGGTCTTCACCTACATTCAGTACGGTTCCGTCATGCCGGAAACGATCCAGTCGGAGAACGAGTCGTCTCGGAATTGGGGCCGGGTGGACTGGAACGGGCAACACGACGGCCACCCCTATGAATACGGCGACCAGTACTGGCGGGCCAAGCCCTGCGCCAACCAACCGGGCTTTCGCGAGTACCTGCTGAGTTGTGTGGACAAGGCGGTCGAGATCGGCGCCGATGGTATCTGGATCGACAACCTGCAGGCCGATGGGTGTCACTGTCCCCATTGCCAGGATGCCTTTCGGGCGTATGTCCAGGCTAACGTAAAGGATCCCTGGCAGAACCTGGGGCTGCGGCCAGAGCAGCTCGCCAGCCTGACTATCCCGCGCGCCGTGCGACCGCGCGACCCATTGTTCCAACTGTGGGTCCGCTGCCGGGCGGCGGAGGTGCGGACCAGCCTGGAGCTGATCTGTGCACGGGCGAGGTCGCAGAAGCCCGACGTGGTCATGGCCGCCAATATCGGCATTGGCAGCCAGCAGAGGCACGTGCTGGAGAACGCCAACTGGCATTCCATGCTGGAACTGCTGGACTACACCTATGCGGAAAACGGTCTGTTTCCGGCCTGGACGGGGGACAAGATCGTCTCGCAGCACTACACCTATTCCATCGCCACCGCCGTCGGCACCCGGATCGTGCCGGGCGCCGGGGTGGAGGCGACGAACCGGGGGCTGCCGCGGCCGGCGTTGCCCGGGGAACGCGCCCTGCGCCGCTGTTTGGCCGAGTCGGCCATGTTCGGTGGTCACGCTCTGGGCGGACCGTGGGGGTTGCGCGGCGAGAACGGCGGCGAGGATCCGATCCTGCTGCGTGACGCGGCATGGCGGCAACTGAATCGCCGCTTTACCGATTTCTACCGCGCGAAGTGGAATCTGTTTGGCGCTGCGGTCGATGCGTCGCCGGTGGCCGTGCTGTACAACTTTGAGTCCTTGCTGGCGGATGAGTCCGCCTACCACCGCGCCTACGAAGCCATGGCCCAGATGCTGATGCAACACCAGATTCCCTTCCGTTATGTGCTCAGCGACCGGTTGGCGGAACTGGATGACGTCAAGGTGCTGGTGCTGCCGCACGTTCTGCCGCTGTCAGCTGAAGCCGAAACGGCGATCCGCGCCTGGGTCAGACGCGGCGGGCGGATTCTGGCCACCGGTCGCTGCGGACTCTACGACTCCTGGATGCGGCAGCGGACGGACTATGCGCTGGGCGATCTGGTGGGTGCCCATTTCTCGAACGAATTCGAGGATCAACATCACGACGCCATCGTTCGCCATCCTGGTACGGGTTGCGTTCTGCTGCCCGGACCGTGGGGGCAGCTGCTCGGCGAAAACCAGCCTGCCTGCCGGATTCCGGCCGATCGCGTGGCCCGCGAAATCCGTGCCATGCTGCCACCCGGCATGCCGGAGGTAATCTCTCCCGTGCCGCAGGTCGGGTGCGCCAGGCAGCGCATGCCGGATGGAACGTATCTGCTGAGCCTGCTCAACTACGGTGACGAGCCGGTGGGGGGACTGGAGATTCGATGGCAGGCCGTCGACCCCGCGCCGGATCAGATCATGGCGTTCGATGCCACGGGGGCATCGTGCGCGCTGCCGGTCATGAAACTGGGCGGCGTGCTGGTGTGTGTGCGCCCGATGGCGTTGGACGTGGAACTTTTCGTGAAGGCATGAAAACCCCACAACCATATTCCAGCGAGGCATGCCTGCGCGATGGACGGCTGCCAGACCACACTCCTGACCTGATCCATGCCACGCGCGGCGTGGGGCTGCGGGGACTGCGGGCCCATCCGGTCCTGGCGGTGGGCGAAGATGTGGACGCGGGACTGAAGACCGAGGTGAAAGTCGAGACCGCGGGCGAGGCGGGGCGCTGCTTTCAGGCCTTCATCACCAAC
>CAYOIT010000393.1:0-3095 GCA_964404035.1 uncultured Verrucomicrobiota bacterium | reverse complement strand
TGATCGTGGATAGCACGTTCAGTACGCCCTACCTGCAGCGGCCGCTGGAGCAGGGCGCCGATATCGTGGTGCATTCGCTGACGAAGTGGCTGGGCGGACACGGCACGGCCATCGGCGGCGTCGTGGTGGATTCAGGCAAGTTCGACTGGAAGAGCGGCAAGTTCCCGCTGCTATCCGAGCCCGACGCCAGCTACCATGACATCCGGTGGGCGCACGATCTCGGCCCTCTTTCGCCCCTGGCCTACATTCTTCGGATGAGACTGGTTCCGTTGCGCAATCTCGGCGCCTGCATTTCGCCGGACAATGCCTGGTTGTTTCTGACGGGGATCGAGACCCTGGCGCTGCGGATGGAGCGGCATTCGCAGAACGCGCTGGCCGTGGCCCGGTATCTGAAACGGCACAAGCTGGTCGAATGGGTCCGTTATCCGGGCTTGGAGGGCGACCCCTCTTATCCGGTGGCGAAGCGGTTGCTGCCCTCGGGCTTCGGCGGGATGGTGGTGTTCGGGATCAAGGGTGGAGCCCAGGCCGGATCGACGTTCATCGATCATCTCAAGCTTTTCTCGCATGTTGCCAATGTGGGGGATGCGAAGAGTCTGGCCATTCATCCGGCCACGACGACGCACTCGCAGTTGACGGAGAGTCAGCAGCGGGAAGGCGGCATCACGCCGGAACTCGTGCGCCTCTCGATTGGCATCGAGCACAGTGACGACATTCTGGCCGATCTGGAACAGGCGCTGAAAGCGACTGTTGGGTGAGGGGTTCGCGCGGGCACTCCCTGTACGGCGGGCACTACGTTGCCCGCCGATGCCGCTCGTGGCGAGGAGCACTCTCGACGAGCCGGGCGACGTAGCGCCCGGCCTACTGCAGTTATGGTCCGGCGGCTGCGGGGTTTTATTTCGGGGAGATTATGAATTGGACTGATCTGAGTCTGAAGATACTGGGCGGCGGTGCCCTGCAACGAACCGAAGCCATGGCGGTTCTGCAGTCGTCCGACGATGAGTTACTGGCGGTGCTTCAGGCCGCGTTTGAAATCCGCAGAACCTTCTTTGGGCGTGGCGTCCGGCTTCATGTGATCCGGAATGCCAAGAGCGGCTTCTGCAGCGAGGACTGCTCCTACTGCAGTCAGTCCGGCAAGGCCGATACGGTGATCGAACGTCATCCGCTGCAAACGGTGGAGGCGATTGTCCAGGGCGCACGCGAGGCCCGGGGCCTGAACGCGGTGCGTTACTGCATTGTCACGAGCGGGCGCCAGCCGATGGAAAAGGAACTGGACGTTATCTGCGCGGCTGCGGAACAAATCAAGCGTGAGGCGCCGATCCAGATTTGCACCTCTCTCGGGCTGCTGACCTCTGCGCAGGCCCAGCGGCTGAAGACGGCTGGCGTGGACCGGTACAACCACAATCTTGAGACGTCCAGCCGTTACTATGGGGCGATCTGCACCACCCACAGCTACGACGACCGGGTGGCCACGACGCGCACGGCCAAAGCGGCGGGGCTCGAACTCTGTTGCGGCGGCCTCATTGGGATGGGGGAGACGCTGGAGGATCGGGTCGACCTGGCCCTGGCCTTGCGTGAAGTGGGCGCCGACTCCATTCCCCTGAACTTTCTGGATCCGCGGCCCGGGACAGCGATGGAAGGGAGACCCCGGATCAGCGCCTCGGAGGCACTCCGGACCCTGGCCCTGTTCCGGTTGGCGAACCCCGACCGGGAACTGCGCGTGGCGGGCGGGCGTGAAGCCTGTCTGGGCCCCCTCCAGGCGTTGGCGTTGTACCCGGCGAATTCGATCTTCACGGTTGGCTACCTGACCACGGGTGGTCAGGGACACACAGCCGATCTGGCCATGATCGCGGCGGCGGGCTTTCACGTGGCAGAGATCACCGACGCCTGACAGGTGCAGCCTCCTACCCTTTTCGTGCCGGGCGCTTCCTGAGCGCCAGGCCTATCAGGCCGGCCAGGGCCAGGGTGGTCAGTCCGCCCACGAGCCCCGAAAGGGAGGTCCCTGCGCTGACGACCGGCCAGGGCGCCGTCCCCTCCGAATCTCCAGGTCCGGATTCGGTACCGGAAGACTTGAAGCCATAGTCGGGTAGAATCGCCGTCTTAGCCTGCACGCGGGCCAGGTTTGAGTGAACCCCTGCCTCACGTGTCGGGATTTCCCTCCCTCCGCTGACCTTCGCGATGGCCCACTCGAGGCCATCAGGATGCGTGGAGGCGAACCAACTGGCCAGCGCGCCCAGGACGATGGCCGTCAGCAATAGTCCGAGCAGAACAGGACGCAGGCGTGACGGGGCTTCAGTCGCGGGTGCGGTGGGGAACGCTTCCGGGCGGGCGCGAGCGACGAAGGCGACGATGGTCGCCGTGGCCAGACCCTCAACCACACCTATCGCGAGATGAATGGGTTGCATCAGGAGGGCAAACAGTCCGAACGGCAAATCGGAGATCCCGGACGCTTTGGTTTCCAGGATGACACTGAAGGCGCCGAGTTGCAGGCCGACGATGCCGGCCACGATCGCCGCGGTCCAGGCTCGTGGGGTGTGCTGCTGGTCTTGTGAGATGACCCGGTAGACCAAGGGACAGGCAATGAAGGCCGGGAAGAAACCAAGATTGAACATGTTGCAGCCCAGGGCGAGCAAGCCGCCATCGGCGAAGAACAAAGCCTGCACCGTCAAGACGGAGGCGATGACCAGGAAGGCGGCGTGGGGACCGAGCAGAATGGCCAGGATCAGGCCGCCCCCCAGATGGCCCGATGAACCGGTTAGGGGGATCGAAAAATTGATCATCTGGGCGGTGAAAATGAACGCGCCCAGCACACCCATCATGGGGACAAGGGTGTCGCGCAGGCTTTGCCTGACGCGGCGCGCGCAGTAGGCGATCAAGCCCCCGGAAACCACCCACATGGCTCCCCCGACGCTGGGAGAGAGGAGAGCATCGGCCATGTGCATGTTTACTCCTTATCAACAGTCCCTGCAGTACCTGCAGAGTGAGGACAGGACGTACCATGCCAATGCAATGGCATGCAAGCGCCATGTCGGCGCAGGTTCTGAAAGGGCGCATCGGCGATTCGGTGCAAGCAAAGGGGTGCAGTACGGCCGGCGCTA
>CAYOIT010000392.1:0-3111 GCA_964404035.1 uncultured Verrucomicrobiota bacterium | reverse complement strand
CTTGGAATGCAACGCCGGTGCACCAGCCACACTTTGCCGGAGTCCCGCCTTCAGGCGGCATCGAGGCAAGGGCTTCAGCCCCGGTTTCAGGGCTTCATGCGCCATTCTGCTCGGCGCCATGCACACCGCTCGTGCGAATTTCAACGCAATAGGATCAGCGTCCCGGCGGGCGCCGGAATCTGGTAGCACCCCATGTCCACCTGGCCGCGGGAGCGACGCGGGTTGCCGCCGAGATCGGTCGCATCCGCCATCCAGGCCTGCACGATCCCGGCGCCCGCGGCGGGCGACAGTTCTTGCAGACGGTAATTCCCGCCGCCGGCATTGACAAACAGCGGATTGCCGGCTTTGTTGCCTTCGCCTGCATACACCGCGCCGTCGCCGATCAGCGAATAGCCGACGGTCGCGGCGCCGACAATCTCATCACCATTGTTCCAGGCGATGCTGTTGGTCATGGTCAGGGCGCCGCCGGTGCGGCGGATGCCTTCGCCATTGTTGTCGGCAACGGTTACATTGAGCAAATCCGTCGCTCCTGAGGCGAGATGAAGCCCGTCGCTTTGGTCACGCGTATTGTTGTTCGCCAACAAGCCGTTTTTCGACTTCAACCTGGTTCCCGCGAAGTAAAGGGCGCCCCCTTGTGATCGCGGTGACGAGGCTGAGGAAGACAGGGCTCTGTTGTCATGGATTGCGCAGTTGTTGATCTCCAATTCCCCGTCGCTCCAAATGCCGCCTCCATACGCATAGGCCCCGGAACGCGTACTGGGGTGAAGGGCTCCATTGTTCCGCAGGATGCAGTTCATCAGGGACAGATCGCTGGATGTGGCATGAACACCCCCACCCACTGCCGTGCCGTCGTAGGTAAATGTGCAGGTATTGCTTTCAATCAGGCAGTCGTACACGAATGCGCGGCCGCTGGCGTTGACGCGCAGACCGCCGCCCGTATCGGAAAAGCCGATCCCGTTCCGCGGATCGGTTGTCACGGCTCCGTTTTTGAGCGTGAGGTTTCGTATGACCGCGTGATGGGTGTCGTTCAGTACCAGGACGACCGTATCCGCGCCGGCGGCATCCAGAATCGTGCTTGCCGCATCCTCGCCACGAATCTCCACCCCCCGCAACTGCTGTACCGTTACCGGAAAAGACTCCCCCGTTGCCGTCGAGTACGTCCCCGCGGCCAGATGAACGCACGTGCCATCACTGGCCAGCGCCAACGCCCGGGCCAGCGTGGCCAACGGCTGCACGGCATTCGTGCCGCTGTTGGCGTCGCTTCCGTTGATGGCCACGTAGATATCCGTATAGGTCAGATCGGTTCCGCCCGGATAATGCCACCCCATGTTAACGGTCGCGCCAGGTGCGTAGGGCGTGCCGTCCGCGCGGGTGGTGCGATCCGCCAAGCCGAGATCGTCCGCCGTGCCGGCGCCGACGCCCACGCAAGGGCTGTCCGGAGCCAGATAGTACCCATACTCAAATACGGGGTCGGCGCTGATGTTCTGCCCGCCGTAATCGAAATCGCCGACGTTGGAGTAGGCCGCCGCCACCGTGCCCACGATATCGCTGCCGTTGTAACAGACAATGCTGTTGGACACGGACACCGTTCCTCCGGCCTGGCGCAAGCCTTCGCCCAGTTCATGGTCGGTGATCGTCGCGTTTACCAGGACCGCCGAACCGCCGGCAATATGGACGCCATCGCCCCTCTTAAAAGGCGCCCCTCCACCACTCGCGATATTGTTGGCCACGAGAACATTCATCGCGAGAAGCTGCGTTCCTGCGAAATACAAACCGCCGCCCAGACCATAGTACGCACGGGTATCCGTACCCGTGTAGGCCGCAATGGCCATGTTGCCAAGGAAACGGCAGTTCCGCAGCGTCAGCGTACCGTCGCTCCAAATACCCCCGCCATGTGCCGATGTGCCCAGATTGTTGTAGGTGTTTCTGGATGAGTTGGCCGTGAACACGCAATTGCTTAATGTGAGCGAACTGCCGGAAGCATGCAGACCGCCGCCCTTGCCCAGTTGCTTGGCGCCGGAGTAGAAAGAGGTGTTCGACACGATGGTGCATCCCAGCAACTGCACGTTTGCACTATCCTTGACCCGCATACCGCCGCCGTCCTCTTGCACCACATAGCCCCCCGTCAGCGTGACGAGCTCCAGCGTGCTGCTGCTGGCGTTGTTGATGTACAGGATGCGGTGGTTTGCCACGCTGTTCGTTGCGCGCGCCAGCACGGTCGGCCATTGATCTGGATCGCGGTTGCCAGGCGAGGCGCCGCCGGGGTCTGCTTCGTAGCCGCCGCGGACCGTCACCCCGGCATTGGTCCAGACGAGTTGATTCGTCAGCCAAAACGTCTGCCCGGCCAGGAGGATCGTGTCGTTGCTCACAGCGGCATCCAGCGCGTGCTGAACGTTGGTGAACGCGGTAGCCCACGTTTGGCCGTCAAAGGTATGCTGGGCGTCGGTCGCCACATACCAATCGTCGGTCGCCAGTGCCCGGTTCTGGCTGCAAAGCAGGATCGTCAATGCCAGCCCCATCCCGCGCGTGTGCGCCATTGAATTCCGCTTGGTTTGCATGATCTTGTCTCCCCGTGTTCCGACAGTCCGACCACAGCCGCACGCCGCTGCTTCGCGAATGAATTTAGCAGGATGCGCTTTCCGTCGCTAGGACAATATATGGTAATAGAGAGGGTTGTGTTTCATCTTCATATCCTCAATACCCCAGACTGTCGCTGAATCCTCGTGTCTTGGCGCCGCCTCGGAACGAGGAATACCTTCGATTTTCTTCATGATCCCCGCATTTCCAGAAAATCCGTTTCCCCGACGTTTCCGTCGTCACCGATCCTGATGGTCTTGATCTCGAACGGGCCAAATTCGAATTCCAGCGTTTTCTTCAGCAGCGCGCATTCGATGGCCGCCGCCGTAGCCCGGCCTTCAGCCTCATACGCCCGCAGAATCCAACCGTCATCGTCTTCCGCGCGTTTGAAGGCCGTGACGATGATGTTGTCCGCCGTGACGCGCAAATGGGATGCGCAACGCGGCAGCGAGCCGGCATGATAACTCTCCTGAACGGGTTCGAACTCCGTGTTGAGTTCGAGCGCGGCGCGCACCACCGCGGCAGTCGGTGTCT
>CAYOIT010000391.1:0-3111 GCA_964404035.1 uncultured Verrucomicrobiota bacterium | reverse complement strand
TGGAGGTGTTCTGGGTCAGTTTCGGGTCGCCCTCGGGATTCTATGTCCGCCACAACGGCCAACTGATCGGGCACACCTTTGCCACACGGTTCCGCGTTGGGGGGCTCAAGTACGGCAGCCGGCACACCTTTGAGGTGGGCGTGGCTGACCTTGACGGCCGTAAGGGAACGCGCACCGGACGAATCGAAGTGGTGGCAGGCGCGACGCTGCCCCAGGCGCTTTACCTTTCGGACCTTACCTGGGCCTCGGCAACATCGGGTTACCTGCATACCAAGGCCGACAAGAGCGTCGGAGGGGCCGGTCTGAGCGTGGGTGGACAGCGTTATGCCAAGGGCATCGGCACGCATCCCTCCTCGCGGACCGTCTATGACCTCAAAGGCCTCTTCACGCGCCTGAGCGGCGCCTTCGGCATCGAGGACCAGAACGGCATCCCATCCGACAAGCCGCACGCACAAAGCGGCCAGGCCCGTTTCTCGATCCACGGAGACGGCCGCGAACTCCTGCCCTGGACGCGGCGGGTCCACGGCCAGCGGGCCGTGCCGTTCGATCTCGACGTCCGCAATGTGCGGAAACTGGAGCTCTGCGTGGAACGGCCCGAGGGTATTGCCGTCAACCTTGCCCCGCATGCCGACTGGGTGGATATGACGATTACTCTGAGCAAAGACAGGAAAGGAACTAAGGCGGGCCATCGCCCGTAACCCAACGTGGCACGGGCTTCCAGCCCGTTGCCGGCTACGGGCTGGAAGCCCGTGCCACGACAGGAAAGATACACGCCGGAACGTTGACCGGGGTGAAAGGACAATATGGGCAAGCAACAGGAAGAACGAGTCATGCAGGCATCGCAGCGGAGGCTGGGCATCGGGGTTGCCGCCATGGTGACCCTGCTGACCGCCGGCCCGGTATCTGCGGCCACCACGGCCACCACGACACAGGCCGGGGACTGGAGCAACACGGCCACATGGGTGTCGGGGTACATCCCGCAGGACGGCGATACGGCGATCGTGAATCACAACATCACGCTCACCAACAACACCGCCCTGCTGGCGGCCTGCACGATCAGCGCTGGCAAGACCAACACGTTCTGCACAACGAACGCCATTCTGAACGCCCTGCAGGTGACCGTCCAGGGCACGCTGACGCACACGAACAACACCGCCACGAGCACGGTCGGCGGCCTGTGGATCCCCAATGGCCGCGTGTTTATCAACTGTTCCAACCTTCTGGTGGAGGCGACGGGCAGGATTAACGCCGACGCCCGCGGCTATGGAGCATCGGCTTCGGCAGCAGCCAGGGGTTACGGTCCCGGCGGCGGCGGCTTCCTGTCGGGCAAAGGGGGGGGCGGCGGCGGCTATGGCGGGGCTGGTGGCGAAGCCGGCGACAGCAGCGGGGGGCTCGTGGCCGGATCGGGCGGCCCCACGAATGGCGTGATTTCCGCGCCGGATCAACCAGGCAGCGGCGGCGGCACCGGCATCATCGGCGGCGGCGCCGCCGGGGGCGGGCTGATCTGGATCCAGGCGACCCAGGGCACCGTGACCGTCAATGGACAGGTTTCCGTCAATGGCGCCTTTCTGACACAACCCTCTGGCGATAACGGCCGTACCGGAGGCGGTTCGGGCGGAGGCGTCTACATTAACTGCAGGACCTTTGCCGGCACCGGCGGAACGGTGAGCGCGTTGGGAGGCTGGGCGGGGCATTGGTTTCCCGGCGGTGGCGGGGGTGGCCGCATTGCGGTCGTCGTGGACACGAATGCCCAGGCCAGCGCCTCGCCGGTCGCGGTCCGATTCCTGTGCGGCGGCGGGTTGGGCCAGGACGGCGGCGGAACGGGGACCTGGGGCTCGGTCTACGTCAACGACGGTCGCGTCCTGCCCACAACCTGGGCAGGTTCCGGGATGAACGCCACCTTGCACGGCTTTTCCTTCTGGGAGGCGCCGAACCTGGCGCTCACGAACACCACGCTCGTCTTGCCGGCCCCCGTGCGTTTGAGCGTGAGCAACGACATGACGATGAACAATGCCTCTGTTTCCCTCATGCGAGGCTCCGCCGCGACGCCGCCGACCCTTGTGGTTAACGGAAACCTGTCGCTGGTGAACACGGGGCGGCTCCATATCGCTGCCGCGGCGACGAATATGGCCTCGCCTACCGGTGCCTGGGTCAGCGTGACCCGCACGATGACCGTGACCAACGGTTCTGTTGTGTACCCCTACGGCAACCCCACCAACGGCGGTTCCGTCTGTTTCACCATGAGGGACCTGACGATTGCGATCAACTCCGGGTTCAACGCGGACGGGAATGGCTATTGGGGCGCACCGGCGAACCAATACGCCAACGGCTTTGGCCCGGGCGCTGGAAAGTACCTGACCGGCATCGGCGGCGGCGGGGGCGCCCACGGCGGGGCCGGCGGAGCGGGTTGGAACAACCCTGCGGGAGGCGGCAGCCCCTACGGCGTGTCCAACGCCCCGCCGGTCTTTGCCGGCAGCGGCGGCGGCAATGCGGCCGACGGCATCGCCCGGGCCGGCGATGGCGGCGGGTTGATCTGGATCGAGGCCAGCAGGACGGTGACCTTGAACGGTTACCTCAGAGCCAGTGGGATGACGCCCGACGCCGGCAGTAGCCTTTATTCGCGTGGCGGCGGCGGCTCGGGGGGCGGCATCTACCTGAAGTGCCGCACCCTGCAAGGAACCGGCAGCCTGACCGCCAACGGCAGTACCGGGCGCCGCTTTGGGGGCGGCGGGGGCGGCGGCGGTCGCATTCAGATCTGGTCAACAACGGACCTGACCGCCGGACTGCTGCCGGCGTCTGTGCTGCCGGGCGCGGGAGTCGAGAGCGGTTCGAACGGATCGACGGGCACCGTGTACCGGGGCTTCGTACCTCTGCGAGACCAAGGCACCACCTTATGGATCTGGTAGTTTGAAACGGAAAAGACATGAGCTAAGCACACGATGGCGTAGACACGGTGACGTATCCGACTGGGTGGACGCCGGTGTCCCTACCGGCGTCAGACCGCGCTGGGGACAGCACGGTCCACCTTCAAGAATACGTTGGCGACTTTGTGAACACGTTTACTAAGGAGGGGGCTATGAACAGAAGAACGATAGGTCTTGTGGTCATGCT
>CAYOIT010000390.1:0-3124 GCA_964404035.1 uncultured Verrucomicrobiota bacterium | reverse complement strand
GGAAGGGACGCGGTCAACGCCCGCGTCTACAGCGCGGGAGGTGCCGGGGGGAGGGTGGCAGGGTCGGCGGTGGATGGGCAGAGGGTGGGGGAGGCCGGAGAGCAGAAGGCAGGCGACACGCCAGGGCACGAACGCCCAACAACCAACGCCCAACAACCAACGCCCAAGTTTGGATTGCTCTCCGTTGGGCGTTGGGCGTTGAGTGTTGGGCGTTGGGCGTTGAGTTTTCGTTCTCATGCCAGGCGGATGGGGACATCCGCCCCACATTCTGCATCCGCCCCGCATCCGGCGGGAGGAAGAGACGCGGTCAACGCCCGCGTCTACAGCGCGGAAGCATCCGCCCCGCACGAGGGCGTGCCGCAACGCCTGGCCCGCCAGATGGCCTTCATTCGCGAGATCGACAAGCTCAAGTCCGTCTACCGCCGCACGCTGCTCATGGACGGGGCGCGCTTTGAGAATGACGCCGAGCATTCCTGGCATCTGGCCGTGATGGCCGCGCTGCTGGCCGAATATGCCAACGACCGCGGGGTGGATATTGCCAAGGTCATCCGCATGGTGCTGGCGCATGACATCGTCGAGATCGACGCGGGGGATACGTACTGCTATGACACGGCGGGCAACGTTGACAAGGTGGCGCGCGAGACGCGGGCGGCGGAGCGTCTGTTCGGGTTCCTGCCCGGCGACCAGGCGGCCGAGTGGCGGGCCTTGTGGGAGGAATTCGAGGCGCGCCAGACCCCCGAGGCGCGGTTCGCCGCGGCGCTCGACCGGGTGCAGCCGCTGCTCCACAATTTTGCGACCCAAGGCGTGGTGTGGCGCCAGCACGGCATCACCAGCGAGCGCGTCGCCGAGCGCAATCATCACGTGGTCGAGGGGTCGGTCGCCTTGTGGACCTATGCGGAAGAACTCATCCGCGAGGCCGTGGCGCGCGGGTACCTGGAGAAGTGAACAGCGTCCCTTTGGGACGCTGAGGCTGTAGCGGGTTTCCGCCAGAGGCGGATCCGCCTTCGGCGGAAGGCTGTAGGCTGTAGGCAAATGCGAAGAAACGCAGAAACACCGAATCGCACAGGCCTCCGGGCATGGGGTAAGGCCGTCCGCAGCCTTCAGCCTACAGCCTACAGCCTACAGCCTCCAGTTTGCAACCTACAGCCTCCAGTTTGCAGCCTTCAGCCTACAGCCTACAGCCTACAGCCTCACTCTTCATGACCTTCCCCCTGACCATGCTGTTCATGTTCCTGGTCTTCTGGCGGCCCCAGGAATGGCTGTTCCCCTGGATGTACGGCTGGCCGATTCTCGATATCATTGTCTACATGGCCGTGATGGGATTGGCGGCTGAGGCGAGCCAGAATCAGGCCAAGCTACCCCGGACGCCGGCGGTATGGGTGGTGATCGGGTTGTGGTTTGCGACGATTGCCTCGCATCTGCCGAGCACGTATTTTCAGGGCATCATCGACACGATCCCCGAATCCTTCAAACTGTGCTTCTTCACGCTGCTGTTGCTCGTGGTGATCGATCGGGCAGAGCGGGCCAGGGCCGTGGTGCTTGTGTTTGTTGCCGCGGCCGTTGTGATGTCGATTCACTCCTACATGCAGCAGCATCTAGGCTACGGCTTTGCCCGCTCGGGGCCGCTGTGGGTCTTCAAGCAAAATACAATGGAATGGCAGGCCCGCAGCCAGTTTTTCGGGATATTCGGCGACCCCAATGACATGGCCCAACTTCTGGCGGCGTCTATTCCGCTGGTATTTGCCTATCCGAAGCGGTTGAACGGAATCACGCTTTTCATTTCAGGCGGTGTCGCCTTTTTTGTCTTTCAGGCACTCCTCGCCACGCACTCACGCGGCGGGATGGTGGCGCTCACCGCGGCGGGACTCTGCATGGTTTTTCTGAGACTGCCCACACGATGGCTGCCTTACGGGGGCGCGCTTGCCCTGGTGGGGTACCTGGTGCTTTGCGCCACGCGGGGCAATTACCTACTGGATGTGTCGGCCCAGGAGCGCGTGGTGTTCTGGGGCATGGCTAACCGTGTGTTCAAGGCGCATCCCCTCTTCGGCATCGGCTACGGCATGTTCTGGCAGGTGATTCCGCAATCGCGCGCCGCACACAATGCCTTTGTGTCCTGTTACACCGAGGTGGGTGTATTCGGCTACTGGTTCTGGTTCAATATGCTGCAGCTGGGCATCATCGGCACATGGCGGGCGCGCATGGCCCTGCGGCGTCCCAAGACCGGCCTGGAGCGGTATATGCGGCGGTTGTCGGGGCTGAGCCTGGCCTCCATCGTGGCCTTTTCCGCCGGCGGCTATTTTCTCAGTCGGGCCTTCATCTTTCCCTTCTTCTTCCTGTTCGGCTTGCTCAACGCCATCCCGATGATCACGGAACGCCTCCTGCCGGAGGAGCATCCGCGCCTGCTCGACAATCATCGTGATGTGATTGTGGCAGGAACCCTGGGGACGCTGTTCAGCGTGGCATATATTTACGTATCGATCCTGATCCTGAACAAGGTCATGTACGGGTAGGGGCGGGCGGGGGCGGGGGCGGGAATGCAAAACGAACATCCAACGCCCAACGCCGACGTTAATGTTGGGTGTTGATGTCGTAGCCGCCGCTGATTAGCGGTGGCTGATCCCGACGAAGAAGGCGGATGGGGACATCCGCCCCACATCGGGGGGGAGCGGCTAATGTGGGGTCGATGTCCTCATCGACCTTTCCTGTTGCAGGCTGGGCGAGGGATCGTGGCGGCCCATCAAGATGTAGCGTGAGCTGTCCTCAGCGCAAATAGGTGCATCGGCTGAGGACAGCCGACACTACACCCCCTCGTGAGTGAGGGGGGCGCATGTGACTTCCGTTGGGGTTTTCTGACGTGATGACGCGGAAGACGTTCGAGACTTACCACGGAGGCACGGAAACACGGAGAACGAAATGCGGAGAAGGCCCAATGTGGCGCGGATTTCACCCGCGGAAATACCGTGGGCGAAATTCGCGCCACGCTGTTCTGGAGGAACTGAGGGAGGGGGATGGAGACTTCCCCTCCTCCCCTCTGGCTCCCCTCCTGGAAGGGTTGCGGGGATTTCAGAGGCGGTACTCCGCACCTGGAATCCCCGCAACAGTCTGTCTTTCTTCTCCGTGTTTC
>CAYOIT010000389.1:0-3139 GCA_964404035.1 uncultured Verrucomicrobiota bacterium | reverse complement strand
TTAGGGCTGAGTCACTTTCAGCCGATAGAAACGCGGGATGTCATTCGTCACCGGCGCGCCATCCTGTACGGCCACGGTCTCGGTCAGGCCGTTGCCGTCGTCCGCCGCGCCGATCTCGCTGAACCCGTTGGTATTCCAAATGCCACTCACCAGGTTGCTACAGCGTTCGATCCAGTAGGACACATCGCGCGGCGGAAGCCGCCGGGTGTAGACCACGGCAGGCAGGTTGTTCGACCGGCCACCCAACGTGAAGCCGCCCTTATCCTTGGCCATCGGATTCCGGTTCAAGGCATATTCCATCAGATTCTTCTCCCCGTCGCCATCCGGGTCGTCGTTCCACGCCCCGGCACCAGAATAACTGGTGAGCCACGAGGTGAAAGTCGGCCGGGTCACGACCAGCCGGACATAACCGGCGACACCGGTATCCACGGCATAACCGTAAGCGCTGTTGGGCACCGTGCCGATGGCCATGCCATTGTCCACCAGCATGCCCGCCGGATACGTGAACAGGACGTAGGTGCCGGGCGCAAACCCGCCCGCATCGGTGATATTGAGCGTACCGTCAAGGGTCAGCGTGCCGGTTACAGCCACCACATCGCCCGTGGCGCCGAATGCGACTTGTAGTACGGCGGTGCCGGAAAGGGTCAGCGAGTTGCTGACCGTCAGGATGCCGCCCCCGTTGCCACGGATCAGCGTTCCATTAACCGTAACCGGCGCGTTGATACAGCCTGTTCCGGACAGGGTAGAGTTCGTGCCGACAACCACGCTGGGAACCCGCAAGTACCCGTTGTTCATCGCCAGTAGCGAACCTGTTCCACCCAACGTCACACCGGACAAGTCGGCCACGCCGCCCACGGTGAACACCGACCTGACGCCGCCCAGCGTGACACTGCCGTTCGTCAGGACACCGCCGGACGATACGGACAGGCAGTTACCGATGGCGCTGGCGTTCCCGCCAATGGCCAACGTACTGCCGCCCATATACCAGCGGGAATTCACCGAGCCATTCGCCCCGGCGATGATGACGGAGTTGCTGTTCGCCCCGGCAGCGATACCATTGGTGCTGGCGCCTGCGGTGAACATCTGGCCACCATTGGTGATGATGATCGAATTCCGGGACGAGCCCGCACTGCCCATCTTGATGGAACTTATATTGGTGATGACACCGCCCTGATCAACTTTGACCCTGTTCCCGGTGACACTGTTGTTGCCTTTGCCGAGTTCGATGGCATAGCCCCGCCCATTCAGGAGTGACACCGCATTGGTCGTGCTGCCGACATAGACGCAGTTACTGTTGCCCCCTCCATAACTGGTGCTCGAGGCGATATTGATGATGTTGCCGGCGAACACCTGGCCCCCGTTGGTAATCACGAGGGAGTTCCGATGCGCGCCAGTTCCATAGCCAACCAGCAGAAAGAAATTACTGACAACACCCCCATTGGCAACCTGAACCTGGGTATCCGCCGCCCCATTGATATACATTCTATTTCCGGCCTTGCCCATCCACAGCGAGTTGACCCCATCAATGATGACGGATTTGTTGTTATTGGCGCCGTTGCTGATCGTACAGTCGGCTGAGTTGAAGACTCGGCCTCCGTTGGCCACCACCAGTGCAGCCCCCGCCGTGGCGCCGATCGAGACGTTGGAGACCACCCCGCCATCCACCCTCACTGTACCGGCGCTAATGGTCGTCCCGCCGGAATAGGTATTAGTGGCGGTCAAGGTCAACGACCCATCGCCGGTCTTG
This sequence comes from uncultured Verrucomicrobiota bacterium, assembly GCA_964404035.1. Classification (GTDB taxonomy): domain Bacteria; phylum Verrucomicrobiota; class Kiritimatiellia; order CAIKKV01; family CAITUY01; genus CAMBRF01. Next base: position 1,392 of record CAYOIT010000389.1, on the reverse strand, counting down.
GTGAGCGGGCTGGCGCCGTCGACCGGGCCGCTTACCTGAAGAAGGCCGCCCGCATTGACGAACCAAGTGTTGGTCGAGCCCAACGTGACGGGCACGTTGATCGCGTAGACTGCGCAGTTGCTGGCCGCAATCCCCCGGTTGACGATCAGCCCGCCACCGCTGCCGGCAAGGACAAAATCACCGGCGCGATTGAAAATCACACTGCTGACGATAGGGCTGACGGTGTCCACAACACTCGTACTGCCCCCCGTTCCGAAAATGACGTCCCCACCGTAATCGGGAACGATGGAAGGATTCCAGTTCCCGGCCACCGACCAATTGCCACTGGGCGCCGCATTGGTCCATGTGGCCGCCAGGGGCACGGCGACTTGGACATAATTCGATCGGGTCTGCGAACTGGACCCGACCGGCCCGCTGACACGCAACGTGACGGTTTTCCCGCCAACCGCCACATACGTGTGTTCAAAAGTGGCAAGATTCGTGCTGAGGGTTGTGCCATCGCCAAAATCCCAGGTGCGGTTGGTGATACTGCCGATCGAGGTATCGGTGAAAGTAACGGTGAGCGCGGCGGCTCCATTGGTGGGACTTCCGGTAAACATGGCGACAGGCGAATCGCCCGCCGCGATGGCGGTAACGGCATTGGTGGAGTTTCCCCCGTTGCTGGTGAAAATGACATTGTCGATATTGGTGGCGGCGGCGCCGGGTGCGGTGAAGGAAACCACCACTTTGGCGGCACTCCGGGCGGCCACGGTGTAAGGACTGCCGGAAACGACCGCAAACGGCGCGGACACGCCCCCTGCCGTCCCGGACAACGCAAAGTCGCCGCTATTGGTCACAGTGAACTGGGCCTGGACGACGACCCCGGTCCTGACAGTGCCGAAGTCGAGGACGGGCGGACTGACCTCCAGTTTTTGCAGGGAGAGCACGGTCGTGACCGTGCTGGCGATGTTGTTCGAAAAATATAATCCCCATTCTGCGGGACTGTTCGCACAAATTGTATTGGTAAAGGATCCGCCCCTGTCGGGGACAACGGTGATTTGCATGGTGGCACAGGCATTACTCGCCATCGTGCCCAGTTGGCAAACAACCGTGCGACCATTGCGAATGGGAGAAGCTCCTTGGCTGGCTGAGGCGGAACTGAATGTGACGTCGATCGGCAGGGTATCGACGACAACAACATGAGAGGCAGACAGCGGCCCCAGGTTGGTGATCGCCAGCATGTAGGTGAGCGTATTGCCAACCACGACCGGATCCGGACTATCGGTGACGCCCACCGCCACATCGCTATCAGGCACAAGCCGCCAGCTATGCACCCAGTCCACGTACATCGTGTTACGCAGGGGGTCGTGGAGGGATTCGAGGGTCGGCAGGCCATTCCAATACATAACCTCG
>CAYOIT010000388.1:0-3143 GCA_964404035.1 uncultured Verrucomicrobiota bacterium | reverse complement strand
GGTGACGAGCAGACGTACGGAATAGAGCCCCGGCCAGTAGAGGTTGGTCACCACGGCCTTGCCAGGACCCTCGACATCGTAGCCTGCGCCGTTGTCAAACGACCACTGGTAATAGAGGCCAGTGGTGTTGGTGCCATGTGCATAGGCGGTGAAGACGACCGTGTTGCTCATGAAGGCGGTCTGCGGAGTGCCTTCGAAGCTGCACGCCAGCGCGCCGGCCGTGTATTCATAGGCGCCCATGTCGACGGTGCCGTTCTGGATGCGCGGGGTCCCGCTCAAATCAATGGCGCTGCTGTCCATCCATCCCTGGTTGGCGCCGGTGTCGACGCAGGGACCCGGCAGCAGGCGGTAATCCTGCAGGCTGCGGTCGCGGAACTGCGGGTCCAGCACCGTATTGCCGGTCCCAGTCACGGCCGGCGTCGTGCAGCTTCGCGTGTAGCTCCACGTGGTGCCGACATTCAAGTAGTTATAAATGCCGTTGACATGAGTGTTATAGGCGATGATGCTGTTGAGGATGGTGCCGTTGCTGCAGTAGAGTCCGCCGACCCCGAGGACGGTGGAGCAGTGGTTGTCGACGATCGTGCAGCTCTCGATCACACCGCCGTTGCAATAAACGCCACTGGTGCTGAAGATGTGACTGTTCCGGGTGATCAAACAGTTCCTGATCCGACCGCCGCCGGTCATATAGACGCCGCCACCATAGCCCAAGCCGCCACCGAAGGTGGCAACATTGTTCGAGATGATGCACGTATCGAGCGTTCCGCCCGCGTTCAAATAGGCGCCGCCGCCTGAACCGCCATTTCCGCCGGAATAGTTCACGGAATTGTTGATGATTCTGCAGTTCTTAACCAACCCGCCCAGATTCAGATAGACACCACCACCCGTGAATACTGAGTTGAGGAAGCCGACGTTATCGCTGACGACGCAGTTGATGAGCGTTCCCGCAGCATCAATGTAAACGCCACCACGTGTGCTCTTGGAGATGGTGAACCCGTCGAAGACCGCATCGGCATGCTTGAGCATGACCAGCCTGTAGTCGCCGCTGCCGCGATGAATGAACGTCTGATCGGCGCCGTTGACACTTCGGATGGTCACACCCTTGGTGACGGCAATCTGGGCTGTGATCGAATAGACGCCGTTGGAGACAAGGACGAGGTCGCCATCGGAAACATGGGTCAGCGCATAGCCAATCGTCAGGAACGGCTCACTCCAGCTCAGACCGTCGTTCGCGCCGGTGTCGAGCCCGGTTGTGGTCACATGGTAGGTCGATGCCGACAGAAAACTCCGCGTTCCCGAATAGACGACGCCCGCCGCGTTTGAAGCCATCAGCATGTAATTGTAGCTGGAGCCGAGAAGCACAGCAGCATTCGCCGAGCAAGCCCCGGTTTGCGGTCCGACACCGATCGTATTGGTTGTCGTTCCGGTCCAGTAAAGGAACGAGACATGCGGCGCCTCGCCACCCGTTTCCGTTACCGTTCCCCGAAGCTGTTGCACGCCGGGACCTACCGCAATAGAGCCTGTGTTCGTTATCGATGGCAAAAAGATCGTTCGGAACGTCGCGACCGTGGCCGACCATTCGGCACCGACCGAATTCACCACATAGCAGCGGTAGGCGTAGTTGCCGCCGGACACAAGACCCGACACGTCGTTGCTGAAACTGTGTCCCGTCCCCCAGGCACCCACATACTCCACGTGCGCCCACGAACTGGTTGCGGTCGTTCCCTTGTCGCTGGTGTCCCAACAGAAATAGACCGAGGGATTCTCGACTCCGGCGTTGACCATCAGGCCGTTCATCCGTGCCCCGTTCGGGGTGATTTTCGTCGCGGGGAGCGCCGAAACGATGGCGGCCTGCACGTTCAGCTTGATCCAATTGCCTTCGTTCACGAATGTGTAGATCCGGTCGGACAGGGGATTGACCACGGAGAGATTCGCCACGCTGCCGTTGAGCGTGCCGACGTACTGGATCAGGTTGTACGTTCCGAGGCGCGTACACGCGTTGGTCGTCCCTTCGTTGTACAGCGCAACGCCCGCACCCGCAACCAGGGTCAGGCCGCTGGCCGCGCTCACGACGAGCTTGTCGTTGGCCGGCGTGGTCGCAATCTCAAAGGCACAGACGCTCCCCGCGCCCAAGCTCAATGACGCACTCGTCAGCGTCCCGCCCGCCGTGCCGCCGACGCCGGGGGCCACCTTGCCGCCGCTGGCCGCGGTCACCGCGCCGAGACAGGTGCCGGTGCCGCCCAGCGCGCCGCCGGCGTTGACCGTCACGGCCGAACCCGCCGCCAGCGAGCCATTGACGTTCAGCGTGCCGCCATTGACCGCCGTGGCCCCGGTGAAGGTGTTGGCGCCCACGAGCGTCAACCGGCCGCCGCCGTCCTTGGTCAGCGTCCCCGTTGTCGTGGTGATCGGATCAGCCACGACGATGTCCCCGGCTCCCCCGAAAAGCAGATTATACGCACCGGTGATCCCGCTGCCGGAAGCGACATCCAGCGTCAGCGTCCCCGCGTCGGAATTGATGCGCGTGTCCATCAGTCCGAGCGTGATCGCCCCGGCATAGCTGTTGGCGCCGGAGATGTTGCGCAAGGCTCCGTCGCCGGCGACGCCTGCGCCCAGCAAGGTCAGCGCTTCGGCGCCGACCGCGACACCGCCCTGCAACTGCAGCGCTCCGCCGATATTGACCGTCAAGCCCGCCGCCACCGTGCCCAGCCCGGCGTTGTTCTGCACGTTCACGGCGCCGGCGTTAATCGCGGCCACACCGGTGAAGGTGTTGGTGCCCTTGAGCGTCAGCGTGCCTGCACCGTTCTTGGACAGCGTTCCCGTACCGAGGGCCACCACGCCGCCCAGTTCGATATCGCCGTCGCCAGCCGTGGTCAGGTTGTAATTGACGGCCGTCATGTTGCCGGAGAGGGTCAGCTTGTCACCGGTCTTCAGCGAGGCGATCTGACTGCTATTGGCAAGGGAGACCGCGCCGGCAATGCTGTTGTTGCCCGACAGGCTGACCAGCGTGCCGCTCACCGGCCCCAGCAAGGGGTTGCCGGCGGCGTTTAGACTGAGCGTATTGTACGCACTGCTGATCGAAATTCCACCCTCAACCGCAAGGGTGTTGCCACTTCCGACGGCCACCTGGCGCGTCGTGCTCGGCGAAC
>CAYOIT010000387.1:0-3144 GCA_964404035.1 uncultured Verrucomicrobiota bacterium | reverse complement strand
ATGCCGCGGGCACTGGATCACCTTGCGGCCGCAGGGCGTAAGCGGGTGGCCGTCCTGAAGCTGGCGACGGACGAGGCCGAATCAGAGGTAAGAAGACTCCGGGCCTTGGCGAAACCCCGCGGTCTGCTGATCGAACCTCATTGGGTCCACGCGGTCAGTGGAGGCGCGTGCTCCTGGGCCCGTCAGACGGTGCGGTTGCTTTTCCACGGATCGGCAGCAGCACGGCCGGATGCGCTGGTGATCGCCGACGACAACCTGGTGCCGGAAGCGACGGCCGGGTTACGCGCCGCGGGTGTGCGAACGCCAGGCGATGCATTGGTGATCGCGCACGCCAATTTCCCTTATCCCACGCCGGCGGTGATGCCAGTGACGCGGCTGGGGTTTGATATCCGGCCCCTGCTGGGACTCTGCATGGAGCGGCTTGAGCAACAACGGCGCGGCGAGAAACCGCCCGCCGCGACGATGCTGCCGGCGCGATTTGAGGACGAACGGGAAGTTGAAACAGAGAAGGTGGTCGTAAGCAAACAGAGAGGAGAGGTGCGATGAACACGTTCATGTCGGAGGTCGCCGTTCAGCAAACCATGTTTCCTGGTGACAGGAAGATGAGGGTCAACATGTTTCGCTCGCTGTCAGTCTTTCTGGGGCTCATCAGTCTGGCCTTCGCTGCCACGGTCAAAGGAGCCACCATTACTTGGGGCACGCCGGTCGCGGTTGACAGCAACGCTCCGTCGCAAGTCCTCAACGGCGTCACCATCGGCCAGGCATTCTCGGCGCAAAACAGCATTGTTGCCGTGAACGGCATCGTCTTCAGCACTGGCCTCGCGGGAATCACATCCGCCAATGGGACGCAAGGTTCGTGGGCCGGTCAAGGTCCGCGTACCACGGACTATTCGTGGCTCCTGGCCGGCGGGCTCTACAACCAGAACGATATCACGACGACCCTCTCGGGCCTGACCGTCGGTAAGCCATACCAACTTCAGGTATTCACCGCGTTCTCGGGCTCCGGTGAGGAGATGCAACTCGGCAACAGTTCCGACTACTCAAGCGGCAGCGTGCTGATGGGGAACACGTGTACTGCCCCGACATTTGTCATCGGCACCTTCACAGCCGACGCGACGACCCAGTCGTTTCATTGGAGAAGAGCGTCCGGCAGCGGATACACCTACATGGGCGCGGTTCAGGTCCGTGAAGTGGGCTCTGTTGACACCTCCGCGATTGTCTGGGACGCTCCGGTCGCGGTTAACATCAGCGATCCGTCACAGGTGGTGAACAATGGGACACTCGTGACGGCGGTTTCGGCTATGAGCACCGCCTACGCCGTGAACGGCGTCACCTTCACCAACAATGGTCTTGGCGGATTGACGACACAGGCCTCCGGGACCTGGGCGGGGGGGGAATTGGAGCCCGAATACCACGGATTATTCGAAACTGCTCGATGGCGGTATATACAGAGACAAGTCCGGTCAGGCCGTCACTACCTTCTCCGGTCTCACCCCTGGGACGACGTACAAGATTCAGGTCTTTGCCGCATACTCCGGCAGTAGTTACGACAGCGTCGCCATGACCATCGCGTCCGGCGCGACGGCAGTCAACCTGGCCAACACTTACAACGCCCCAGTCCTTGTGACCGGGACATTCAAGGCCAACGCGACAAGCAAGGCATTCGTCTGGGGGACAACGGTGAAGACAGGGACTGTCATGGCTTGGCTTGCGGCGACCCAACTCCGCGAAGATCAACCGGTTCCCGCGCCGACCGGCGGGGTCGTCCGCGTGAAGAGTGTCGTGCTCGAGGCGGCGGACTACTTCGGCAACCTCCAGTGGCAGAAGAGCGCGGATCGCAGCGCTTGGGCGGATGTCGCGAACGCCACGAACACCAGCTTGGATGTCACCTCGCTCTACACGAACACGCCCTGGTTCCAGGTGAAAGTCACGTCGGGCACGAACGCGCCGGCGTACTCGAAGTGGATGCAAGTGACGTCGCAGGCGACAGCGAGCGGTACGACCTTTCTGATGAGGTGAATACCAAGTGGCAGGGCCGTGAATGAGAGCGACGAGCACCGAAGCACATGGAGCCTCGATGGAAGACAGTGAGATGACGATCCCGGGCCGGGCTTGGGCGACCGAGGCGGCCATGGGGCACTGCGTGTTCGGGGAACGCCAGGAACCGCTGCCGCCGATCGGGTATGACGGCCGCCGGTATGCGCAGGAGTTGGTGGATCTGTTGTGCTGGGGAACGGAGCGCGGGATCAATGGCGTCTTCGTGAGCCATGGAGATCGCGGCGGTTTCGCTGATCCCGGCGGCATGGCGCTCGAAGCCGAGGCGCTTCGCCTGCGACTGCCCTTCTCTGTGGGGGGACACGTCGGACACGGTTTCCCGCACTTTCTGCCGCCCGCGTTGTTTGGATCCCGGCCTGAACTGTTCCGCCAGGGCTCGGACGGTCAGCGGACCCCAACCGGCAATCCCTGTACCGCTGATCCTGAATCCCTCGGCCGGGCGGTGGGCGAGTTGACCAAACTTCTCGACCGCCATCCCCGGGCCCGCCTGCTCCAGGTCTGGCCGGAGGATGTTTTGGGCGGTTCCTGGTGCCACTGTGACCGCTGCCGCGAGCGGTCGCCCGTCCAGCAGTACGCCGACCTGACGGCTGCGATCGCGGGGGGGATCGATGCGCGAGGGCCGGGCGTCGAGATTGGCTTTCTGCTCTATCATGACACCCTGACCGGTCTGCCGTCGGATCCGGCGCCGACCGGTGGACGGCCATTTGTGCCTCCGAATGTCTACGCCCTTTACGCACCCCGGGAGCGCTGTTACGCCCACGCCCTCGACGACGCGACCTGCCCCCGCAACCGGCGCTACTGGCAGGACGCGCTCCGGGCGCGGAATGTCTTTGGGGGCCGGTTGGACGTCTTCGAGTACTACGGCGACACGATTCTGTGGCATTACTTGAACGCGGCCATCCCGCACGTCATCGCGGCGGACCTGCGGGCTTACCGCCACCTCGGCGTGCGTGAGATTCAGGCGTTGACCTTCGGGGCTTACTCACACTGGGCGCATGGACTCAACCTGGCCACGTTTGCCTGGCTGGCCTCGGGCGCCGATCGGGCCGCGGATGCGGCGGTGGCCCGCTATGCGCGCGAACAGTTTGG
>CAYOIT010000386.1:0-3148 GCA_964404035.1 uncultured Verrucomicrobiota bacterium | reverse complement strand
GCGGCCGTGGCGTCGAACCCGCCGAATGCGTCCACCTTCAAATCGCCCAGGATAAATTTGACGGCGCCCCCGTTGATGCCATGGCAAAGAGGCCGCACGAAACTGCCCGTGGCGATCGTGGTCAGCCCCGCCACCCGCACCAAACCGCCCTGGTCCGCCACGGCGGGATTGGTGGCCGCGGCCTCCACCAGGAGCAGGCCGGAATTCGTCAGGAACAGCGAGCCGCTCTCCAGCATGACATTGGTGCCGCCGCTGACGACCCCCACCCAGCCCCGGTTGACCAGGACTTCACCCGTGCACGTCAGCCTGGACCCGCCCTGAGCCGACCGCAACAGGCCGACTCTTCCCCGGCGCGCTTCAAGCTGGCCACAGGTAACCCATCCGTTGGACAGTTCCAGCCGGTGCCAGAGCGACGTGGTCCCCACGACCGTCAGGGAATTGGTGACCGTCAGGGCGAAGTTGGGCTGCCCGAAACGGAACCACTGGTTGCTCACGGTCAGGCTGCCCACGGCCCATTCCGTGAAATCCTCCACGCACCACTCGCCGCTGTGCAGCAGGGGGGATGCCAGGAAAAAATTATCCGGGAACCAGAGAGAGCCCACATCCCCCACGCAGTTCTGATAGGATCCCGCCGGGTGCGTGCCGGGCCGCGCTGAAAAAGAAAGCCCCTGCGGGCCAAGGGCCGACTGGTCTCCGGTCGCGTAAGAGACGGCAATCCTGCCGCCCCCGCCCCCACCGCCGTACTGCGTGCTTTTGGCTGACCCGCCATTCGCGCGGACCACGCCGTTCCCCGCGAGCGTCCGGCAGCGGATGTTGACGCTGCCGCCCGCGCCGGCGCCATCGTAATCGCCCGTCGCATCCCAGCCGTTGGCGCTGATGATGCCGGCCACGAAGACGCTGCCCGTCGTCTCGATGCGCACCACGCCGCCGCCGTCATTTCCCACTCGCGCATGCGTATTCAGGTGGCGCCCGCCCGTGCTGCCGGCTGCGATCGGGTTCGTGGTGGATCCGTACAGATTACTCAAGACATCCTCATAATGCACCGTCTGGCCGATGGTCCCCCCGGCCACGCTGCCCCCTCCGCCATGGCTTCCCCCGCTGTTGGGCCCCCAGAAGCCGGGCCCCACGCCCATGTTGGTATACGTGGTTCCGCCGGCCAGCAACCCGATATTGCCGTAGCCCTTGCCGTCCGCCTCGATCAGGCCGCCCGCCAGCACGGTGACGCGGCCGCATCGAACCAGAGCGGAGCCGCCGTTGGTCGGATCTGAAAAAAGAAACAACGTGCCGTTGGTGCACACGGCAAGTTGCCCGGTGATGCTGAGGGTGGCCGCATAGTCCAGGCCATTGGTCGCCGTACTGAACAGGCGCATCGTTCCGCCATTGGTCAGAACTAAATCCCCGCCCGTTTCCACGGCGCATGGCCCATTGGAGGCGCTGGAATACAACCGGGAACCCACCATGCGGCCCCGGCCGACCTCCAGGCTTCCGTTGGCGCCCGAGACAAGGATGCCATTCGTCACGCGCAATTGGAACCCGTCTTCCTGGAAACGGACGCGGTTGTTGGTCGCGGCGATCCGGCCAGGCGACCAGGCGTTGAAACCGAAAACCTGTCCGTTCAGGTTGGTCAGGGATTCCCTCATCAGCAGGGTGTCGGGCAGCCAGATGGTGCCCATGTCGGAGGCATAGGAGGGTGTTGTCGTCGGCATGCCGGCATCGAGCAGGACCAGGGGCTGGTCCACGACATTGCTCTGGGCCGCCGAGTACCGGAGGCTGATGCGGCCGCCCCCGCCGTGCGCCCCCGTGGCGCCGGAGATGACGCCGGCGCCCCCCCGCGCCTTGATGGCGCCGGATCCCGCCAGGGTGTTGCACAGGATCAGGACGCTTCCGCCGGCTCCTCCGGCCCCGTAGGAAGGCACAAAATTGGCGCCATTGGCGCTGATCGTGCCGTCCACCCTCACCTCGCCGGTGGCGGTGATGACAATGGCACCGCCGCCGTTTCCCCCAAGACCGTTGGATTGATGATTGCCGCCCGCGCTCCCGGGATTGGTCGGGGTGAACGGGTCGCCATAAACCTGGCTTATCCGGAACACACTCTCCGAATCCAAAGTCATGCCTCCTGCTCCCCCGTGACCGGCTCCGCTTGCATATCCCGATCCGGCGCCAGGCCCGTAGGAAGGCTTGCCAACACCTTCTACGGTATAGCCCTTGCCATCCGTGTTGATGAAGCCGCCGGCGTGGACCGTGAGGTTGGAACAGGAAATCACCACGCGGTTGTTCGGGACCCACGGGGCGTTGCTGTCCGTGTTGAGGTAATGCGTGACCTGCCCGCCGTTCGTCACGATGACGGAGGCGGCGTTAAGTGTCGTGTCCCAATTCGTGAAAATCAAGGTCCCTTTCACCAGCACCGACTGGAGGGCGGGGGTGGAACCGGACAGGATCGCCACGGAACCGGGGTTGGTGATCACGACTTCGGCATCCGCGCCGGGAACGACGCCATCCACCCAATTGCCGGTCGAGGACCAGTCCCCGGTCGTGGCCGCTTTCCAATTGAACACCTCCGCGACCGCGCACGTCAGGGAAGCCAGAAACAGGATGCCCGAAATGACATAATTCATAAAACCCTCCTAATACACATAAAATAAGTAATTCATTATAAAGCCTGATCGATTAAAATTCATTAAAAATAAAGACGGCCGTCCTCTATTCCTCTATCGGAAGCGCGTTCTCGCGCGTCCTATCCCGCGCCGGTCCTTTTCGAACCAGAACATCCATGGCCGCCACGCGGTCGCTCGCTCGCGAGTTCAACCTGCCGCCGCGCGTGATTTTCAAGGGCCAATCCGATTCACAGCCAATCCGTCCGCCGACCATTTGCCTTCATACGCCTGGCCGGCCACCCGCAGCCGGATGCGCCAGCCTTGCGGCGAACCGTCCAGGCCTGGACGCTCCAGCGGCGTTTCCACCTCTTCCGCCACCCGGGGGACGACCAGCGTGGCATAGGCGCGGACTTTCGCATGGTTCGCGCCATAATCGTCAAACCGGACGGTGGTGAAACCCTGCTCCAGGCAGGCTGCCGGATCCGGCGCCGTCCACGCAGGAGGCGTCGTGCACGCCATTCCCGCGGAAACGGAGAGTTGCACGTTCACGCCCG
>CAYOIT010000385.1:0-3167 GCA_964404035.1 uncultured Verrucomicrobiota bacterium | reverse complement strand
CGCCGTCGACGTCTGGCTCGGAGCCAAGAGCGCGAGGCGCGCACTCTTGCGCTAAAGCCCGAACGCCTGCGCACAAATTCGGCTCAGAGGCTGGTCGAGCCGCTCGCGAGAAAGCGCCAACCGACCCCCGTGCCCTTGACTTCCCGCGGGCGATTATCCAGTTCGGGAATGGAGGCGACCACTCCCCTGAGCAGTTCCTCGATGCGCAGCGCCAATTCCCGGTGGCGCGCGGCCTGTTGCGCCAGGCGAAGTTGGATGACCTCAAAACCCTGCGGCTTGTTGCGGCGCATCCACCCCTCGCGCCAGGAGGCCGCCAGCAAGTCAAAATCGGGGGCCAGCGTCAGGGCGGCCTCGCGTACCCCCGCCAGCGCCGCGCGATCGCGGGCGTCGTAGGCCGCCACGAGTTGTGCCCGCACGGTCATCTTGTTTGAGCAGATCGATACGGAAGTGTGGAAAAAATGAGGGTGTGTCTTGACACAAACGCATACAGCCGAATGATGAACGGGCACGCTCCGCTGACGCAACTGCTGGAATCGGCAGAAGAAGTGATTATTCCTACCACTGTTCTCGGTGAGTTGCATGCCGGTTACGCGCGGGGGTCGCGGCGGGAGGCCAACCGACGGCAACTCGATGAATTTCTAACCCTGCCGGGAGTCGAGACGACCGCCGTGACGGATGAAGTCGCAGAACGATATGGCATCCTTGTCAGCCAACTGACCCGCCAGGGAACACCCATTCCAACCAACGATATTTAGATCGCCGCCGCCGTGTTGGAACTCGGCGCCCGGCTTGTAACCTATGATTCCCATTTTGAGAACGTTCCCGGACTAATTGTCCTCACCCCCTGATTTTGTTGCAGGATCGAGATGCGGGTCGGCGCCAGGTGCGCCAGCCTCGTCAAGATGCGTTCGCGCGAATTCATCGGCGGGACGCCTTCAGTTCATACATGACAAGTTCGCTGGTCAGCGCACTGTCCAGTGCGATGGGCAGGCCGTTGATCGCCAAATCGCGGCCGGAGATACGGAAGGTCTGCGAGGCGTTATCAAGGGTAACTTCATAGTCGGCCCCCAGATCAATTCCCTTGAGCCGCAGAAGATAGGGCGTGGATGAACCGGTCAGTTTGAAGATGCCGGCGTAGCCGCGACTGCGGTCCGGTGCGGCATATTCAAGCACGCACCAATCAGCCGGCTTGAAAAGGCCGATGTCCGGTGTGTGGTGATAGACAACCGGATGCCCCGCCAGCACGGGCCGGCAGAACCCCTTGTGTAAACCAATGTAGCGACGGGCTTTTGCGAAATAGGCGGTGGACCGATCAGCATCCTGTGACCCGAAGCCCACATATATCGGCACGGCAAACAGCGTGACACGCAGGTGGGTGTCGAGGTCGGCAACCTGGTGCGCATGCTGGATGTGGTTATGATAGTAGACGATCGCTTCCGGCGGGATGAACAGGCTCAGACCGTTGATGGCACGAATACTGTAGGGCATCACGCTCCAGTCGGATTCGCAGTGATAATGGAAGCGCGAAAGCATGCCAAGATCATTGCGTCCGCCACCACACGCGCAATTTTCGAGGCACACATTCGGGCACTCCTTGAGCACGCGATCGTAGGCCGCGTGAACCGCCTCGTTGTGCCGCCAGGCTTCGCTTTCGGCATACCCGTCCCGGATGGTTTGGCCGCCTTCGCCGGTATTCACATTGTAATCAAGCTTGTAGAAATCGAGTTTGAAATCCCTGACAATTTTGAGGATCGAATCTTCGAAATATTTCACCGCGCCGGGATTGGCAAGGTCCAGTGTCTCGGCGCAGGGCCGCTCATCGTCCGTCTTCAATATCCAGTCCGGATGTTTCGCATACAACTGCGTCTTTTTGTTTATGGCTTCCGCCTCATGCCACAAGCCGAACAGCATGCCCTTCCGGTGCGTATGCTCGCGAAGCCCCTTGATGCCGCCGGGAAGCCAGTCGCCCTCGAACCAGTCGCCGCGACGTTCCCACCAGCCGGAAAAACTGTCGCCATACCATCCGGCATCGACCATGAACGCCTCGACACCCATCCCGGCCGCGATGTCTATCTCCTTCTTGATCCAGTCACCAGTCTCTTCCACCACGCGGCCGGCAACTGTGTACATCTCCCGCCCTTTGGGTCGGGTCGGGATGACACTTGAGCGCACGTGACGGTGCCAGAGTCCCACGGCTTCATCGAACGAGCCGTGCATGGGACCCAGGTGGACCTCGGGGCTTGTGATGGTTTCACCGGCGGCGATCATGCGCAAGGGCGCGGGCGCCAGCGGCCCGATGCGGAATGAGAGCAGGGATTCATGGCGGTAGGCAAACTCGGCAAAGAAGTTTCCGCCCCACGCCAGCCCCAAAAAGAAAAGTTCGCCGGTGACTTCATTTCGCAGAATGTAATACGGCGACCCCCAGCACCGGCCCGACTGCTTGCGTTCGATGCGGAAGTTCTCCTGTGGCAGGGGTTGCCAAACGAAATCGCCCTCATGGCCCGAATCCTCGCGCACCAGATAGCCGAGCGAAAATTTTGACCGGCCACGCTCCTCGAATGCTGGATTGGCGTTGGTATAATGATATGGCAGGGCGGTATTCGTATTCCAGAGCACACCGGACCAAGGCGAAATGCTGCCAAGCGCGGCGGGTGCCACGCCCGTGTTGGTGATTTCAAGATAACGCGCAAACACCGGCGATCCATCCAAGCGCGTGACGACCTTGACGCTGACCGGGCGAATCTGGTGTTTTAATTCAACCACGGCCTCCGATGTATCCGGACGACACCCCGGTCGCCGGGTAGACGCAACCAGATCCCAACGGTTGTGCAGGGACTGTCCATCGATCTCCAGCTCAAAGGTGTGCAGGGGACGCCTAAGGGAATCCAAGCCCGGCAGACCGTGAACGACATTCTCACGGTGCACATGGCCGGTGGCCGACCAATACAGACCGATCCAGCGACCGTGTTCCAAGGCTTCCTCGCATACCGCGGCGGCCGAAACATACCGCGCCGTTGGCCGTTTGCCAGCCTCGTGAAATGATATCTCGGTGTTCCTGACACCGGCCGTATTGCCTGCAGCTTTAGCCCTGCGTGATTGTTTCTTCATCAGCGGACACCTTCCTTGCTCGATAAAGCGGACATTGTATCCGCCTTGAGAGTCATGAG
>CAYOIT010000384.1:0-3178 GCA_964404035.1 uncultured Verrucomicrobiota bacterium | reverse complement strand
TTGGGCGGAGTATTGGTGATGGGGTCATGATGAGCCTTGGGAATCACCAGGGTATGCCCTTTGGCGACGGGGTTGATATCCATGAAAGCCAACACTTCGTTGTCTTCGAAGACCTTGGCGGCCGGTATTTCACCGCGCGCGATTTTGCAGAATACACAATCCTGACTCATACGACGTATCTCCTTATTTCAGCGACACAATTTACAGGAAAGGCAGGGTTCCCGAAAAGCCTTATTCTACCCGAATCCCGGCCGGTCGCGGATTGCCTTTTGCCGCGGGCTGTGCGAGAGTGCCTCTCATGATCATTGTCTTCAAAGCGCATACTTCCGCCAAGCAGATTGATGACGTCAAGAAACGCATTATCGACCTTGGCTATCAGCCCCGCATCATCCACGGTGTTGAACGGACCGTGATCGGGGCGGTCGGTGACGAGTTGTCGCACCGTTCGCTCGAAGCCCTGCTGACGATTCCCTGCATCGAAAGCGTGGTTCCCATCCAGAAACGGTACAAGCTGGTCAGCCGCCAGTTTCAGGCCAGGGATTCCGTGGTCAAGGTTGGGGCGTTCTTCATTGGCGGCGGCCACTTTCAGGTGGTGGCCGGCCCCTGTGCGATTGAGAGTCGCAAGCAACTCCGGCAGGCCATGCAGGACTTGACCCGGGCGGGGGTCAGCATTATTCGCGCCGGTGCCTATAAGCCGCGTACCTCTCCCTATGATTTTCAGGGCCTCGGCGAAGTCGGTCTCCGGATGCTGGGCGAGTTGGGTCAGGAATTTGGTGTGGCCACGGTGACGGAGGTAGTGGCCGTGCATGATGTGGAGATTGTGGCGAGCCTGGTGGACATGCTGCAGGTCGGTGCCCGAAACTGCCAGAATTACAATCTTCTGGAGATCGTCGCGGGGGCCGGCAAGCCGGTTCTGCTCAAGCGCGGGCCGGCGACAACCATCGAAGAGTGGCTCTCGTCGGCCGAATACCTGATGGCGCACGGCTGCAAGGGGGTGGTTTTGTGCGAGCGCGGCATTCGCACCTTCGAGCACGCCACCCGCAATACGCTGGATCTCAGCGCGGTGGCTGTGGCCAAGCAGGAAAGCCATCTACCGGTGGTCGTCGATCCGAGCCACGCCGCCGGCATCCAGTCCCTGGTGGTGCCCCTGTCCAAGGCGGGCATCGCAGTGGGGGCCGATGGACTGATGATTGAGGCGCACCCGAATCCGGTGAGCGCCTTGAGCGACGCGGCGCAACAGCTGGTTTCGAGCGAGTTCGGGAAGGTCATGGCCGAGTTGCGGCCCTATGTGGCCCTCGCCGACAAGACGATGGGGTGAACGTTTGAGTCCGGGACCGCCTCGGTTCTGAGGCGGTCCCGAACTCAAAACCGAGCTTAGAGGCTGTTTCCGAAGTCCTTCTTGAACTTGGCGACTAGCTTTTCAGGCCAGTTGCTGGTCGGGGTCAGGCGGCCCATGAAGAAGCGCAGCACTTTCGGCTCATACTCGAACTTGAGCCCGCCGATCAGTTTCCGGTTCTCATAGAGCCATTCCAGGCGATCCGCCACGTATTTCACCTGGGAGAGGGTGAACACACGGCGCGGCATGGCTAGGCGCATCAACTCCACGTCGGCCAGGACATCGTTGCCGTTGGCATCGCGCACACTGGAGACGGTTCCCCGCTCCATGCCGCGGACACCCGAGGCAATGTAGAAGGCGGCGACCAGCGCACCGGCCGGATATTCCGATTGCGGAACGTGCGACAGAAACCCGCCGGCGTCGACATGACATCCGAGGCCGCCCGGAGGCGTTACCACCGGCACCCCCTTGGCATCCAGCGTTTCGACGAGATACTTGATGAATGAGGGGGACTGGCTGATGCAGGACTCGTCCTGTGTCTCGCGCAGGCCGACGGCCATGGCTTCGATCTCGCGCACCGACATGCCGCCGTACGTCAGAAACCCTTCATACAGGATCACCAGATCCTTGAGCTTGTCGAAGATCCTGATGTCATTGGTGCAGATGCCGCCGCCGCGGGTGGAACTAACCTTGCGGCTGGAGAAGTAAACCAGATCGGCCAACCCGCACAGGGTCAGCAGAATCTCCTTGATCGATTTCTTCTTGAACGCCGGTTCACGCTGCTTGACGAAATACGCGTTCTCTCCGATCAGGCTGGCGTCGAGGAGGAGCATGATCTTGTGCTGGGCGCAGACCTTGCGCACCTGACGCATGTTCTCAATGGAGAACGGCTGGCCGCCGATCAGGTTGGTGGAGGCCTCCATGCGGACGAAGGGGATCTTGGCGGCACCGTGCTTCTTGATCAGGTTCTTGAGCTTGGCGATGTCGATGTTGCCCTTGAAGGGGAACGAACTCTTGATCTTGAGCGCTTCGTCGGTGAAGATCTCGTCGATCACGCCGCCGGGCAGCTCGATGTGTGCCTTGGTCGTCGTGAAGTGATAGTTCATCGGGATCACATCGCCCGGCTTGACCAGAGCCTGGAAGATGACGTGCTCAGCGGCACGGCCTTGATGCACGGGCAGAAGGTACTTCTTGCCGAACACGTCCTCAACGGCCTGCTGGGCGCGCTCGAAGCTCTGGGAACCGGCATAGGCGTCGTCCGCCACAAACATGGACGCCACCTGCTGATCGCTCATGGCGTTGGTGCCGCTATCGGTGAGCATGTCGAGAAAGACATTCCGCGTGCTCATGAGAAACGAGTTGTAGCCGCCGGCTTTGATGGCTTTGAGGCGTTCGTCGATGGGGTTGAGGTGAAGCTTCTGGACCACCCGAACCTTGTGCAACTCCATGGGGATCTGTTCACCGCTGAAGAACTTGATGACAGGGGACTGTTCCATTATGTCTGAAACTCCTTATTGTGATGTGACTCCGCAAGAACAGGACAGGTGGCGAACAATACTCATTTCCAGGCCGCCAGTTCCAGTATAATTCGACCCTACCAGCCGGCCAGCTTCCACAGGGCGACCAGGCAGGGCGCCACGATCAATGCCGGAAGGAAATTGGCGATCCGGATGGACTTGATCTCCAGCAGCAACAGGCCGATTCCCAGGATCATGACGCCACCGGTGGCGGTGAGTTCGGTGATCATGAGGGGCGTGAGGATCTGGGCAAACAGCGCACCGCCGAGGGTCAGGGTTCCCTGGATGAGCAGCACGGAGAGCGCGGCGAACGTCACCCCCATCC
>CAYOIT010000383.1:0-3184 GCA_964404035.1 uncultured Verrucomicrobiota bacterium | reverse complement strand
CTCCCAGCCCGCCGCCGGCGTGGTCAGCACCGCCGCGACACCGTCGCCGCGGTCCAAGCTCACGGTGACCTCCCCGCCAGCGTCGGCCTTCACGGGCAACTTGACCGGTTCGGCATCGGAGACGGCAATGACCGAATCGAAGCGTTCGTCCATCGCATCGAGGCCGGGCAGGCGTTCGCCGGCCTTCACGCCCTTGATGCCACCGGGCACGGCGTACCTCAGGTCGAGCATCTGGTCAGTGCCACCGCCCTTGACCGCCACCTTGGCAAGTTTGGAGTCGGGCAGCGCCAACGCCCATCGCGTGGTGAAGCGATTGGGGTTATCCAACTTGCCACTGTAGGCGCGCTCCACGCGCAGTCCCGCATCGAAGACACTCACCGTTCGACGCAGATGACGGCTGGGATCGAACCCGTAGTAGGGCGCGGACAGCGTGAGGTCGGTCTCGAGACGATCCGCCGCCGGATTCCTGAACGCGCTCCAGACGGTGGTCCAGTCCTTATCGCCCGCCTTCGCAAAACCCGCCTCAGCCACCGCCGGCGGCAGCCAGATCAGGGAACTGATGCGGCTGAATTCATCGGCATAGCCCGAGTTCCCGCCCTGCGCGGCCAGCAGCTCTTTGCCGGTCTGGCCATCAACCGCGCTAACGATCTGCCCCTTAAGATCGGGACAAATCGCCGCCTTCATGGACTTGCCTTCGATTTCCACGAGTGGTCCGCCCTGATTGGCGACATACCAGGCGATCGTGCGCAAGACGCCATGCTCGCCGCCGCCGTCCATTTGAATGCCCTGCTTGGCACGCAACAGGCATCCGGGCACACGCGGGTCCGCGCCGGGGACAAACCAGTTCTTGCGGTCGGTCGGGTTCTTCACAGGACCCCACGGTCTGCCGCTCCATTGCACATCGTTGAGCGTAACCAGGTCTAGCGAACTGCCCCGCGCGGTGAGCAGGTTGGCAAGTTTGATCTTGTCTCCGGCTTTCTCCGCCGCCACCACGGCTTGATCCATGGCGGAGGTCATCTTTGCGAGAGAGGGCTGGAAAACCTTCTGCCGCGTGATCTCCGTCCAACCGCTCCACCGTACAGCACTGGGCACGTGGCAACTGTCGGCGTAGGCGGCTTGCGTGAGTTTGAGGTAGTCCCAGACGTGCGCGGCGGCCTCCTTGCCATAGTTGTCATCCAGGAACTGCCGGATCAGTCTGTCCGCGTCCTGGTCCGGATTCCAGGCGAGTTTGACATAGAGCCAGGCGAGCAGGTCATTCCACGGGCCGCCGCAGAACTGCGGGTTGATGCCGTAAATCCCGCAATCCCGCATGTAGCGCAAGTTACCGGCCACGTAGAAGACGGACGGCCACTCGGACCGGTACGTGTCCCAGTTCCAGACGCTGACACGGTTGGGCGCGATCTTCGGCCACTCCTGGAGCGCCTTGGCATAGTCGCGGTTGGCGGGGTTACCGGCAATCGGTCCGACCTGATCGCCGGCGGAATTCTGGCTACGGGCGCTGGAGACCACGTCGATCCAGAGGTTTTTGTTCGGCTTAAGCGTCTTCGGCGCGTCGAGCGTTTCGAAATAGGCAAAGGTGATCACCTGAGCCTCAGGATAGGTCTTGTTGACGATCTCCAGCGCGCGGTTGAGCGCCAGGATCAGCGGCGCGGCTTCCGACTGCTGCTCCTGCACCAGTTTCCGGCAGTCGGCGCACTGGCAGCCGCTGAAGCCGTCGCCCTGCGCCGCAGAGAACGGCAGCGACCAGTCGACCTTGCCACCGCGGCTATTCTCGATGCGGCGCTTGATATCGCGCTCCAGCCCGGCGGCCAGGAAGGCCGGCAGATCGGGATTGGTGCCGCAGATACCGCAGGCCCAGGTCGTCTCGCGTTTGCCGGCCTGGTTCAGCGGATAAAATGCGGAATGGTCGGCAAACAACCCCTTGATGACCTCGTTGCCATCCTTCTTGTCCTGCGGCGGCAGCAGGTCGTACATATTGTGCCCGGCGGCCAGAGCGCCGCTGGTGTTGTCGGCCGGCATTCCGATACCGCGATTTTGCAGGATCCACGGGTAGCTGCCCATCCAGAAGATGATGCCGCGATTGGCGAACGCCGGTTCCTGGAGATCGTCCAGTTTGTCGAGCGTCAGCGTCGGCTGCTTCGGCACCACCTCGAACCCCGTGCCAGCATACCAGGATCCTTTGCGGGCAAAGGTGTAGAACCGGCAGCCGAGGTGGTCTTCGAGCAGACCGTATACGGCGTTGTTGAGTCCCAGGGCCGTGGCGGCCGTCAGGGTCAGGCGTTTGCCGTCGGCCTTGAGCCGATAAGCCTGCGCGCCGGTGGGCCGGTCACTCGCCCCCGGCACCTTGGCGGCCAGTTCCAGCACGATCGCCGGCTTGTCGCCCGCTTCGGCTAACGTCGCCACCACCGGCAATTCCGTGCCGGTGATCTGCTTGAGATACTGGTTCAGGACCTCGACCGGCGGCTTGATGAACTGGGCGCCCTGGGCGTTCGCCACTTCCGCCGGCCGGTTGGTGTTGCCGTTATGGACGATCACCGCCCTCGCCTCGCCCTTTTCCGTGATCGGCACCCCCGCCTGGGTGAACCCTGGAATCAACATCGCACTCGTCACCAACAATCCAATCCATGTTCTTTTCATTTCGCAATGGCCTCTCTCTGTTGCTACCGGCCGGGGACGGCCGGCTCCATATCTGTCTTCTTCGTTCTTCACACAATCTCCATCCGCACCGTGACCAGCCCTCGCGCTGGCACGCCAACCCGCACCCCGTTCGCCTTCACCGGGAGTTCGCGGACGGCATCCTCCTTCAAATCGCACAACCACGCCGCCGTGACCGGAACCGCAGGGCGGATGACCGCCATGGCGACGGTCGCCCCGGTGTTCCACAGCCGGACGACCACCGATCGGTCATTTCTTCCCGGCTTGATCGCCGTCACCACCACATCGTCGTCCGCCTCCACACGCAACAGGCTGGCCGGGGTCAGCGGTTGCACAGCAAAGTGCCGCTGCACCCCCGCCTGAAGCGCCATCACCTGGCGCAGCAGCGGGCCGGGAGCCGCCTTGCCGGGAAACGGCATCAGCGCGTACCGGAACTCCAGCGGGCCCTGTACCTGTCCCCCAGGCTCACCATTGGTCTGGGGTGTCTGCCCGACCGCACGGAACAGTGTGAGCACCAGGGAACGACGAC
>CAYOIT010000382.1:0-3197 GCA_964404035.1 uncultured Verrucomicrobiota bacterium | reverse complement strand
CTGAGGGCCTGCCAGGGGGCGTTCGCGGAGCCGGTCCCCGCCGGGGGGGCATCCAGATCCACGTAATAGATATAATTCGTGGCCCAGGCGTTTGAAAAAGCGATCAAGACGGCAGCCAGGGCGCTCCACAGCCAAGTAGTCATTTTCAAATCCTCTCCTCCGTATTTCAGCCGCTTAGCGGATCACCATCACCGTTCCACGAGCCCGCCCGTACAGGATCTCAAGGGTTCCGGGGCCATTCAGCAAGTCGGGCAGGTTATTGGTGGTGTAGAGCCCCCGGCCGTACGTGATGGCGTTGAACACCAGGGTGTCGCACGTCAACCGGTTGGTGGGATTGACAAACTTCACATTGGACGACGCATCGGCCGTCATGTTCCGCACCCGCCGCGTTTCGATGGCTCCAGCAAAGCCCAGCAAGGCCTGGTTGCGCAGCACGAGATTGCAGTTGGTGGGGCTCTCGCCCGTGAACACATGCACCTTGTCGTCCACCAGGTCGCCGTACCGGTTGATGAAATCCAGCACATAGGTCGCCGTCCCCTTGCCGTCCAGCAGATAGACCGAACCGGCCGACCCATAGTAGGCGGAACTCCCGCCCGTGCCGGCCGCGGCGTCGATGTTGGTCACGGCGAAGCCGTCGAATGTCGCACCCGTCAAGGTCAGAATGACCGCCACGCGCCCGCCGCCGCCGTTGCCGGTATTGGAGCCGCCGGAGGAGTTCATGCCGCGCGCCCGGATGAACCCCGAACCCGACAACGTGCCGGTGCGCAGCAGGACGCTGCCGCCAGCCGCGGCCCGCGTGTAGTTGCCGCCGACGAAGATGCAGCCGCCGTCGATCATGCCGTCAACCACGCTGGCGCCCGACACCCGGATGAAAATCGCCCCCCCGCCCGGCTGGTTGCCGGGCGTGTTGGCGGCATAGTCGGCCACGCAGCCCATCCCGGGCAGGACGGGCTCGAACATGGAGCCATACACCGCAGGGCTGGGTCCGCCGCCATAGCCGCCATGGGAAGCGCCGCTGTTGGCGTTGGGCTGCCCTTCCTTGAACCCCTTGTTCCGGGCGTGGATGACGGCGCCGCCGCCCACCAGCAGGTTGCCCCCCACGGTCAGGGCCAACCGGTGCGTGGCGCGGTTGGTCGGGGCGTTATTATGGGTATTGATGTTGGTGACATGAGTCAACGATCCCCCCAGCAGGCTCATGTCCCCCAGCACTGTGAAATTGGTGAAGGCGGCGCTGTAATTCGTAAAGGTGGTGCCCAGGATCACGGTGCCGGCGTACTCGACCTGCTGCGTCCAGGACGCCACCACGGCTCCCGCAGAGGCGCCCCATAGCACGCCGTTGGTCGTGTTGAATCCGGAAAAGACCACGCTGTCCGACGCGGCCGGCATCCCCACCGGGATCCAGTTGCCCGGCGATCCCGCATCATCCGTTGCCAGGGCGGCCGTCCAGACCCGTTCCGGGCTCGCGCCGTTGGTCGGCGTCACAAACGCCCATGGCGAAGTCATCATTTCGTCGTAGCTGTTCGAGGCCAGGATGCGATAGGTATAGGCCGTTTCAGGCGACAAACCGGCCGCCTGCGCGAAAACCACCCGACCGGTCCGGTCGGCCGTAACCCATGTCCACTGGCTCTTGTCCGTCCCGCCGTCGCCGCCGGCACGCCAGCCCATGAAATAGGCGGTGTCGGGCTGGCCGGGGGAGTCGAGCCGGCCCAGGAGCCAGGCGGAGGAGGATTCCCGAGCCGGCTGGCCGATCACCAGCCCCGGCAACTCGCTCTCCTCATAAGCCCCAATGTCATAGGCCAGCCGGGCCGGCCGGTATCCGCCCACAAGGTCCACGCCGATGGTTAGGTTTGTCCCCGAATCGATGCCGGGGCTGACCTTTGTCAGCCTGTAATTGCCGGCTGAAGCATCGGCAAAAAGAGGATCGCCGGACAGGTCGTTCAAACCCGCGACCGCGGTGCCGGCGTAGTTGGTGGTCTGCCCATAGACGTCATTGAAGTTGATCGTTGGAGTCGTATCGTCGGTGGTCACGCCGATCAGCCCGTTATTGGCGACAATACAGTTCTGGATGACGACGTCTCCGTTCCCGGTGGAAAGATCGGCCCGCACACCGCTGCCCTCGTTATCCGCCAGCGTGCAGTGCTTCAGCGTGATATTGGCGGCAGCGGCGCTGCCCGACTCGATTACGGTATAGGTCCCGGTGTTGCCGGTCATCAGGCAGTTCTCGGCGTAGAAAGTGCCTGGGTTGAACGTGCCGCCCGCCATCACGCTGCCTAATCCGGCGCCCGTCGCGCCGGCCTTGTTGGCCTGGAACACGCACTGGTAGGCGCTGATGAACCCGCTGTTGGCGACCACGGCCATGGCACCGCCGGAACCGGTCGATTTCGTGGCCTGATTCCCCTGGAACGTGCAGCGCCGCACAACCATGCCATCAGTGGCCAACCCGCCGCCCCCCGTGTTCGTGGCGATATTGTCCTTGAAAACGCAGTCGGAGGCCGTAATGGACGGATTATAGTGCTTGTTGTAGAGCCCCCCGCCCGCGCCAGCCCGGTTGCCCACGAACGTACAGTTGGTGAGGGCGCCCCCGGTCACGTTGTTGCCGGCGCCCAGGTAGACGGCGCCGCCGTTTCCGCTGGCCACGTTGTTGCTGAAAAGGCAGTTATAGAGGGAGCTCCAGCCGTTGAATCCGGCCTGGATGTAAACCGCCCCGCCGTCGCCGCTGACGTTGGCGTTGCGGAACGTGAAGCCGTCCACGGTCATCGTCTTGCCGACCACGTTCTGATAGAACGCCCGGGCCGTGGTTCCCGAAAGATCGATGACGCTCGTGCGGGTCGTCCGGCTGCCGTCCGTCCAGTCGAAGGCCCCCTCCGAAACCTGGCCGATATAGCCGCCCTTGACCGTCATGCTGTTCGTGACCACGATCCCGATTGTCCCGAAATTCTCATATCCCAGCGCATTCGTGGACGCATAGACGCCATCGGCCACGATCACCACGTTGCCGGCGTTGGTGTTCGCCGCGACCACGGCCGCCGTGAGGTTGGTGAACGGCCGGTTGGTGGCGCCGGTGGACTCTCCTTGTGAGAGGTCATAGACAACATCCACATAATAAGTAGCGCTTTGCACGGTAGCCGTTCCCGCGAACAAAGCGGCCAATCCCATCCAGCTAATCTTCTTCCACGCTTGCCTGATCATCATGATAC
>CAYOIT010000381.1:0-3199 GCA_964404035.1 uncultured Verrucomicrobiota bacterium | reverse complement strand
GCGGTCCGCCGGAACGCCTTGACTCCAGAATGCTACGGGCCTATCCTCTTCCACCATGTCTTACGTGGTGAAGGCTATGGCTCTGGTCCTTGTGGCGATGGCCTTTCTTGCGCCAGTCGCTCCGACTGAGCATTGCGCCGGTGATGGGGATGTCCATGCCGAGGCTGAGTGCGCCTGCGAGTGTTGTTGTGATGCGGCGCCTGCCTGCATCGAACAGGTGAGTGCTGTGACAGCGCACGCGCCTGAAAGCCACGGTTTCACCAAAGTGCTCGGTTTGGGCAGGTTGTCGGTTGCCGACATCTTCCGTCCCCCGACTTCCGCGTAAGGGCGTTCCGCCCCTCTCTTCCGTCATTCTATTGTGCCTGTCCCGTGCGCGGGTCGGCCTAAATGACGGCTTCCTATGCCGTGCCTCCATCGAGGCCGGTTTCACCCCTGTATCAAGGAATGGAGCATTCATGAAGCAGACACTGGATTGCAGAAGCGCAAGTCTCCGCGTCGCACTGACGCTTGCCATGGCGGCTACGGCGCCGCGGGTGTTCGGGGCAAATGCGGAGACGGGTGACGGAAGCGCATGGCCCGCCATGCGCGCATTGGGCCGGGATATCCCAGTAAGTCGAGGCGATGCCCCGCCTGGAGCACAAGCCGCACCTACCCTGTCGCAGCACGAACCAGACGGGGTCCTCACCCTTGGCCAGGCGCTTGAATGGGCGCTGATACATAGCCCGGAATTGGCGGCAACCGCGGAAGGGGTTTCAGCCGCGGAAGGAAATGCGCGGCAAGCGGGCGTCCTGCCGAACCCGGAGCTCGAACTGGAGGCTGCGGAGTTCGGAGGCTCTGGCGCACGCAACGGGTACGATGGCGCTGAAACGTCCGTGCGTCTGACCCAGCCTCTCGAATTGGCCGGGAAGCGCGGCAAGCGACGGCGCTTGGCCCTGTCGGAAGCGCGCCTGGCCGGATGGGATTACGAAGCGAAGCGCCTCGACGTGCTCACGTTCACCAAGAAAGCGTTTGTCGACGTCCTTCTGGCTCAGGGCCAACTCGCCCTTGCGGAGTCTCTGCTGCTTGTCGCCGAGGACGTGCGTAAGGCGGCGGCAGAGCGGGTCAAGTCCGGGAAGGTCCCCGTCCTTGAAGAAACGAAAGCAGGGGTCGAAGTGGCAACCGCCCGAATTGCCCGGGACCGTGCCAAGCGCGAACTGGATACAGCCCGGAGGAGACTTGCGTCATCCTGGGGCGGGACAATGCCGGCGTTCAAGGAGGTTGGTGGCGACATGGGCGCTATCGCGGATATTCCGCCCCTGGAGGAACTCTCCGCTCAACTGGACGCCGTCCCGGAGGTGGCGCGGTGGAACGAGGAGCTGTCGCTGGCCAGGGAATCGCTCGCTCTGGCCAAGGCCATGCGTATTCCAGACGTCGGCGTAAGCGCCGGTGTCAGCCGTTACGAGGAAGACGGTACCTACGCCGGAACCGTTGGCCTTTCGCTGCCGCTCCCGGTATTCGATCGCAATTCAGGAGGCATTGCCTCGGCCGAACACCAGTCAAGCCGTGCGGAGCTCGAGCAATGCGCCGCCCGCCTGCGCGCTAAGACCGATCTGGTTGATGCACATAGCCGGCTCGAAACGGCGCGGACAGAGGCGCTGACGATCAAGGCGGAGCTGCTGCCGGGCTCTCAGCAGGCTTTCGATGCGGCGCAGAGCGGCTATCGCGAAGGGAAGTATGGCCACTTGGAGGTGCTGGATACTCAGCGGACGCTCAACGAAGCCAAGACCCGTTACCTGGACGTTCTGGCCAGCTATCACAAGGCGGCGGCCGACGTGGAACGACTGACTGGGACACCCCTGCACACACTCCACTAGACAACGAATGCAAGAAGGGACGAAGAACATGAACGAGGCAAAATGGAAGGTTACAGGCGGGCTGTCTGCCCTGTTGGCCGTTCTGGCAATGACAAGCGGCTGTGGAAAGGAGAAGGACGACAACACCGTCGCCCCGGCCGCAGAGGCGCGATGTGAAAAGGACGACGGCTGCGCAAAGGAGACGGCCGACAAGCCCGTCGCGGCTGCCTCCGAGGCGGGCCGTGAAGGGCATGGGGTTGAAGATGGACACGGACATGCCGAGGGCTCGGCAGGTGCAGCGTCAGCTTCCATTGAGGAACGAGTGTCCGAGAAGTGCGAGTGCGGCATCCCCATCTACCAGTGTGCCGAATGCCGCTACGAAGTGGGTGTCGTAAAGCTTGATGCCAGCCTTCTGAAACAGGTGGATGGGGGCGGGTTGGTTCGAACGCAGACGGTGGCTCGCACCCGGGTGTCCGCGGCACTGCCGACCACCGGGGAAATTGCGCTCAACGAGAATGCGGCGGTCCACATCAGCCCCCGCATCGCCGGCATCATCGAGTCCGTCTCCGTGGATATCGGGGCGCGCGTCAAAGTGGGTGACACCTTGCTCACCCTCGCCAGCGTGGAGCTCGGCAAAGCCTTGGCGGAGTACGAACGCAACCGGACCCTCAGCGATCTTACCGAGAAGGTTCTGGCGCGCGAAACGAAGCTCAGGGAGCAGAAGGTAGGCTCCGAACAGGATATGATTGATGCCCAGATGACGTATGAGCAGCACCGCACGGACTTGAAGGCGTCCGAGCAGATGCTTCATGTGCTGGGGCTGACTGAGGAGGATCTGGCGGGGATGCGCGAACCCTCGCATGGCATAGGCGCGGGTCGCCTGCCGGTGCGAGCACCCGTGGCGGGCACGATCATCGAGAAACACGCTGTCGCCGGAGAAATGGCAGAGGCCGGAAAGGATCTGATGCTGCTCTCCGACCTCACGACGGTATGGGTCTGGGCGAACGTACATTCACGCGATCTCGCGCCGTTACTGCAGGCGGAGAAACGCGGGCCCGTTGCGGTCGAGGTTGCGGTGTCCGCCTTCCCGGACCGTCAGTTCGAGGGTGCGCTCGATTACGTAGGGGCCACAATGGACGAGCAAACGCGCACCGTCAAAGTGCGCGCCACGGTCGCCAATCCGGATCTTGAACTGCGCCCCGGAATGTTCTGCGACGTGGCCATCTCCCTCGCCAATGGACAGGCCGAAGAGATTCTGGCGGTGCCGCGCGCAGCTGTGCTCGCGGACGAGGGCAAGTTCTTCGTCTTCAAACACTGGAAGGATGACTTCTTCGTGCGACAGGACGTGCGCAAGGGGCGCGACTTCT
>CAYOIT010000380.1:0-3212 GCA_964404035.1 uncultured Verrucomicrobiota bacterium | reverse complement strand
CGCCGTGTTCGTCGCAGGTGGTGGGGCCATTTGCGGTGTTTCCGAAGGTGACGGGGGCACGACCGCGTCCGCCGCGGGTTTCGCGGTGACGGGGGCGGGAGGCTTTCCCGGTTCTGGCTTTTCCCCGCAACCCAGCCCAACAACGAGCATGATGATGGCGAGCCCGGTGGCCGCCTTCCATATAGACCCTGTATCCGTCACAACTGCACTTCCTTTCCCGTCGCAGGGCTAAGCCGATTCCAACGGGTCAAATGCGTCCAAGCCATCAAACTTAAGAAAATCACGGTCATGCGTGGCCAGTCGCCGAATGCCGTGCTGGCGGAGCAGGGCGGCGAGATGAGCATCCGGAACCAGGTTGCCGCGGGTGGGTGTCTTATCCGTGACGGTCCGATAGACGTCCCAGAACCCGGGGCCCTCGCTCAAGGCGCGCACGTGCGGCAGACGCAGGAGTGCTTGGACGTTTGCCAGGGCTTCGCGGTGGCTGAGTGGGTTCCGGAAGATGGAGGGGTGCGTTGCCATGCGCAGGTAACCCATGATCGTGGGCCAGGCGAGATAGACGAGATCTGGTCCGCGCGCACAGGTTTCAAGAAACGCCTTGGCGGTGGCGTGGCAAGGGCTGGACGCGTCGGAGGCGAAGAGCAGGATGTTAACGTCCAAAGCGCAACTCATGCCTTGCCCTCATCCTCCATGGCCTCGTACAGGGCTTCGCGGTCCGCGAGGTCCACCTTCGCCTTCATGGGTTTTTCGATCCACGATAACTTGAACTGGGCGGGGTGGCGCGGGGCTGCTTCCCGCAGCGCCCGTCCCAGCAACTCCGAGACGAGTCGTCCCATCGGGATGTGCTCAGTCTGCCCGAGTCGTTTGAGCTCCGCCAAGATGGGTGCATCGATGTCGAGTGTTGTTCTCATGCCCCGTCAATTTACCCCTTTGACGCATCTGATGTCAACCTGAGTGATGCATGATGTCAGGGCAAGAGCGCTTCTGCGATCAATTCCTTCTCGATTATTTCGTTGTACACTCCATTGAGAATGCGATATATTTCAACACGATTGATAATATATCGGTTTTCGGGAGGCCCGTAATGATCAGGTCGCATTCGAGGCTGGTGGGGTCTAAGGCCGGCACCAGCCATGACGTTGTCCGTGTGCTCAGGACGAACATTCTCAATGGGCGATGGCAGCCCGGAACGCAATTGCCGCCTCGTCTGGCGTTGCTGCGGTCCCTGAAGACCACCCCGGTCACGCTGCATCACGCCGTCCAGCGGCTGGTGAACGATGGCTTCCTCCGCACGGCGGCGGGATCGGGGACGTTTGTGGCCGAACTGCCGCCGCACTTGAATACCTACGCCGTGGTCTTCATTTACGATCCCGCGAACTGGATCGATAAACAGAATTGGTCGCGCTACTACCAGGCCCTGACCCAGGCCGCCATCCGGCTCCAGCAGGAGACCGGCAAGCGGCTGCTGATGTTCCACGGTATCGATCATCATGCCGATTCCGAGGAGCGCATGCGCCTGATCACCCACATCGAGCGTCAGCGTCTGGCGGGCCTCATCTTCACCAACCACCCGTTCACGTTTGAAGGCACCCCGATCCTCGACGCGCCGGGCCTGCCCCGCGTGGCCATGATGGATCCTGATACCAAGTTCCCCCATGTTTCCGCCGTGAACTTTGACGGAGCCATGTGGGTTACCAAGGCGCTCGACCATCTGGCCGCCGAGGGCCGGCGTCGGGTGGCCATGATTGATTTCGGTATGGGGCCCGATTTCAGTGCGCGGGTTCAGGCCGGACTGGCGGCCCGGGGTATGGTGTCGCACCGGCGCTGGCACCAGTTCGTCTCCCTGCGCAACGCGGAGGGCGCCGCGAATGCCGTGGAAATGCTGATGAACGACCGCGAACGGCCGGATGCCCTGCTGGTGGAGGACGATAACTTCGTGGAGCAGGCCGTGGCGGGCCTGGTGGCAGCCGGGGTGAGCGTCCCCGCCTGCGGTGAGCCCTGTCGAACCGAGGAGGTGGCGGTGGTCGGCCACGCCAACTTCCCCGTCGCCCCGGCCAAGTTGCTGCCCATGCGGTTACTGGGCTACGACGCCAATCTCTTCATGCGGACGTCTGTGGACCTGATCGACCGTCAGCGGCAAGGCGAAAAGGTGCCGCACGAGACGACGTTGCCGGCGTTGTGGGAAGAGGAAGTCAGTGGGCAGTGGGCAGCCTCCTCCGCCAAGGCTACGGCGGCCATGGTGGGCAGTGGGCAGTCCGGCCTCGTGACGGCGCGAGCGCCATCAGATTCTTCGAAGGCGGAAAGTAGGTCGGGCATTCCTGCCCGACTTGGTCAGGCAGGAATGCCTGACCTACTCTCAAACAAGAAGTCAGTATTCAGCGCGGGGAAACGGAAGATGGAATTGGCGGTTTCTTGAATGGAGGGCCAGCGGCCTCGCTGGCCAGGCCGCCGAGGCCGGCGGCCCTCCAGTTGGGTTGCGAGCGAAGCCCGCCTTGGGTCAGGTATGAATCGAGCAGCAGCAGGAGGAACGAACATGAACAGCAACGGGGGTATCATGAAACAGGCATTGTTCAGCATCGCGATCATGGTGGGTTTGGGACTGATCGGCGGCAACGCCATGGCGGCAACGCGCACGTGGGACGGCGGGGGCAACGCCAATAACAGCGGCAGTTGGCAGACCAACGCCAACTGGACGGGGCCGGACCTCAAACCCGGATCCGGCGATGTGGCGGCTCTGGCCGATGTGAGCAGCGGTGCCCGCGTCGTGACCAATGAAGCGGCGGAGGCCATCAGCCAACTCAGCATGACCCAGACGACCGGCGGCGCCACGAACCGGCTGCTGCTAAACGCCGATCTCTCTATCAATAACGCCACGCCTTTCGTCATCACGCCAACTGCCGGGCAGAACAGCCTTATTCTCGACTTGGCCAGCGGCGTGACCTTGCAGTCCACCAACAACGGCGCTCTGACACTCAGTCTGGCCGGTACGATCAACCTCGCGGCTAACTCGATACTCAAAGCGCAGACGCCGACCGGCAACAACAACATCAACCCCAGCTTCGCCGGTCCGATCAACGCGAGTGGCGCGGGCGCACAGATTCGTATCCTGTCGGGACAGTTCTTCAACCCGCCCACCTTTGCCGGTCCGATCTCGGTCAACGGCGCGGGATCGAGTCTTGCCATCTTTGGTTGGACGAGCGGGTGGAATGAGAATT
>CAYOIT010000379.1:0-3244 GCA_964404035.1 uncultured Verrucomicrobiota bacterium | reverse complement strand
AGCCGATCATCCATGTGAAGGACCAATACGGCAACATGACGGGCGCCGGGAAGGTCGTGTACGTGTCGTACACGCCCGGCCATCACGTTGGCGACGTGCGCGAATTCGTGAGCAGGGGGTTCCATTCCGTGAACACCAATGGAGTGGCTGATTTTGCCAATACGTATGGATCCTGGGCCTGGGTTTCCCCGCCTACGGTGGCGCAGACCGGCTTGAGGTTTTCGTACACGCTGGACAGTATCACGCTTGACGACCCCACCGAGTTCACGGTCAATGCGGGCGCGTGGTATCACATGGTGATTGATTCGGTCAACGGCGGCGCGAGTCCCACCGTCGGCGTGGCGTTCCCGGTTGTTTGTCATTGGACGGACCAGTTTGGCAACGCCGTTCCCGTGCCCGCCGGTTCCCATAGTTGGCGCGGCCTGTCGGTGGTTCCCGGCCATGGCACCGGCGTGGTGGGGGGGACTTATTGCGGCTGGCTGAACCCGGGCGACACCTCCCTGACCTGGTATCCCACGTACTCGAAGGCGGAATCAGGCGTGCAGCTGACATGTTTAGTCAACGATTCCGTGTTCCCCTTTGGCGGGGTGAGTCCGGTCTTCACAGTCAATCGCGTCATCGACCACTTCCATGTGGACGCGGACTCGCCGCAGGAGGAGGGCGTAGCGTTCCCGGTGACGGTGACGGTGCATGACGCAAGCCACAGCACGGTTACGGAGGACAATCAGACCGCGGTGACGCTTGACAGTCCGGACGGCGGACACATGAAGTTCGACGGCAACGGGAACGGGACGTTCGGGGAGGCGGGCGACAACGTCCTCACGCTCACCAACGGGACCTTCACGATCAGCGTTAAGGACGACGTGGGCGAGACCCGGACCCTCAGGGCCACCGGCAACGGGAAGACGGGCGGGAAGCTGATTGAGGTAACCTGGCGGCGCGGCCCAATCTTCCGGTTCCAGTAGGGCCGGGGAGGGGAACGGACGGCAAGAATTTCACGGCAAGCCGTGTCATGGACATGGCGGCGGGATGAAGGCGCAGAAGAGGAAGGACGGGAGACGAATATCATGACAGCACCAATCAGGCGGACCTGGCGTAAGACCTCTCCTTTTGCAAGGGTGTTTCCCATCGTGCTGATGGCGCTCGGCGCCGGGGCCGTTCCCGTCCTGGCGGCGGATGCGGACAACGACGGGATGGACGACGCCTACGAGGCCTTCTTCGGCCTCAACGTCGCGACCAACGACGCGGCGCTGGACCCGGACGGCGACGGGCTGTCGAACCTGGCGGAGTCACTCCTGTGGACGGATCCCTTCGCGGCCGACACCGACCGGGACGGCTTCGCGGACAACGCCGACAGCAACGCGGTGAGCCGGGCCTGGGTGCCGTGGGGCTGCCCCCGGTTCACGGCGGGCAACGACGTGGCCTACGTCTGGCCGGCCTGGATGATTGCGGCCTTCCGCAGCGGCGGGGACTGGCGGACGAACCCGGCGGCCTGGCACGTGGCCGCCGACGAGACCAATGGGGCGGCCCTCAACCTCGAGGTCGACCGCCAGCTGCTCACCAATGACCTGGCGCTCAGGATGGGGTACGTCGACCACAGCAACGCCACGCTCTACGTGGAACTCTATGACACCAACAACGCCGTCGTGGCGAGCAACCTCTTCGACAACATTCTCTCCGGAAGCGGGGCGGACACCAACCGCGTGCTGAACATCCCCCTCGAGTCCCACGCGAATGCCGTGGGCATCCGGCTGCGCCGGGGTTCCGGCGAGGCGACGGTTTTCGACACGCTTCTCTATGTGGACAAGGATGGGGACGGGCTTGATGCCGACCAGGAGCGGCAACTGGGCACCTCGGACAACGACGCCGACAGCGACCATGACGGGTTCACGGACTTCGAGGAGGTGTTCCTCTTCGGGACCGATCCGGCCTCGGCGGCCTCGGTGCCCTTCGGATCGCTGCTGGGGCAGGTGGCCTATTCCGGCGTCATGACCGGAACGATCCACATGGTGGCGGCCCCCGCGCAGGGAGCGTGGACTTCGGCGTGGTCGTCGGTGCTTTCCGCCCCGGGCGCCTACGCCCTCGACGCGCCCCGGCGCCAGACCTACTACGTGAAGGCCTACCGCGACGTCAACGGCAACGGTGTGAAGGACTACTGGGAACCCTGCGGGACGGCCCTGCCCCTGTCGGTGTACCTGGAGACGGCGTCCACCAACGGGGTGGACGTGGCGCTGGGCGATCCCGACAGCGACGGGGACGGGATGAGCGATGCGGTCGAACTGGCGCTGGGGTTGGATCCCTTCGTCCCCAACGCCTTTGCGCGGCTGCCGTTCGTGGAGAACTTCGAGACCAACATGGTGCAGGTGGGTGAGCTGGACAGCCAGAACGGGTGGCAGGCGGGTCCGTCCGGCTTGGCGCTCGTGCAGACCGGCCTGGTGTGGGAGGGTTCGCAGGCGCTGCGGATCAATTCCTACGGCGCTTCCGCGGGTGTCCGCCAGCTCTTCGCGCCCACGAACGCGCCGGTGGTATGGGCGGATGCGCGCACCATGGCCTGGGCGGGAGGCGCGCCGACGAACCCGGCTTGGGGAAGCGCAAACGCCTACCTTGACGACGATGGTTATCTCAGGGTCTACGACGGGTTGGCCGCCTCGACCAACAAGTGGCTGGTCCTGACCAACCTGCCGCCCCGCGCGATGACGGGGGAATGGGTCCGCCTGACGGTGAAGCTGGACTACGCCACCCAGCGCTGGCTGGCCTGCCTGGACGGCGTCCTGGCGCGAGGGAATCTGGGGTTCGCGACGCCCGTGGCCCAGTTCAACGTGATGTCCGTCGAGGGGAAGCGCGCCGCCGTGGACGCGATCTGTGTCGGCACGAACCAGCCGGCGGGCCTGTCGCTGGACGGCGACAACCTGCCCGACGAATGGGAGCTGGCGTACTTCGGGAACCTCGACCAGGTGGACGCCGGCGATCCGGACAATGACAAGTTGACCAACCTTCAGGAATACCGGCTGGGCACCGATCCGCTGGTCGCGGATGCCGACACCGACAACGACGGCCTGCCGGACGCGTTGGAGATCGCCCTGGGCACCAACCCGCTGGTTCCCGATGCCGGTGCCGATCCGGACAACGACGGGCTGACCAACCTGCAGGAATCCCAACTGGACACCAACCCCTTGAACCCGGACACCGATGGGGACGGCATGCCCGACGGCTGGGAGGTCGCGCACGGGCTCAACCCGCTGTT
>CAYOIT010000378.1:0-3246 GCA_964404035.1 uncultured Verrucomicrobiota bacterium | reverse complement strand
AGAGTGAAGACAATAGCCTGTCCCTTCCCCTGGAGGGCGCCAATCCTTTGGCGCCGTGTCCGTGATGGCGTCGGACCACAATGGCCTCTAGGCCGGGTCGAGCACGGCCAGCACGCCTGCTGTATCGGACAAATCCGCCAGGGCGATATCCGCGCCGGCCGCGAGCAGTGCTTCGGTCGTGAACCGGCCGGTGGCCACTGCCACCGCCGTGGCACCGATGCTTTTGGCGGCGGCAATGTCATAGGGCGTGTCGCCAATCAGGAAGGCCCCTTTGATCTGCTGACCCGGCGGCAGGCTTTCTTCCACCCGTCGCAAGGCCAGCCGCGCTATATCGTTGCGGTGGGCATGCTCGTCCCCAAAAGCTCCCAGCACAAAATGGTGGTGCAGATTGAACTGCTCAAGCTTGATCCGGGCGCAGGAGGCGATGTTGCCGGTGACCAACCCCAGGACAATCGAATCATCAGCCGACAAGGTTTCGAGCAATTGCCGCACCCCGGGATACAGGATCAACTCCGACCCCACCGCCGCACGGGAAAGCTCCAGGGGAAACTGACCGAAGAACCGCCGGCAATCGTCCTGCGTCAGGGACTGGCCGTGATGCTCCATCACCTGCTGCAGCACATTCAGGTCGGTATTGCCCGCGAAGTTGATGTAGCCGATGTCATCCTGCCAGCCGAACACCGACTTCAGCGCCTGGATAAACGCCGCGCGTCCCGCGCCCCGCATGTCGAGCAGCGTTCCATCAATATCAAATAGGACAGCAGTCACATCCATGTCGTAAACATCCAGGGATATTCCACCACGGATGACACGGATCACACGGATAAGGAAACCTCCCATCCGTGCTATCCGTGTCATCCGTGGTCAAAATCACACGACGAAATCCGCGGCCTTGAAATCCGGGTGATGGTAGCGTTTCCGCCCGGCCGTGCGGGAACCGAATTGGATGGCCTCCTCCGGGCACCATTGCAGGCACGCCATGCACTGTTCGCAATGATGCCGCCACACCGGCCGCTGGCCCTGCAGGAGAATGTTGTCGACGGGGCAGACTTTGGCGCAGAGGCCGCAGCCGTTGCACTTCTCATCCGCCCTGAACTTCACGTCACTGGTGGCGATCCGCGGCATCCCGAGCCGGTAGACCACCTTCGACAACAACCGGCCCACCAGCCCGCCGCCGTCCACCCCGCCCGCCTGCTCGCCGGCAATCTGCCGCACGATGTCGGGAATCCGGGCCTTCTCGGCCTCGAAACACTTGCGCTGGGCGGCTTCCGGCGGCGCGCCATACATCGGGGTATAGTTGCCCGGCATGCGCAGGACGCGCCCCAGCGAAAGGGTCAAGCCGCGCGCCTTGAGCACGTGCTTCAACTGGGTCAACGTCCCGCCCGCACTGCCCCCGCAGGTGGCCACGGCAAAGCAATACGCTCCGGAGGGAGCCTCCAACTGTCGGCAGAACCGGTCGACAATCGCCGGCAGCCCCCACATATAGACCGGGAAGACCAACCCCAGTCGTTCCGCCAGCACCGGCGTCTTCTCGCGGACCGCCTTCGAAATGGGCACCACCTCCGCCTCGCCCAACGCAAAGGCCAGATCGTGCGCGACGCGCAGGGAATTGCCCGTCCCTGAGAAATAGAAAATCTGTGTCTTCATCGTGACCCCTGTTGTACACGAATTGGGTTCATCGTAAAATGGCAATCATTCGACCCACCGAGGCACGGGATCGCACCCAGCCGTCGCCTATTCGAATTGACCCGCTCCGGCTGACTCGGTAGCTTAGCGCGAAATGGCGGTGACACGCCTACAGGAGGACTCCATGGATAATGTACCCGTGACAACAGAACAGGCGAAACAACAGTGGCAGGGCATCTTGAGCACCGCGATCGCGGTCATCACCAAGCCGGCGGAGTTCTTCCGCGGGATGGCGAAAAGTGGCGGTTTTGTCGAGCCCCTGATCTTCATGGTCGTCATGGGCGCGATCAGCGGCCTCCTGCGGGCGGTGTTCAGTCTCGTCCATCTCGGCCCCGTGGTCTCCGTGGGCATGGCCCTGGCGGCCATTGTGGTGACGCCGATCATGGTGGCGATCTTCGGGTTTGTCGGCGCCGCCATCATGTTTGTCATCTGGAAACTGATGGGCTCAACGGAATCCTATGAAACCGCTTATCGTTGCGGTGCTTATGCGGCCGCGATCAGTCCCATCATGGCCCTCCTGGGAGTCATCCCTTATGCCGGCGCGATCCTCGGGATGGCTTGGATGCTGTTCCTCGTGGTGACGGCCAGCGTTGAAGTGCACAAGATTGCCGCCAAGACGGCCTGGTTGGTCTTTGGCATCATCGCCGCCCTCTTCGCGGTGGGTTCGATCCGTGGCGAGGCCAGCACCCGCCGCCTGCAGCGCTCGATCGGGTCATGGGAGCAGAGCATGGGCAAGCCGGCCAAGGACATGACGCCCGAAGATGCCGGCCGCGCCGCCGCCGCCATGATGAAGGCGATGCAGGAAGAAATGGCGAAGCAGGCCAAGGCCGCCGAAAAAGAAGCGTCGGAAGAGAAGGAATAAGGTGGACCGCGCTGTCCCTAGCGCGGTCAGACGCCGGTAGGGACACCGGCGTCCACCCTTGAAGTGCGGCAGTCAAACTGCCGCCTTTCTTCCCCCCACCCAAAGCCCCTACAAATGGCTCAGCGGTTTCTTCCCGATGGGGTAGACGTTGAACCCAATCTCAAACAGCCTGACATGATCCAGGCAGTTGCGGCCGTCGAAGATGAACGCCGGTTTGCACATACTCTCGTATAGCCGCACGTAGTCCAGCTTCTTGTACTCATCCCAATCGGTCATGATCGCCAGCGCATGCGCGCCTTCGGCCGCCCGGTAGGGATCCTCCTCGTAGGCCATCCGGTCCGCACAGTCGGCCATGTCACGCCGGGCGTTACCCAGGGCCTTCGGGTCCGAGACCACCACCGCCGCACGTTCCTCGATCAGCGAGTGACATACCCGGATCGCCGGGCTTTCGCGCGTATCGCCCGTATCGGCCTTGAAGGCAAAGCCCAGCACCGCAATCCGCTTACCGGCGACGGTGTTGAACATGGCGGCAATCATGCGCTGGACAAACCGGTCCTCCTGGTATTGGTTCATCGTGACCACCTGCTCCCAGTAGTCCGCCACTTCGGTCAGGCCGTAGTGCTCGCAGAGATACACCAGGTTCAGGATGTCCTTCTTGAAACAGGAGCCGCCGAAGCCCACGCTGGCATTGAGGAACC
>CAYOIT010000377.1:0-3248 GCA_964404035.1 uncultured Verrucomicrobiota bacterium | reverse complement strand
AGCGGGTGAAGAAGCTGGTGAGCGAGGGGCGCATCCTGGCCGGTCCCTGGTACACGTTGCCGGCAGAATATCTTGTCAGCGGCGAGGCGCTTGTGCGCAACCTGCTGATGGGGCACCGCATCGCGAAGGACCTTGGCGGGGTCATGAAGTGCGCCTACAATATCTTTTCCTGGGGCCAAGTCTCGCAGTTGCCCCAGATCTATCGCCAGTTCGGTATGGATACCATCCTGTTCTACCGCGGGATTGACCAGTCGCACCTCGACAAACTCGAGTTCTGGTGGGAGGCGCCCGACGGCTCGCGGGCCATGGGCCTCACCTTCGGCTCGTTCCATCGCCTGAACTTCTGGATCTATGTGTACAATCCCTATCTCCGAGGCGGCAAGGGCTGCAGCAGTCTGCCCACGGGCGAGTACGACCTGGACGCCATCCAGAAGAACGGCGGGATGATCGCCAAGCTGGGCGACGACTACAGCACAGACGACCTTAACTACCACGTGATGCGCCAGCCGGTGATGAAGAGCCTCGACGCCGCGCTGGCAGGCATGGAGACCCTGCGGGATACCGTCAAGGACAAGGCTTCCACCCGGCACCTGCTATTCCTGCAGGGCTTCGACCAGGAGAATCCCGATCCGATCATCCCGGACCTGGTCGAGCAGATCAACGCGCGCATCGACTATGGCAAGCTCCGGATCAGCAGTCTGCCTGAGTATGTGAAACTGGTGCGGGAGGAAATGGCAGCCAAGGGGTTAGACAAGGGCCTGGTTGAGTTCAAGGGCGAGATGCTCAGTGTCGAGACCAGCGGTGATGCCTTCGCCCCGCTCTACAATGGCGTCTTCTCAGCCCGTATGCCGCTCAAGTTGAAGAACGCCGATTGCCAGTACCGCCTGGAGCGGTGGGCGGAGCCGACCTCCGTGTGGCAACTGTTACTCGGTAAGGTTTACCCTGCCGCCGTGTTGCGTTCCGCCTGGAAGGAACTCCTGCAGAACCAGCAGCATGACGGGATCGGCGGTTGCCATGTGGATCGGATCCAACTAGCCATGGAGGAGCGCTACAGGATTACCAACGATATCAGCGAGTGTGTCACTCGCGATAATCTCAAGGCGCTGGTAGCGGAGATCGACTTCTCCAACGTCGGTGAACACGAACTGGGCCTGACGGTCTTCAACACGTCCGCACAGCCGCGCCGGGAGGTCATGGAGGTCACAGTGGACATACCGCGCGCCTGGGGACTGCGCGATTATGGCCCGTACAAGAAGCCGCTGACGGTCGAGGTTTTCGATGCTGACGGCCAGGCGGTGCGAAGCCAGGTCATTGGCGTTGAGGACGACACGCTGTACGCCTACCTGAAGTACGGGAATGCCATCAACATCGAGGCGTCCCGGCTCAGGATCGCAATCACCGCCGAGGTGCCCGCGATAGGCTACGCCTTTTACCGGATTTTGCCGAAGCAGGCGGCCTCTCGCCCGGTGGACAACCTGAGTCCGCAAACGAATGTGCTCGAGAACGCCTTGCTCCGGGCCGAGATCCAGGGCGATGGCACCGTGCGCTTGCTCAACAAGAAGACCGGCCGGGTGTTTGAAAACCTGAACTATTTCGAGGATGAGGGTGAATGCGGCGGTCCCCTGGCGCATTCCAAGCCCAATGGCGATGCCACCTATACCACCCTTGGGCATTCAGCGAATGTTGCCTTGGTCACCAACGGACCGCTGGTCTCGACCTACCGGATCGAGCGGGAATGGGCGTTGCCGGAGGGGTTGGACGAGGAGCGCAAGATCCATGTGCCGCACGGTTCGGAGTGGGTGGATTACGGGGCGCTGAAGCGGTCGTTGCGAAAGGCCCTTCTCAAGGTCGTCACGGAAATCACCCTGCGCCGCGACAGCGGACGGCTGGAGTTCGTGACAACGGTGGAGAACTCCATCGCCAACCACCGTCTGCGGGTCTGTTTCCCGAGCGGGCTGGCGAAGGCAACCAAGGCCCATGTGGACAGCCCGTTCGATGTCGTGGCGCGGCCCATCGCCATTCCCGATTCCTCCGGCTGGTATGAAGCCGCCGCCCGCACGCAGCCGACCACATCGTTCGTGGATGTCAATGACGGGGACGCCGGCCTGGCGGTGTTGCATGTCGGGTTGTCGGAATATGAGGTGATTGACGATCCGTCACGGACGATCGCATTTACGCTCTTGCGATGTTTCGGCAACGCCGGCAATCCCACCGAAACGCATGTGAACCAGCCGCTGGCCCAGTGCCCCGGAAAACACACCTTCCGCTATGCCGTCCAGCCGCATGTTGGCGACTGGCGGGCGGGTAAGGTGTTGGGTGAGGCGGGGCTCTACACGAGCCGGTTGCGCGCGGTCGTTTGCACCGCCCACACCGGCACACTGCCCCGCCGCCACTCGTTCTTCAGTATTGAGCCTGAAGCCTTTGTGGTGACCGCTGTGAAGCAGTCCGAGGTCGGGGATGGGATCGTGGTGCGCGGCTATAATCCAACACCGGAAGCGATGACAGTCGCACTGCGTTTGCCGGAGGGCGTGACACGAGCGATTCAGGTGACACTGGAGGAGATCCCTGTTGGCGAACTGCCTGTGATCGCTGGCAAGGTTGCTGTGTCAGCGCGGGCGGGTGAAATCGTGAGCATCCTGATGCCTGTGAGGTGCCCGTGAGCAGTGAGCAATTTCCTGATCTTGGAGAAAGCTGTGAATGTCTTGGCCTGCAGGGGCGGGATCGGACATCCGATGGCCGTTTTTTGGCGGGGCGGGACGGGGTGCATGCGATTGGAGCCACACGGGATGGCAAGGTTGAGTTTGTGGGGTTTGACTCCCATACACTGGCGTTGGTCAAATCCTCCATGGGGTATCCCGCCTATTATCCGGTGCCAGCCGTCCGGATCGATCGCCCGGTCCGGGCGCTGCTGATGGATCTCGACGGCACCGGGCAAGTGGTAATCAATCTGGTCTCCACCCAGCCCATTTCCTGGCCGCGCCCGTTGTCTCCGCCAGCCGGTCAAACCCGGCAAGCAGCGGCTTCATGTCCTGAGCGGAGTTTTCATCACCCTCCAGAAGCTTGTAGAGCGGATCAAGGATAACCACCTCGGCTCCTATTTGCTTCGCCAGTGCCGCTAGTGGTATTCATGCACCAGCTTGCGTATCCAGAGTTGGCGAACCACTTCTTCCGGTTTTGCGGGACGGTCCTTGCCCAGCAATTCTCATTATGACCAACGGTCCGCGAGGCCGCGGACCCTCCCCTTGGAA
>CAYOIT010000376.1:0-3249 GCA_964404035.1 uncultured Verrucomicrobiota bacterium | reverse complement strand
TCGCGTTCGGGCAAGGGGGTGTGCGCCAGTTATTCAGAGAGAAACGTGGCGTAACTGCGATCTTTACCATGGATGCCCAGGAAGCGATCGGGGTGATCCGGGGATTATCCGAGGTCGGCAAGAGCGTCCCGCAGGATGTATCGGTGATGACCTGCGACGATTCCCTGCTGGTGGCCAATATGATTCCGGCCCTGACGGTGATGGATATCCCGAATCGCCGACTGGGTTACGACGCCATGCGCCGGGTGCATGCTAGTCTCGAATCTGGCACCACCCCTTCCCTGTCGCCTGCCTTTGAGGTGGATATCATCGTGCGCGAAAGCTCAACAACTCGTCGACCTCTGTGAACATCAGCAGTTCTGTCTGGCCTGTTCATCGATGCCAGTTCTTCCAGGCTCATTGTCAGCACCAGATGACGGCGACGGGCTTGCCGGCGGCGGTGGTGCGGACCTCGCGGGCGAGACGCTCCTCCCAGGGCTTGGCGCGGTATTCGGGACGGCGGTCGAAGATCACCAGGTGCAGGGAATCAGCCCCGATTGTGTCGTTGTAGCGGGCGATTTGTTCCAGGCCGATGGCCAAGGTTGTCTCGCGACCACGTTTCGGGTGTACGAGTTTGATCTCGATGATGTTCCGGCGTCCGCCGTAGTCGATCATCAGATCCACGCGGTCGCGTCCGACGGCAGCATGTAGTGCATGTGGGGCATGCAGGGGCCGGTGGTATTGAAATAGCGGGGCATCACAACATCCTTTTCGGTGGAAACAACGGTGTCACCCTAGTACAGCCAGGCGGCATTGGCCAAAGAAATGTGGGGAGAAGGGATCACTGACGAGGGGGTGGAACCCTCATCGCCCCGGCCTGATTTCCTTGTGGGAGGGGCGCTGTGCGCCGCGACAGGGGCTGGACAGGCTCCAGGTAACGGAGAAGGACACAGGCTCCCCGGCAGAAGCCGGGGAAGCCCGTTCATCTACAATGAGCCTTTGAAGAAACCTGAATCCTTCAAAGAGTTCACCAACTGCCTACCGTCCGCTGCCAAGGGGCAGTAGCTGCGGAAACGAAATTAACGCCACATTCACCGTTGCGAGCTTCGGTGTTCAAATCTCTTGGACTGGTTAGATGCGTCTGCCCTGGGAGTCGCTGCCATGGGCCCGGCCCGCCAGAATCTATTGAATCATGCTCAACATTTTCGTATATTCAGGGACACAAAACGACTTGTTGCGCATTGAACGTGCAGGTCCCGCTCAGCGCAAAAAGATTTAGCCAACATTGGAGAGATAGCCATGCCGATGACTCCGTTCTTTTCGAAATTCCCTGAACTCGCCCCATGGGAGACCAGGACAGTACAAGTCAGGAACCACCCCAAACTGCCCGACGGCAACTACGGCTTCCTGGAGTCATATTGCGATGAAGACGGGTGCGACTGCCGCCGCGTCATCCTGGCGGTTTGCCGCGAGGATGACCCGGGCACCCTCCTTGCCACCATCAACTACGGATGGGCCAGTGTCGCCTATTACCGGAACTGGGCCCGATGTTCCCGGAAAGAGGCACGGGAGTACAAAGGTGCAAGCCTGGATCCCCTTAACCCCCAATCGGAACATTCCCCCGCGCTGCTGGCTCTTTTCCGGGCGGTGGTGTTGCGGGATGACGATTATGTCGCGCGCCTCACACGCCATTACCGCATGATGAAGGGCAAGTTATGGACCTGCGATGCCATCCTTGGCGAATTCCGGAAAGATCAGGATGTTTTCGCGCGGGAAGCTGTCCAGATGGCCGTCATCCGACAACAGGAGATCACACCACTCCTTCTGGGCGTCCTGGAGGAGGTGACCCGCCATCCCGAAGAGGCGATAGAGAGTAATGATTACGCCATCCTCTACGCCCTGCATCTGCTCGCCCAATTCCGTGAGCGGAAGGCCTACCCATTGCTAATCCGATTCCTGTCCACGGCGGGCGAGCACGCCGACTATCTGCTGGGAGACACCGTCACCGAGGGCCTCAAAAGGATTCTGGCCTCGGTCTATGACGGCGACATCGCCCCGCTCCAGGCGCTGGTGGGCTGTCCAACCGCCAACGAATGGGTTCGTTCGGCCGCCGTGAAAGCGCATACCATACTGGTCCTGTCGGGCTTGCTGGACCGATCCGTCATGGTCGAATTCCTTCGCGGCCTCCTCCACACCGGTTTTGAGGAGCTCCCCCATCCTGTGCGGACCGCCGTTGCTGATGAGGCTTTGGATATCCATCCCGGCGAACTGATGGACGACTTACGCGCGGCCTATGACAGGAATCTGCTCGACAGGTTCTGCCTCTCAGTCGAGGAGCTTGAAAACCAAGCCGCCCTGACCGTTGAAGCGATCCTGGAGGAGGGCAGGCGCAACCCCCATCTGGCACTGATCTCCGATGCGGCTCAGGAAATGGAATGGTGGGCGTGCTTCAACCCGAACACCCGGAACGTCCCGGCGTGGTCATCGAAGCAGTGGGACGACGACGAGGACCAACTTGCGATCCCCACCCCGCCTCCCGTTCGCGGCTATGTTGCCGGAAACGATTTCTGCCCCTGCGGCAGCGGCAGGAAATACAAGAAGTGTTGCGGCGCCCAGGCGGGTGGGAGTGATCCCGTAGCCCGGCGGGTGTTGACCAACTTGTTGAGGTGAGGGCGCTAGTCGAGACCGAGTGGTCATTTTGCCATCTGAAACGTTTCAGATGATGTTTTGGTGGATTTTTTAGGGCAGGGCAAAACTCCCCTGGCGGGGAAGCTTGGGCTACAATGCACTTTCTGGAGTCGTCCATCCGTCCGGTACTGGAGCCGGCGGTCTCCGCCGGTAGTGGACGAAAGGCCTGAAGGACCACCGGCGGAGACCGCCGTCTCCAAGTCCAAGGTTTCCTCAGGGACTGTCCCTGTCGTCCTGGGGCCGGACGTCCCCGGCCGGTAGCTACCGAATTGTCAGCACCAGATGACGGCGACGGGCTTGCCGGCGGCGGTGGTGCGCGCCTCGCGGGCGAGACGCTCCTCCCAGGGCTTGGCGCGGTATTCGGGGCGGCGGTCGAAGATCACCAGGTGCAGGGAATCGGCCCCGATGGTGTCGTTGTAGCGGGCGATCTGCTCCAGCCCCTCATCCAGGGTGGTGTTGCGTCCGTCGGCCGGATGGACGAGCTTGATCTCGATGATGTTGCGGCGGCCACCGTAATCGATCATCAGATCGACCCGCCCTCGTCCGGCGGCGTACTCGCGCTCGATGTTGCCGCCGCCGTTT
>CAYOIT010000375.1:0-3249 GCA_964404035.1 uncultured Verrucomicrobiota bacterium | reverse complement strand
GGTAGACGAGTAAGGGTGGCGAGGAAGTGTACGGTTAAGGGCACGAGGAAGTGTGAACTCACACTTAAACGCACTCTTCGTCGCACTCTTAACCGCAACACTTACTCGGATACACTTACTCGGATACACTTAAACGCCCGACTTCATCGAGTCAACAAAGGGCCGATGTGGATAGAGACAAATTAGAAATTCGGATTTTGGTTCCGGCTATGCCGGGTTAGGTTGACGCGTATGAGCGCCAGCGGGGAGCCTCTGCTGTCCTTGACAGGCCCCTTCCAGGCGCTCACACGCTTCCCGACCTCTTCGAGTCGGGAAAGCGCGTCCTACAAATGCCTCACACGCGACCGGCGGAGACCGCCGGCTCCAGGGGGTTTACAGGGAGGTGGGGACTAAGGCCGAAAACCACTTGGGCACCAACGGGCCAAACGGGGCAAACCGATGTCCCGCACCAGGCTGCCTGGAATGACGGTCTGGGCGAGGGGGGCGCGCCCCAGCCGCTGGCGGATATTCTCGAGAAAACGGACAGCGCCAAAGGCCCGGGCCTTGGCCTGATACAACGCCAGCCGGTTCAATGCCCGCTGCGATGCATAACCCTCCGAAGGTAGCGCCTGGTGCAGGAGCAACGCCGTATCGAGCATCTCTCCCAGTTCCTTGACATCGCCAACCGCGTCTCGTTTCAGACGACCCCAAACCTCGTTGAGTCGCGGGGGATAAAAAGCCAACTCGTAGCAATATTGGAGTTTTTCGCGGCTTCTCATCTTATTCCGCCCCCCACGCCGCCATGTCCGTCTTGAGATTGGCGAGATTCTCCCGCACCAGGGCATCGACGGCAAAGGGTTCCGGCAGACGCGCCACGGCGGCCTCTATTTCGCTGAAGGCCACGCGCCCCTGCACCAGCAGATACCGGATGTCGCTCTGATCGATCTCGTCGTATCGGATCAGTTTGCTGGCAATCAGTTCGGCGATGGTACTGGTCTGGATACGAAGCTTTACCCCCTGCCACAGGGTTAGCCCCTGCCCCTCTGCGGGAGGCTGGAGACACAGCCGCAAGGGGCCAATCCATTCGAGATGATCTCCGTCATAGTCGTCACCAGGATTGACCGGAAACCCGATCGATTCCGCAACCCGCCGCAGTTC
Source organism: uncultured Verrucomicrobiota bacterium (assembly GCA_964404035.1). GTDB lineage: Bacteria > Verrucomicrobiota > Kiritimatiellia > CAIKKV01 > CAITUY01 > CAMBRF01. Next base: position 2,112 of record CAYOIT010000375.1, on the reverse strand, counting down.
ACCCTGGTCGCCAACGGAGTAGGGACCCGCGATGTCCACATCGAGACTGGTGCGGTCCGGTTCGTCGAGGAGGATGCACGCTGCGCTTCCATAAATGTGGAGAGTCACAGGGGTTCGTAACGCAAGGTCAAGTTTTTCAAGGTAAGCGATCAGTTCCACCTTATTCATGACGCGCAGTATAACCGTGCCAATCCCGGCCCTCAAGAAGATATATGCCAGGGAATGGATATTGGGTGCCCTACGGAACTGCTCCATATAGGGTTAATATTCTTTTTCGGCGCGAAAAACCGGAAATCACGGCTTTGCTCTTCACCGGCGTCAGGGATTGGACGGGGACCTCCAGGGAAAGCACATGGTGCCGGCCGGCCACGACCTGCGGAACCAGGGGCGCAGGGTGTCCGAGAAAACGGTTGACCGCCCCCCTGCCGGAGGATGCCGACCAGGTGGAGCGCTATGCCGCCGATCTCCAGCGCGCCCATCCTGAACTCACCATCGCCCGCCACGTCGCCTACACCATCGCGGGCGCCGGCGGGCGGCTGCTACCAGCGGCAGACAGTCGGGATTGACAGGCGCCTTCCAAGCGCTCACACGCTTCCCTGCGTCATCAACATCGAACGCGGAAGAGAACTCCTTCGTTCGATGTTCACGAATGGCGACTAAGTACCCATTGTCATCAATGTGGCATGGGTCAGCCGAATTTGGCGACGGTTTCCCAGAGGCACTGGATGGTGCGATCTTCAAAACCGCCTGCGCCCAGCAGGATGATGGGACGTGGATCGGCGAGATAGGGCTCGTAATAACGCCGCGCCTTGATCTGGGCCAAGGCATCGGCGGCGGAACCCAGTTTGAACTCGATTATGTAGACGGCTTTTGGGGTCTTGAGCACGGCGTCTGTGCGGCCTTTATCGGAGTGCGACTCGGCGATGATTTCCGCACCGGTCGCCTGGAGCGCGGCAAAGAAGACCGAGTGATAATAGGCTTCGCGGTTGACCTGGATGTCGTAGGGAATGGCGGCAAAAAGGGAGATCAACGCCTGCTCGAACTGGGGGCGGTCTCCCGTGCGTAGTGCCGCCAACATCACGGCGGCGGACGTCGGCCCGTCGGATCCGTTCGGCCCGCAGAAGTGCCCCAACATCATGGAGAACCAGGCCTCGCGTACCTCGGCGTTGGGGAAGCCTAAGGTAAATACGCCTTCACTGGAGTCCTTGACCGTCAAATAGCCCGATTGCCAAAGCAGGGGCTCGGGCTTGGGTTGGGTGATATCGAACAGCAATGACAGATCGGTGGCTTTAACCCCCTCCAAGTCGCCATCGGGGCGTTGCAGGGTGGCTGCCAGGGCGACCAACATGCCCGGTGTGCCGCTGGCCCACCAATAACTGCCAAATTCGCTATCGGCCATGCAGTTGAGGATCGCCCACGGGTTGTAGACTTTCTCGCCCTTGCCCCACCAGTAACCATTGTATCGGGCCCGCAAGGTATCCCAGGCCTTGGCTTCGGTGATAGCGTTGGCTTGCGCCAGACGGGCGATGAAGGGGGTGAAGTCACGATGAAGTTCCGCCTCGGTATAGCCGCAGATTTCGGCCGCTGTCGGGTGCAGGGTCACGTCCTTCATCTGGTTCAGTTCGGAGAAGATGCTGGTGCGGACCATGCGGCCAATGCCGGTGATGAAAAGTTTTTCGAGATGCGCGTCGCAGCCCTTGAGCGAGCCGTAGAAAGAGGAAAGCACATCGCGCATTTTACGGGCCATGGGTAAATCAGTGATGTGATCGTGGACGGGCTTTTCGTATTCATCCACGATGACCACCACCCGGCGGCCGGTTTGTGCGTAAAGTTTCCTCAACAGTTCCGGCATGGCTTGTGGCGAATAGAGCGAGGATAGGGTGATGCCCGCCTCTGCCGCGCGGTTTTGAATCAATTGAAGCAGGCTGTTTTCCAACTCATGAGGGGCCCCGCTACTCGTTTCTGTGAGGCTGAGATGCACGACCGGATTGGTTTTAGTCCAATCCCAGAGGGGTTCGATCCCGAGGCCCGTGTAGAGTTCGCGGCGGCCTTCATAAAGGTATTTGAGGGTGGAGCAGAGCAGGGACTTGCCGAACCGGCGCGGGCGGGCGA
>CAYOIT010000374.1:0-3255 GCA_964404035.1 uncultured Verrucomicrobiota bacterium | reverse complement strand
GACAACTCCGGGAGGCGGCGCCGAACACCAGCACGTTACCGGGAGTGCCGGTGAATTTTGGGACCCCCACACGCACAAGCCGCGGCCCCAGTCGCTCAGCCGTGACGCCTGTGGATACCCAGTAATCCCAGGCCATATAGGCCGTCTCCCGGAGCCGGGGATCGAATTCGAGCAGCGAACCGGAGGGATAAGTTGTCTCCCCGCTCGTGACCGTTGTCTCAGGCCTGGCGTCTTTCTTCCCATCGGTGAACACCAGGATCCCGTTCCGGATCTCAAACGGGAAAGCCTCGGAAAATTCGACATCCACGTCCGCAGGATGAATCGCCTTGATCACGCCCTCGCTGTGGAAGGTGCGGGCATAGTCCAGAGAGAAGTTCTTGAGTGTAATGTTCCGGGAGTGCTCCAGCACGAACGGGGACATGAAGCCGTGGAAGACGAACGTCGCGCCCCGCCCGTCGATTGTGAGGTTGTCGAAGCCGGACAGAAGGAAGGCAATGCGCTTGAGGCCCTCGTCGTTGTTGCTGATGAAGCAGTACTGCTCGGCCGCTTGGTCAGGCCAGAAATCGTAACGGCCTGGCGCGAAGGTGAGGGTACTGGCTTGGGAGGCCTTGCACTGTTCGAGGGCCGCACGCACGGCGGGCGTGGCATCCTGCCCGCTGCCTGGCTTGAGGCCGAAGGAGGAGAGCTCAAGGGCGAGGGAAGGTAGAGACACATATACTGCCATGACAAAAACACAGAATATTTTCATAAATACCTTAAGACACTACTATCTGGTTATAAGTTGAACCATTCCAGTTGGTCAGGAACGCAAGGCGCCGCTCGGTTTTGAGGTCGATGTATTTGATGCGGCAAAGATGTCTCTTTGTCATTGTTTCCTCTTGTTCACCGTCCGCTAGAGCGGACCACTTTTGAGACGGCATCCACCACCACGGTCACCTCGCGCGGCTGCGCCGAGTGGACCTGATACGCCGTCAGCTTGCCCTCCCGCCAGGCCATATCGATGGTAAATCCGCCGCGTGCGACGAGGCCGCGCACCTGCCCGTTGGGCCATGCCTTGGGCAGCGCTGGCAGCAGGCGCAGCAGATAGCGCGAGGGGTCACCGTTCGGATCGGACTCGTGCGACTGAAGCAGCATTTCCCCCACCCCGGCCGCATAACCGAAACTGCCGTCGATCTGGAAAGGCGGGTGCGTCATCCACAGGTTGCCAAAGGTGTTGTAACTAATTAACCCGATGAGCTGGTGATGCGCGCGTTCCCCCTGGCCCAGGCGTCCCCAGATTGCGCAGCGCCACACCCAGGCCCATTCGCGCCGGCTGTCGCCGTCCTCGCCGCGCGCCGCCAGCGACACCGCTGCCGCCTTCGCCAGCTCGGGCGTCGTCGCCGGCGTGATCTGCCGGCCGGGAAAGACGGCAATCAGGTGCGCGGTGTGGCGGTGATGGTCCTTCGGATCGTCGCGATCGACGGCCCATTCCTGCAACTGGCCCCACTTGCCGATCTTGGGCCCGAGCAGGCGCTCACGCATCGCGGCGATCTTTGCGCGGAAAGCCTCGTCGCGGCCCAGGATCCGCGAAGCCTGGATGTAATTGGTGAAGAGGTCGTAGACCAACTGCTGTTCATAGGAGTTACCCTCCGCCCAGGGGCCGTGCTCGGGCGATTGGCTCCTCGGACTGACAAGCATGCCGTCCGGCTTGACGATCAGGAAATCCTCCCAGAACTCGCAGAGTTCCTTGAGAATCGGATAAGCGCTCGTTTCGAGGTAATGGCGATCCTGACTGAAGGCGTAGTGGTCCCAGATGTTCTGAGCCACCCAGGCGGCATCGCCGGGCACCCAATGGTAGGTGGCGCCGCCAAAGATCCCGTTTTCGGAGCGCGTCGCCCACCCGCGCACATTGAAGGCCTTGCGGGTCGCCTCGCGCCGGACTGGGATGATGGATTTAAGCCACTCGGCCAACGGCTCAAAACACCCCGGCAAGTTCGCCATGTCCACGAACCAGTAGTTCATCTGGACGTTGACGTCGGTGTGGTAATCGGAGCGCCAGGCCGGGTGGTTATATTCGTTCCACACCCCCTGCAGATTGGCCGGCAGGTCGCCGGGCCGCGACGAACTGATCATCAGGTAGCGGGCATATTGGAAGAGCAGCGCCTCGAGCCCGGGATCGGGGGCGGGCGTGCCCGGCGGAAGCGCGCTCTGCTCAAAGGGCGAGCGCCACCCGGCCGCCTGCCAGGCGCTTTGGCAGGCAGCCCGGCGCTGGTCAGTCGGCAGTCGGCGCAGCGCCTCGGGGGTGGCGCCCAGCTCCAGGCTCAGGCGATTGAAGAGCGCCTGATAATCGCGCAGATGCTCCCCGAGCAGCTCATCGTAAGGGCGCGCCGCCGCCTGTTGCAGCCGTTGCGTGATGGCCTCGTGCGGTTGCGCGCCGCGCCAGCCCTGCTCGCGCCGGTTCACATAGTCGGTGCCGGCGTCGAGCAACACGGTCACGGCATCCGCCTTGCTGACCAGCAGCTGGCCATCCTGGACCTCCAGCGTGCCCCCCTCATTGCGGACCACCACCTGCGCTTCGTAATCCAGCGCGATGCCGTAGGGTTCGGGGGTATTCTCCTTCGGTTTGGGGAGGGTGTACTTGCGGTACTTGAAGCCGGCCAGGTTGCCCCTGGCCAGCAACCGGTTGCCCTCCGCGCTGATGCGAGCCTTGTGCGCATCGGTCAACCAGATCCGCCCGGACAAGGCGCCGGGTCGGTCGGCGGTGAAGCGGAACACCAGAACCCCGGACGGATGACTGGCGAAGCCCTCCCGGCGGTACGCGATCCCCCCGCAGGTGTAGCTGACCGAGTGTACGGCGCGTTCCAGATCTAGCTCGCGCCGGTACTCCTTGGCGTCCCGGTGATCGAACTGCAAGTACAGATCGCCGAAGGCTTGGTAAGCACCCGTGTCCTTTTCATCGCCGATCCAGAGGCTGTCCTCGTTGAACTGGATATGCTCGGTCTGCGGATGGCCGAAGAGCTTCGCTCCCAGCCGCCCGTTGCCGATCGGCAGGGCTCCGCTTGCCCAGTCGGTGGCGGGCTTGTCGAACCACAGCTTCAGGTCTGCCCCCCCCGCTTGCGCCCAGCCCGAACATAATGCGAGGGCCATCGCCAACACGGTCAACCGACCCACCGCTTTCCTTGAAATGACCCCTGCATTCCGAGCCAACATTTTCTCTTTAGCCATAACTTGTTCCTTTTTTCTGCTCATTCCATTATTCACCGAGACTCGATCCAC
>CAYOIT010000373.1:0-3266 GCA_964404035.1 uncultured Verrucomicrobiota bacterium | reverse complement strand
GCCCCGTTCAGGCTGAGGCGTCCGCCAAACACGGTCCGGGCAGGGAAGGTGAACAGCGAGAGCTTGAAGCCGTTGTCGATCCGGACCGGGCCCGTGCCAAGCGAGCACAGCCCATTGAACTGCGCGTTACACCGAAAAATCGTGCCGCCACTGTAGGTATTTGTGCCGTAGAGTCTCACCGCATTATTGCAGATGCGGAGCGGGCCGGCATCGCCATCGATCCAGTCCGAGATGGGGCCGTAGATGTAAGTGCCCGGCGAATCGTAGCCGGAATGTAACAAGCCGCCCAGCGGCCCGATCTTGATGGCATTCGTCACGGCCAGGTGCTTGCCCGCCAAGTCCTTGACCGCGCTGATGCCGCCGCCGTTGAGGACGATCCAATTGGACGTGGAGCCGAAGGCCACGGAATTGGTGGCCACGAGGTAGCCCTGGTTGACGACGATCGGTCCTTGCAGCGTGCCGATGTTGTTGCCACCCAGCATCACGTCGCCCTCGCCGAACTTGGTCAGGCCGGCGGCCGTGATCTGCCCCAGGAGCCGCGGCTGCTGGTTGTTGTTTTCGTTGTTGTTGATCTGGTTGTGGACGATCCCTTCGACCGGGGCCTCCGCGGTGCCCAGCACGAGATTCGCGTTGACCTGGCAGGCGGTCCCGCAGAGCAGGAGGCCACCGCTGCGTACCGTTATGGTGTCGTTCGCGGCGTTCGCGGAGACCGCGCAGTTGCTGACGGCCAGCGCATAGAGGTCGGGGTCGTCCTGGAGCGTGGCGGCGGTCGCCACGCGCACGATATCCGTGCCGCCGCTCAGAGTCGGAAAGTTGGTACCGGTGACGTCCACCGTCCAGGGCGCGTTTGTGAAGCCAGTCGCGCTGTCATAGGACAGAAAGGCATTCGCGCCCAGCATCCAGGGCGCCACAATCCCGTTGGTCAGCCCGGGCGCTTCATTGACCAGTTTGACGCGGTTGGCGGCCCCCAGGGAGGAATAAGCGGTACTGCCGAGGGGCTGAATCAGCACGCCCCCATGGTTGAGTCGCGTGAGGCTGTCAAAGGCCAGGGTCGAACAGACGAGGTTCGTGTAACCGCGGTCCCCCGCGATGAGGATGCAGCCGCCCTGAATGCTAATTGCCCCCTTGCGAAGGGTCCGCTCGGCGCTGATGCCGGCCAGCGCCTGCATCAGGCCACCGTTGAGCGTGACCGTCCCGTTCGTCGCGCCGAAGGGGCTTCCACCTCCGTTTTGCGTCCATCCCGTCAACTGCCCGCCCTGATGCACCGTGATCGGGCCGCTGAAGGTATTGCTGCAGTTCCATTCGCAGGCGCCCTGGAAATTGCCCACGCCCGTCAGGAGCGCGCCGTTCAACTCCAGACAATACGGCACGCCCACTTCCACGGCGTTAGTCCCGTAGAGCCCGCCGAAGGTGTTCGCGCCACTGCCGAGGCCCAGCGCGCCGTCGCCGGGCTGCGAGCCCACCCGGTAAATGCCGTCCGGGCCGGGCGTAATGGGCCCCGCATAACCAGTCCCACCGCCCCAGGTGCCCGCCCACAGGTGGACTTTGCCCTTGTTCTCACCCCAGCGCCCGTTCGATACGGAACCATAGAGGCTGATTCCGCCCACAGAGTTCGAGTCAATCTGCGGCATGAAGTTGCCGCTCACGCGCAGGTTGGCCGGCCAGAACACCCTACCCACGCCGACGCCGCCGATGTACACTTTCGCGCCGGCGGCGATGCTGTTGCTGCTGCGGAGGTAGACCATGCCCAGCCCGTTCTCAATGTGCACGTTGCCGGCCCCGAGCGAGGTCAGGGGCGAGACGACCAGCGGCGAGAGGACGCGTGTGCCGCCGCTATAGGTGTTCGGGGTGAAAACGCTCATGGTGGCGTTGGTGAGGTAAGTGTAGTTGTAGCCGTTCACGAACAGTTCACCGCCACCCGTAATGGGGCCACCGAGGTACAAGTGGTAAGCCAGACCGTAGTAGGGATGCAGCCGCCCGCCGAGGCCGTTCAGCACGATGGGCCGGTCAAGGCGGCCGGCAGTCGTCACGTCCGCCGCGCAGCCCTGGAGGGTTCCGTAAAAGTTGGCCGAGCCGAGTTGGATGCCATTGTTCGTGCTTCCCAAGGCGGCATCGTTGTAGATCCACAGTCGCCCCTTGGCAACATTGAACCCGCCGGAGTAAAGCGGAAAAGTGTTGGTGACGAACGTTCCATTGGCGCCCAGCTCCAGTGTGCCACCGTTGAATGCGATGTTCGTCATCGCGGAGAAGTCGCTCGGCATGGTGACCGTGAGCCGGCCGCCGGGATCGAGCGTGAAAGCGCCCGCGCCAAAACTGTTACCTGCGCCCGTGAGGCCGCAGTAGCCGTGGCCGAAATACGCCAGGCTACGCTGGTGCTCGTTCACCCACCCTGCCACGCGAATGCCGCCGTTAACCGTGTTGCCGTTTCCGGACAGGTACACCGCGCTGACGCCTCCGACATCAATGCCGCCGTTGACGGTATTCCCCCCGTTGAGCAGGCGCAGATGCGCCGGGGAATACTTCCCCAGACTCTGCGAGGTCTTGAGTCCGCCGCCCACATTGAGCACGCAGGACAGGTACGTCTGGAAGTACGCGCCCACGTCGAAGAGCAACCCATCGGTCACCGTGAGCGTCGCCGCCATGTTGGTGACGTGATAGGTGCCGTAGCCTGCGAAGCGCAGCCCGCTGATCGTCCTGTTCGTCTCCATGACCGCCCGCTGCGTGGTGTAATACGCATTGAAGCTCGCCCGGTCGGCCGTGGTGGGAACGATATTGAGGGTCCAGTTGGTGGTGTTGCCCCAGTTGGTGTCGGTGCCCGCGCCGGACCACGTCCGGTCGTTGACGTACCCGAAGCTCCTTGTCGCCAGCCCGCAGCCGAAGACCGCGACTGCCACCACCGCCATCAGCCGTTTGGTTCCGTAGCTCATGACCTGCCTCCTCTTTTCAAGACCGTCAAACAAAGGATGTGGGCAATTCTGGCTCTGCAGGGAATTCGGTTCGAAGATCGCGTGGCCGTCGTCGCTTGCTGTTGGCTCTAAAACCCACATGCAGCCCTCCACATAAAAAGGACACGGTCTCTGTTTAACACGGCCCTGTCCACCTCATGGTGCCGCCACAACGTCCAGAGGGACACATCCCGAGACAATGCCCGCAACGCTCTTAACAAGCTAAGTATGGGTCGTCGAAGTGTCAATCACTATATGCGACTCTTTCATGGTTTTCTATTGGCTTTACTTAACGCAAACTGGCACTAGGGCAGCGCTGGC
>CAYOIT010000372.1:0-3294 GCA_964404035.1 uncultured Verrucomicrobiota bacterium | reverse complement strand
AGAGCGTCGATATTTTCGCGCTCTTCAGCTACCCGAAAGGCGGCACGCATTTGCCGGCCTACGTCTGGAACCAGGGCGGGCTGTCCCAGGCCACCCCCTACTGGACCGAGTACGGCGCCAAACGCGGGTATGCCGTGTTGTGCATCGATTTTCCCATTCCGGGCTACCGCTCCACCGGCGGGTACCCCATCAGCTCGACCCTCGAACTTGGGGACGACCCGAAACAGGCGCCGATCTATCACGGCGCGGTGGCGCTGTTGAAAGCGGTCTCCTATCTTGAATCGCGGACCGACGTGGTCGATAGGACCCGCCTGGGCATGGCCGGCAGCTCCTGGGGCGGGTTTTACACCACCTTGATGGTCGGGCTCGATCCGCGCCTGAAAGCGGGGTCCTGCCTTTTTGGCTGCGGCGGATTGTACCTGGGCAGCGCCTGGCGCAGCGGACTGCCAAAGGACCAGGCCTGGCTGGACCATTGGCGCGCCACGCTCGACCCGGCGACGCGCCTGAGCCAGGTGAAAACCCCGATCAACTGGTGCGCCACCACCGACGACAATTTCTACTGGATGCCGGCCTTGATGGAAAGCCACGCCCGGGCCGGCGGACCGAAACACCTGGCGTTGATCCCGAACTGGGACCATGCCCTGACCCCGGCGCTCGATGAGCAGGTCTTCGTCTTCCTTGACGGCTATCTCCAGGGCAAACCGCTGCTGAACGCCGTGACGCCAGTGACGGTGAAGAAGGACGGCAAGCAGGCCGTGGCGCGGTGGGCGTTCAGCGGTTCGCGGCCGGTGCAACGGGCCGAGATGTACCTGAGTTATGGCGATGCCGGCAACTGGCGATGCCGGTACTGGACTACGGTGCCGGCCACCCTTGCGGACACGCGCTGCGAAGCCACGTTGCCGGCGTCTCCGATGCCCTACTACATCGTCGGCTCGATTACCGACACCAACGGGTACCGGAGCGCCACCTCGATGGTGCGAGTCGATCCCGCCGCCTATGGTCTGCTCGACAGGAACGCGGTGCCCGCCATCGACGGTTGCTCGGAGTGGGGCGATTTCGAAGAGCCACAGGTCCAGTACATCCACCTGCACGGGTACGCGAAACCGCCGGTCAGTCCCGAGGCTCATACCGGAAAACAGGCCGCGGTCATCTCGGGAACCTTCACGCTGCCACCGGCCCGGTTCATCGCCGGCACGCCGCAGCAGCTGACGGGTTTCCTGAAAGCGGACAAGCCGGTGGACGTGACCGTCAAGTTCGACCAGTCCGCCGACGCTGCCAGGTACGCCGTGGAGAAGTCGTTTGCGATCGGAACGGGTTGGACGCAAATCAGCCTCGATCTCACGCCCGTCGCCGGGGTGGATGTCTCTTCCAGCCTGACAGTCACCGCCCCGAAAGACGCCAGGGTGCTGCTGGACACTGTCGTCCTGCGTGCCACCGGCCCGGCCAAGCGGTAGACGCTGCCGCGCAGCAACGGCTTGTGCTCCATGAGCGTGTCAAGCTGCCGATCGATCTGCTGGCCGACTTTCCGAAGCTGTTGTCTTATTTGGGAAATGGTCATATCTGTATGAGGCGCTTGCAAAACCTTCGGTTTGTGCAATCGGAGGGTTCGGGGTTCAGGGAGAGTTTCCGGCCTGAACTCTGGCATCCTGAACCCTGATTCCTGGCGCTTGCAAGGTTTTGCAAGCGCCTCGTATATCAATATGGCATATTGTTACGGTTCATGTGGCAGGTGTAGTTGCCGGCTGCCCCGACCCCTGCAGGCTCGCCCCGCAGGGGAAGGAGTCCTGACTAGGCCAGTGCCGCGAGAAACCGTCCCGCCGGGATCACGCGCACACCGGTGTCACGGTCAATGTAATCATCACCAGCGAGCGTCACCTGAAAACACGCCGCCACTGCCAGGCGCTTGGCAAAGTAGCGCAGTTGATTGAGGTTGCGACCTGCCCCCCGCTTGCATTCAACCAGCATCCACGGCTTGCGATCCCGCGTGATCATAAAATCAACCTCGCGCCCCTGCCGGTCCCGCACATGCCACAACCCCATGGTCCAGCCGTAGGCATCCTCCACAAAATGACAGTACTTCAGCAAATGGGAGGCCATCAGGTTTTCGAAACGTGGCCCTTCCTGCGCCACTTCCGACCAATCCCACAGGTAGTACTTGCTCTCCTTCTTGATGGCGCGTGCCAGGTTGCCATGGTAAGCAGGAACTCGAAAGATATAGTAGTTCCGGCAAAGCAGTTCCATCCAGTTGCGGACCGTAGCCGGACTGACGTCCAGGTCGCCAGCCATTGACTGATGCGAAAAGGGTGAACCAACCCGCTCCGGCAGCATCTGCGCCAGCGTTTCAACCAACCCCAGCGACCGAATGGATTCCAAGTCCCGGATATCCTCCCGAAAAACGCGCTCGAATCGCTCCTTGTGCCAACGGCGCTGCGCCAGACGACTTTGGGCCATAAACGGTTCTGGAAACCCACCGAATTGCAGCAGGTCTTCGATCCCGGACACCATTTTGGCTTCAGCCTTAAAAACATCCGGTGGCTCAGGCGGAACTGCACCCCCAACCACCTCACCGAGCGAGAAAGGATGCAGTCGATAGGCATGGTAACGCCCCTGCAGCGAGTCTCCGCCGCGGCGGTAGACATCCAGGCGGGAACTGCCTGTTACGATCACATGTAGCCCGGGCGGGCGTTTGTCCCAAAGGCCTTTAACCAGCGTCTTCCACCGCGGATACTTATGGATCTCGTCCAGGATCAGCAACTGGTGGTCGGGTGGCAAGTGCCCGGCTACCATTCTTCGTCGGTCGTCCCGCTGGTCCCAGTTCCAATAGGCCGCCGGTTGCCACAGGTTTTCAAACGCGCGCGCCAGGGTGGTCTTTCCCACCTGCCGCGGTCCGGCCACAAAGGCCATCTTGCCGTCGAGGTCGGCGCGCAAGGTGGCATACAGATAGCGGACAGTTGCTTTTTTCATCGAACCCCTTCACCGATAACGCGTGGCATGTGGCAAGCGATTCATGACAGAATAGCACGCAGCTTCCGGTTTGTCATGTCAATTGGTAAGCTGGCTTCCGTATTGTCATAGTAAGTGAAGTCCGATATAGCGGCGCAAACAATGAATGGTCCGACGTCCGGGCGAGGAAGGAAGGCCGCAGCCTGAACCGGCCCGCCATCGAACTGCTCGAACAGGCGCTGGGCGTCCGGGCGCCGGACGCCATGAAACGCAGCCCGAGCGCACGGGCGTGCTATAGGGCGGGGCGCAGCTACGCGCCACGGTACGGGGTTCGATTTGACTTGGGCTCCA
>CAYOIT010000371.1:0-3309 GCA_964404035.1 uncultured Verrucomicrobiota bacterium | reverse complement strand
GCCTCGACGCGCGACTGGGTGGACAACTATCCGGCGGAACGGATGCGCGCCCTGAATACACCTCAGAACTACGGGCTTCCGCTCACCTGGATGAGCATCAACCAGATTACCGATCCCGTGAAACGCGGCAAGGTCTGGCGTGGATTCTATGATTGGACCCGGTTCCATGACTGCAACTGGTATGGCTGGGACGGTTACAAGCCCGGCGACAAGCTGATTGATTTCGGGCTGAACGACGAACGGCTGACGTACGTCCCGCACTGGCGCAACACCGCCATCACCAGCGCCGATCCAGAGGTTCTCGTGGCCTATTGGCAGATGCCGGGTCGGGTGATGGTCATGGCCTTCAACTATGACGGCAAGGCCGCGAAGAATCCGGTGCTCAAGGTGGACTTCGCCAAACTCGGTCTCACGACTGGCCCGGCCTCTGTCACCGAACTGCGCGGCAAGGATAACCGCAACGGCCAACTGCCGGAAGTGGATCCGATCCCGGTCCTTGATGCCGCCGGCAACACCGTGTCGGTGTCGGACCTGCAACCGCACACCGCCCGCTACTTCGGCATCCGCGTGGAAAACCCCACCGATGTCGCCCGCGTCCGGCAAGAGTTGGCCGGCGTCGGCGCCGAACTCACTCCGGCGATGCTGGATTGGGGGGTGGTCGCCAAGGACACGAAATTCGTTCCCGTCGGCACGCCCGGTAATCCTGCCATTGCCATGTGGCAGTTGCCTGCCCGTGGTGAGCCTGGTCGAACCGACCGGGTCCTGTTTGCGGTGACTAATACCAGCGACAAGGATCAGCCTGTGACCATTGACATCGCCATTGACAAGCTCGGTCTCGTTCCGCAATTGCCCTGGCAGGAGTTTGTCAGGGTTCGCGACTTCAACGGCGGCAGTTCCACGCTGGACTTCCACGGGCGCAAACTGTCACTTGGCAACCTTAAACCAGGCCAGGTGCGCCTGGTCGGTGTGCGCCGGTACTAAGGAAACCTCTACTTGGAAGGACATGAAAGATGATCCGATCAATCAAGCACAGTAAACAAGCGTTACCGCTGTTCATTCTTACTCTGCTGCTGTCCGTGGTCATCGGGCTTCCAGCAGCCGGACACGCGGCCGAGCCGAAGTCCTCGGCAACGGCCGGCCCTACAACCGCCAGCGCAGAGACGGAGGCATTCACCTGCAAATCGCCGCAGGGCGTGACGTTCAAAGTGACGGCCGAGGGCCTGTCATCGATCATGGTGGGCGAGAAGGAGGTTGCCAGAGGCTCCTGGCATGCGGTAAACATGACCCAGCTCCGCGAGCCATCCGCCGCCTCCGCGCCGCTGGTGTTCACCGTCAAGACGATGGAGGTGATCGAGCCCGGGTCGCGGGTGCGGGTCCGCCATGCCGGCCCGGCCGTCACTGCGACGTTCGAGTATGCCTTCGAGGGCGAGGACGTCCGCATCAAGGCCCGTGTGGAGAACTTCACCGACAAGGCGATCAAGGCCACCAGCTTCGAGGGGCTGAGCTTCCTCTTCGACTCCACACCCCAAGGCTGGATGGTCAGCCAGGATCCGGGCTGGATGCAGGCGCACGTGGAGGGCTTCCGCGGTTTTCATCCCAGCTTCGAGAGCCGCATCGGCGGCAGCTACGCCACGGACAAAACGTTCGGCGTCGGCCTGACACCGCTGAGCACAGGCCTGGCCTACACCGGGTTCTTCTGGTGGTGGGACCCAGCCGGGCCCAGCGCGCGGCGCATGGTCTACATCCGGCCGCAGGAGATCCCCACCGGCGGTGCGCTCACCTTCGAGATGCTCATGCGGATCAGCCCCAACAGGGATTGGAAGCACCTGCTTGATCCCTACAAGCAGCACTTCGCCAGGACGTTCGGACACCCGACACTGGGGCCGGTGCACTACAAGGCCGACTTCCGTCCGATGGCCTCGATGTCGATCGCCGACGCCCCCAGCATCACCAAGGACAACCCGCTCGGGTTCCACGGCGAGGCGCGGCGTGTGGACCTGCCCGAGGGCATGAAGCGGTTCTGCGACACGGTGGTGCCCGGCCTCGTCGAGGGCAACGGCCAGGGGATGATCATCTGGGCGCTGGGAGGCTGGGATCCGCGCGGCGCGATGTACCGTCCCGATTTCGACGTCCTGCCACCGGCCGTCGAACAGAACATCCCGCAAATGCGCCAGGCGTTCACGAACGGCAACGTTCGCATGGGAGTGTGCACCCGCCCCGGCGAAATCGCCTTCCGGGGCACGTGGACGCAGGACTGGACCGTCCGTATCAACCCCGACGACCCGCAGCACCTGAAGATCATGTGGGGGCGGTTTAAGAAGATGATTGATCAGGGCTTCACGCTGTTCTACCTCGACACCTTCGGCGAATCGCTGGGCGACATCAAGGCGATGCAGTACTACCGCCAGAAGATGGGCCCCGAGATCCAGACCTTCGTGGAGCACCCCTGCGACGTGATGCTTGCCTATAGCGGCGCGTACATGGAACTCAACTACGACGAGAAGGCCGGCGCGTACAGCATCTTCTGGGGCCTGGACCGCTTCTGGGAAATCAGTCAGTACCTGCTGCCCGGCGCCCAGGCCGCCGCGGTCAGCCGTGTGGATGAGATGAAGCTGCCCGCCGGCTTCGAGCGTCCCTCGCACTTCCTGATGCGCAAACACATCGCCCCATTCATTCCCGACTACCTGATCAAGAATCAGGCCAGGGAGCTCAAGGAGATCACCGACGAGTTTCTGGATGCGAACGGGCAGTGGAAGTGACGAAACAGGCCGCCCCGAAGGATGTGCCCGGTGCCGTTGTTGGCGCTCGACGTCCATGACAAGCCAAATGAAGAAGCAAACCATGAATCCATCCCGTGAATTGCCTCCTCTGACCGCGCGCAGCCGCAACCTGGTCCGTTTCTGCAAGCATCTGCCGCATGAGCAGCTTCATGAATGGTTCCCAGCCGCTTTCGGCTTCCGCTCCGAGCTCAGCCGCTTCTCGTTCCTCAAGAACTACGGCACGCTGCCCGGACCCGACGAAGCGTTCTCCCATCTCCAACAGGATGCGAGGCCGCTGTTTGAGAAACTGCTCGGGTTAGAGATGGAATACCCCGGAACTCCCTATTTGCTTCAGCCCTATTCCTCAATGAACTACTACCGTTCCCACATCGAGGAGGTCTTCCATCACACCGGACCGCAACACCGTCCGTTTCCGCCGGTGGAGGGTCGGTGCGTGATGTTCTTCAGCGGAACCGATGTACTGAAGGTGGAGTTCTATCTGACCAACAAGTCAGCCGTCGAGGTGGCGGTCAAGTTGCGCTGGTTCTCG
>CAYOIT010000370.1:0-3318 GCA_964404035.1 uncultured Verrucomicrobiota bacterium | reverse complement strand
GCGCACGACGGCCGTCGCCGTCGAGTTATACAGCCCATAGGGCATGTTTCCGAACAATGTCGCATTCTGAACGACATTCGGGCCGATTAAATCCAATCCGCCGCCGCGCGAAGTCCCGCCAATGGCCCTGTTTAAGACAACCAGGACATTTTTAAAGTCGTGGCCTCCGGTCGCATAGATCCCGCCGCCATAGCCGTTACCGTTTCCGGAATAGTCACATCGGTTGCCCAGGAAAACGGAATCAACCACGAACCACGCTCCGCCATCCAGATAGGCGCCTCCGCCATAGGTGGCCTTGTTATTTCCGACATTGCCGTTTCCCATAAAGGAAACGCCGTCCATGGTCCCCGACACGGCTTTTGCGTACAAACCGCCGCCATAGGTCTCGCCGTCGACGGATGACCTCAGATAGTTCTCGGAAATGACGCAACCCTTCAGGGTAAGCGTGCTGAACTCCGCATACAGGCCGCCCCCGTATCGGTTGCTTGAAAAGGGGCTGGCGCGCCGTACGGTCAAGCCTTCCAGCCGCACATCGCCCAGCGCGCATCGCACATCGATGGCCCGGCTACTGGCGTTCGTTAAATCGATGACCGTCGCCAGGCTGCCGGCTCCGATCAACTGGATCGTTTTTCCGCGTAAGACAAGCGGAAAGGTTTCCACGCCGTTGGTATAAAAGCCCGCGGCCAGATTCACACGCGTGCGCGGGGCCGCCAATTCAAGGGCGCGGGTGATAGACTTCAGGGGAAGCCCCTCGGCAAGACCGGTATTGGTGTTGTTGCCCGTGTTGGGGTTGACATACAGGGTCAGGTCGACCCCCACCCCCCGGGGGTGATGATAGCCCAGGTCCACCGCCGAAGAATCGGCATCGCCATTGGTCTGGGTTGTGTAGCCGGCCAACCCTGCCGCGGCGGCCGACTGGCTGCCTCTGTTGACGCAGGGGCTGTTCGTGGCCAGGTAGAGCAAGGGCCTTTCGAACAACGGATCCGCCATGAAATTGGCATTGGTCCCGTTGTTGTTGCCGTCCCCGATGCAATTGTTCGTCAGCGCGCGCGGCATGGTTCCGCGTAGATCGACACCCACATTCCGATACAAAATGGAATCGCGCACGATGGCCGCCACAGTCGAATTGTTAATCCCGTCAGGCGTGTTTCCAAAAAAGGACCCATTTCGCACGAAAATCGGGCCGGTCAAATCCAATCCGCCCCCGCGCGACGAAGTCCCAGGCCCAGTGGCGGTATTGACCAGAACCTGGATATTCTGAAAATCGTGACATCCATTCGCATTGATCCCGCCGCCAAAGCCGCTTCCGCCTCCGGTGCCTTCACTTCGGTTCCCCAGGAAAGTCGAATCCTCCACGACCCACGCCCCGCCCTCGAGATGGGCCCCGCCGCCATAGCCGCCCGAATTATTTCCATAACTGCTGTTTCCCACAAAGGAAACGTCCGTCATTTTCCCCGATATCCCTCTTGCGAATAAGCCGCCGCCATAGGTGTAATTATTGGCTGTGGTTGTCCTGAGACTATTCTCGGAAATGACGCAGTCCCTCAGGGTAAGCGTGCTGAATTCCGCATACAGGCCGCCCCCGAAGAGGCTGCTTGCAACGGGACTGGCGCGACGCACGGTCAAGCCTTCCAGTCGAACATCGCCGTCCGCCCCCCACACCTCGATGGCCCGGCTGTTGGCGTTAGTCAAATCGATGACGGTGGCGGCGCTGCCGGCTCCGACAAGCTGGATCGTTTTCCCGCGTATGACAAGCGGAAAGGTTTCCACGCCATTCGTATAAAGTCCCGCGGCCAGATTCACGCGCGTGCGCGGGGCCGCCAATTCAAGGGCCCGGGTAATGGAGCGCAAGGGCATCTCCGCGGTGAGGCCGGAGTTGGTATTGTTGCCCACGACGGGATCGGGATTGACGAAAAGGGTCAGGTCGAGGCCCAGCCCCTGACTGAAGTGATATCCTAAATCCAGCGTCAGGGCATCAACGGCTCCATTCGTCAGCGTGGTAGTCCCGCTCAAACCGGCGGCAAGGGCCGTCTCGCTGCCGGCGTCGAGGGCGGGACTGTTGGTGGCCAGATAAAACAAAGGCCGTTCAAAAAGCGGATCGGCCTTGAAGTTGTTGTTTGTCCCGTTGTTGTTCCCGTCGCCGATGATGTTATACCCCAGCACGGGTGACCCGGAAACATCGGGATAGTTTCTGAAAAGAATGGAATTGGAAACGGATAAAGTCGATGCCGTGCCCGACACACCCCCGCTGGCATGCCCGAAAATGGTGGAGTTGCGGATGGAGAGCGTGCCGCTCACCGCCTGGAGGCCGGCGTTGGTGAAGGCCCGGTTATAGGCCAGGAGGCAGTTGCGCAGACTATGCGTGCCCGTCACGGTGTACAAGGCTCCACCCGAAGGCGATCCTCCGGCTGACATCTCCGCATCATTGCCAAGGAATACGCAATCGGCAAACGAAAACGATCCCGCTCCTTCCAGAGTCGCACCGGCGCCATAACAAGCCGAGGTGT
The DNA here is from genome assembly GCA_964404035.1 of uncultured Verrucomicrobiota bacterium. GTDB lineage: Bacteria > Verrucomicrobiota > Kiritimatiellia > CAIKKV01 > CAITUY01 > CAMBRF01. The sequence goes on along the minus strand of CAYOIT010000370.1, from coordinate 811 downwards.
TGTAACCCCTAGCGGTGTTGCCCCTGAACGTGCAGTTGCTGACCAGGCCCCCTGAGGCGCTCGCGTAAAGCCCGCCGCCGTAAGACACGCCAGTCAAGCTTCCGGCCCGGTTGCCGTCGAAGATACAGGCAACGAGCGTCAGGTTGGTGGCGTTCAGCGCGCGCAGGCCGCCGCCATAGCTATCCGTCACGGACCCGTTCAGCAACGTCAACCCGTCGAGTGTCAGGTCCGAAATCGCCTTGACGTAAAACAAGCGGACGTTGGTAAAACCGGTCGTGCGGGTGATGACCGTGGGCCACTTGGCGGGATTCCGTTCCCCCAATACGGTCGTGTTGGTAGCCTCATACCCGCCTTTAATCGTGAGGGTAGCCTTGGCGGGTAACAGCTGCGTGGCGATGTTGAAAGTGTGCCCGGCCAGGTAAATGACATCCCCGGGCCCGGCCTGATCGAGAGCATACTGAATGTTGGTGTAGGCGTTCGCCCAGCTGTCGCCCGTGGTGTGCAGCCCATTGGTGGCGACATATCGATCAATGGCGAGCGCCGAGCGCGACGGCGCCAGCAGGAGCAGGACCGAAACAAGGAAAGTAACCGACAGATTCAACGGCGAATAAAATGGCATCATCTTCATCTAACCCTCCTGATCACACCTGATTTTGATCAAAAAAACGAATTGTCAATTAATATCAACAAAATGCTTGACCGTCAATCCTATTCAACCATCGGCTGGCTCGCTCAACAGCACTCCGCGGCAAGGGTGGCCAGGTCACTCTGCTTCTGCCTGTTTATGGCCAGGGCCTCGTGCACGGACACC
>CAYOIT010000369.1:0-3339 GCA_964404035.1 uncultured Verrucomicrobiota bacterium | reverse complement strand
CAGCGCGCCTCGGCTATCGAACCGTCGGCTACAAGCTGAAGGGCGAACATAACGACGACAACGAGCTGAATATCCGGCTGGCTGGCTTGATTGCCGGCGTCGGCGTGACGTTCTAGTTCCGGAGTAGAAGGGATCTGTAATCGGTGAACCGTCATGGGCTGAGGGAGGGCTCGCGGTTCACTGGTTACTGATCGCCCGTGCGTGTCTGTAATTCGAAATAAACAAGGAGTGACGGAATGATGAAGCAATGGATGAAGTCAATGATGGGGATCATGGCTCTGCTGGCGTGCGGTCTGATGTTCGTCGGCTGTGAGGACGAGGATAGCGATCAGGACATCAGCGCCACGCGCTTTCACATCCAGCGTGAGTTGACCTCCTATGACGGGACCGACGTGTATGACTGGGACACCACGCTCTCGCAGGCGCGGTTCGAGATCCGGATCAAGGACTTTCGCGCCGGCGATGCGGCCGTTCAGGTATACGATGCCAGGGGCCGCCTGCTTCTGAACAGCGTGCTGGTGACGCGGGACTACACCCTCTATCTCGGCGATAACGAGCTTGTCAAGATCGGCCAAACCGGCGCCGGTGAGCCTGGTCTCTGGAAGGTGCAGCTGTCCTACAACCAGTTCAGCGGCGAGCAGCAAGTGACGATCGAGTGATAGAAGGGGGACAGACGTTGAGACTATCTTTGCACACGGTTGCGGTCAGGGGGGCGGGCCTTCTGAGCCTGCTTCTCCTGACGGGTTGCCTGTCCGATGATCCGGGATCCAGCAGCCTCGCCTACGTGAATATTACCTCGCACGACGCCGCCGCCATTGGGGCGGAGGCGGTCAGGGTATTCGCAGACGATGGCTATACGCTGGCGCGGAAAACGGATCAGGGGTTGGTGTTCGAACGTGAAGCCACACAGCGCGATCAGGTCATGTACGGGACCTACGGTGAAAAGCTGGCCATGCGCGTCGTCGTGTCCATCGAGCCCCGGCGCCAGGGCGGTTGCCTGGTCCGAGCCGACGCCTATGCGCTGCACGACCGGAATGAGACCAAGGTGATGAGGGTGGCCCGGCGGCCTTACCTGGACCTGCTGAATCGGGTCAAAACCAACCTTGTCAAGGCGCTTGGCGCCGAGGTTACGGCGCGCGGCGTCGAGTGAGAGGATCCTATGCATAACCGAAGTGGTCGCGCGTTCATGGGGATCATCCTATTGGGCACAGGTCTTGTCCGGCTCGAGCCCGTTGTGGCGCAGGAGCCCGCCACCGGGCAGCAGGCGGTCGTTTCCACGGACGTGGACCGGGCGCAGTTGGAGACCTACGTTCGTGTGATGAAAGGCGAACTGGAGCGGGCCGAGGCGCGAGCCAAGGCGGTAACGGACCAACTGGTGTCGCTCGATGCCGATATCGAGTCCAGGATGAATCACATCGTATCACTGCTCTCATCGGTCAGGGACTCCGCGGACGGGCCAGGCTCACGGATGCGTAAGGCAAAGGAGGAGGCGCTGGCCGGTCTCAAGGCCAGCGCGGTCTACTACGCCCAGCAACGGGACCTGCGCAAGAAAGAGATGGGGAATTCCCTTGCCCGGATCGATGACGAGGCGCTGGCCCGGGATGTGGCCGCGCTGAACGCACGGATCGAGATGCGCGTCGCGCAGTCGCTGGACATCGCGGCCTCGCTGGCCCAGCAAGAGGAGGATCGGGTTGAGCGGTATCAGAACGCGGACACCGACTATTCCAATGAGACCCGGGAATTCAGGAAGGTTCAGCGCGACGCACGGGCCTCGGTGAAGGTCAAGACGGACCTGGCGGCGGTCCTGCGCGCAAGCATTGAGAAGCTGTCCCGTGACGTAAAGGCGCGCGAAGACGACCTGAAAATGACCGCCGACCCGCAACGGCAGGCACAGTTGACTGAGGACATCAAGACCATGCGGCAAACCATCGCGGTGCGGCGTGGCCAGATCGAGGAGCTTTTGGCTGCCCCAAAGCCTTCCACCCGGCCGGTGGGCGGCAAAGCCGCTTTCGAGATGGATAAGATGCTCAATGAGATGGCTGTCGAGCTGAGGTCTGATTTTGCGAAATTCAAGCACCTCGTCAGCGAGCGTGATACGGCACGGGCGCGGCTGAAACCCTTGAAGGAACGACTGGAAAAGGCGACGGCGATGCTGCAGATGAAACAGCCAAGCAATCAATCAGTGAACAACCCGTAGAACGCAAAGAAGGAGGCGCAGTGATGAACAAGAGGTTAAGGCAGGTGATGGCGCGAGGGATGGCTGTGTTAGCCATGGCGTCGCTCGCGGTGGTTCCGACCTTGGTACAGGCCGGCCCGCCCAGTCTCAGCACAAATCCGGGCAAGCATGTGATCTTCCCGTCGAAGGGGCAGACTTCCGAGCAGCAGAAGCAGGACGAGACCGCCGCTTACGACTGGGCCGTCCAGCAAACCGGTTGGGATCCCTACAAAGAATATGACAAGTTGGTGGAAAAGGGCTACGCCGCAGCGGAAACGGCCGATGCAGCCAAGGGTGGCGCTGTGAAGGGTGCTGTGGGGGGCGCGCTCATGGGTGTGGTCATCGGTGCCATTGCCGGTGATGCCGGCAAAGGCGCGGCTATCGGGGCGGCGGCTGGGGGGCTGACCGGCGGCGCTCGCTCGCACCGGACCAAGAAGGCCGCCGGGGGCTCTGCCGATGCGGCCGTTGCCGCGTACAAACAGCAGTTCACGGTTTGGGATAGGAACTTTGTGGCGGCAATGGAAGGCAAAGGATACACGGTGAAGTGAGCGGGAGAGTGGTTGCAGGCAACGTGAGCCGTAACCGGTCCATGGGAACAGGGAAGGGAACCATCATGATTATATCGAGAAGCGTTCTGCTGATGTTACTGGTGAATATGGTGTTTTGCGGCGGTGCTTTCGCCGGCCCCACGTGGTTGTGCTCCATTGTTTCGGCCGTGGCGGCGGATGAAGACGGCACGGTGGGGCCGCCGGATTTGGGCGGGATGGAGCGTCCCACGTTCTTGCGTGTGGACTCCGAGAAGAAGGAAGTGACGCTGCTCTCGCCCGCGTCGCGGCAGGGTGAGGTGACGAAGATCGAAAGCGCTCGCGAAGTGGATGGGCAGTGGGTGTTCTCGGGCGTTGAGCAGGGCCGTGCCTGGACCTTGATCATCACCGGGAAAGGCAATGTGACCCTCTCCGTCATCAGCGATGGATTGGTCTGGGCGGTTTTTGGCCACGCGATTTCGGAAAGCAAGAATGCCAGTGGGCAATCAGAGAAGGCGAAATGAAAACAGGCGGTACCGAGGTGGCGGTGGGAATCAGGAATGGCATCAGGGCGTGCGGGTTGGTGGCGCTGCTGTGGGC
>CAYOIT010000368.1:0-3355 GCA_964404035.1 uncultured Verrucomicrobiota bacterium | reverse complement strand
ATAGCCGGTGAACTGGATGGGCATCTTTTTCGCCCATGAACTGAAGTCCGCCGCCTGGACGCTGCCCAGCCCCGCCAGCCACACCGCCACGATTCTCACGATCCAACCCATTTTCGTTTTGCTGTTTGTTTGCATGGTTGCCTCCGGCTGTTCGTTTGCCTTACCAATCACACTCTGGCATCGATCCTATCCCACTATGCGTAGACATTTTGAGGCTATTGGCCGCGGCCTGCAATTGACATTCGGTTTTTTTTAGGCATCATTTCGTTCGGCCTGGATGGTCGCTTTTATTCGGACTCCCGTGCCGTTATCAACAATTCTCATTATGACCCCGCACTGGTCGAAGACCGGCTAAAGCCGGGACTCCAAACACCGATTGTCTGAGGCTTTGGCCCTGTTTGGAGTCCCGCCTTCAGGCGGTCTTGGGTCAAAATGAGGACTCCCGCGCCGTTATGGGAAAGCATTGCAGCCGCCGCCCCGTTTCGTTACTGTTCCTGTCATGGTTCAGCCGTTGCCCAGACTCCCGCTCGGGATCAGCGACTTCGCGAAACTTCGTGAGGGGGGCAGGAAGTATCTTTACGTCGACAGCATCTCAGGAGGTGGACTATGTACGCTACCATTGAAGCCGACATCGAAAACGGCGTAATCCGCAGCACCGAGGCCTCTCGACTGCCGATGCATGCGCATGTGCTTATTACACTTCTATCCGTATCTCAGGACACCTTATCAAACACAAATTCCGATGATGCCAGCACGACGAAAACGCGGTGGCCCCACTCTGAAATACGCGGCAAGATCAAGGTGCGAGGGGACATCATGGACACGGTGCCAGCATCTTCATGGGATCTGACGAAATGATCGTACTGGATACACACATCTGGCTATGGTGGCTCAACGATGAAAAGTCTCAACTCGGCGAGGAATGGACCGGAATCATCAGCACTTCCGCCAATACTGCCATTTCGGCAATCAGTTGTTTTGAAGTCGCATGGCTGGAGCGCCATGGTCGAATTGAACTGCCAATGACATTGGCAGATTGGTTCGATAAAGCAACAACCGGGTCCGGCATTGAGATCATCGCGATCACTCCGAAGGTTGCGGAGACAGCGGTTGACTTGCCAGAACACCATAGCGATCCGCAAGATCGGCTGATTATGGCGACAGCGATAGTCAATCGGGCCAAGTTGATCTCGGCAGATTCCAAGTTCAAGAGTTACAGAGAACTGGAAGGTATATTGCTCTAGCAGCCTGTCGGACTTACGCCCAGAAAGGCATCACACTCGCTACCGGCCGAGACGGCCGGCTCCAAGACGCCCCGGAATCGCACTGGAGCCGGCGGTCCTCCGCCGGTAGCGACGCCCGCAGTGTCTAAGTCCGACAGGCTGCTAGTCCTCTGCTGTTGCCAAGCATTCGTCCAAGTAACAACTCAGGAGTCAGTCCGGCGGCTTGCCCTTCGAGGGTCTATCGGCCTCGCTACGCCGCTGCCCTCGCAATTAGGAAACCGTCGACACAACAGCCAAGAGCGGCTGGCGCACCCTGTTCGCGAAACCACTGAAGACCTCCCGGTCGAACCCGCCTGGCAGCGCCATCAGACTGTAGCGCCATTCCAGCCCGCCGCCCTGCGCTGCCGGGAAGTTCGTGAACCAATAGTTGTTCATCACCCAGCTCATCACCAGGCCGTTGTGCTCCGGCAGCGTCTCCTGCCACTTGCCGGTATTGATGCCGTTGACCTGCACCAGCGGGATGTCAGGCGAGGCCACGACCACCGTCCGACCCCCGGCCTCGACGGCGAAGTAGTGCTGAAGGCTGTGCCAGTCCGTAGCGGTGCCGGGCACTTGGTCGAGTCCGGGACGCATGACGGCGCCGGGAAGGTCCAAGTGAACAGTGAACGGTGAACAGTGGACAGTGGGAGTGTTCTTGGTTCCTGGTTCTTGGTTCATGGTTGCCGAATCTGGAGCCGCCGCGGCGCCAAAGGATTGGCGCCCTCCAGATCCCGCGAGAGGGAAGGCCACGTAGATGGCTTCGGCTTCGGGGTTGGGGATCTTGTCGAGGCGGTAGACGAGGTCTACGCGTGGGAGGTCGGTGTAGGTAACGATGTCGAACGTGAGCGAACGCAGGCTGCCGGGAAGATCATGAGCGCGAAGGCGCAGGCCGCTGCCGTACGGAAAGGACAACGGTTCCGGTGCTCCGAAGCGCAACGAGGTGCGTTCGAACGGGCAGTCGCGCCGGATGCCGCTCCAGCCACATAGTTTCTCGCGGCCGAAGGGGCCGGGAATGCTCTCGTAGACAACCTCTCCCAGCGCGAACTCCGCTGGATGCAACCACTCGGCGCCCGTCCGCCGGTCGCGAATGCTGACGATGCCGCGTTCGTCCGCAGCGATGACCAGGCAAGGGCTGTCGGAGGAGGCCTCCGCGCATTCGCCCGCCACCACCCGGTAACGGCGGAAACCGCGGGGCGGCAGATCGCGGGCGAGAAAGCGGATGCGCTGTGCCGGGCGGCGCGCGGAATCCGCAATGGCCGGTTCGCGCCAGACCGGTATGGCGGCGCCGGTCTCTTCATCGAGCAGGTGGAAGGCCGGGCCGGGTTCGGTGCGCACCGGCGCCGGCACCCAGGCCGGTGCCGGCAGGCCGAGGTCGGCATCGGCCACGATCAGGTCGACGAGGTCGGATCGGACGTGATCCAAAGGATTGAACACCAGGATGACCGGGGTACATGGCAAACCCGGTGTCGCCGGGCCGTCGGCACCTACTTGGGTGGCCTGAGCCAACATAGCGTCCCGCACCAGGCTGCGCGCCTCGACGGCGGCGGTGTAGGCAAAGCCGGCTTTGGTATTCCACTGCGCCTTGCTGGTCAGGCTGTCGGGCGTATCCGTGCTGCACCAGGCGCCCCAGGTGTGCTCGCAGAAGAAGGCGGCGGCTTCGCGGGCGCGGTCCATGCGGTCAGTACGGCGGGCAGTACCTTGCCCGCCGATGCCGGGCGACGTTCCGCCTTCGCCCGGCTCCGGCGTGACAAGAGCGCCCGGCCTACTGGGAGTTACCAAAGCCCCTTCCAACGCCTTCAGCGTGACCAGATCCGCCTGCGCCTGGCGCACGAGGGCAGATTCGCGGGCGGCACTGCCGTTGCCGTCGGCCCACCAGTCGGGCCAGCCGGCCTTGTGTTCTACCAATGGGACCGGCCAGTGCGCGGCGGCTTGCTCGAACCAAGTGCGCGGGGTGACCAGACGCAGTTTCGGACCCGCAGGATGTGCCGCATTCCAGCGCCGGACGGTCCCGCTCACCCACAGCCCCGGCGGCGCGTTGTCGTGGTTCTCGCCGTGAATGCGAACCTCGACGACGTGATGCGGATAACCGCTGT
>CAYOIT010000367.1:0-3357 GCA_964404035.1 uncultured Verrucomicrobiota bacterium | reverse complement strand
AGCGCATCCGCCGCCCGTGCGTCGCCTCCGCCCGTTTCAGCACTTCCGCATCCGATGCCTGTTTCATGTCTGACCTACCGTTTCCTTTTCTCGTTCAGGTGACTCCGTCACACCCGAAACACGCTCAACGATTACACGATCTGAACCGAACGGTTCAGGGCCCGGACCCTGCCCTCATTGCAACTCTCCCAACCTCAGCGTTTGCCAGCCGGTGGCATCGCGGTAATTCGCGCCGTCTTTGCTGAACGCCCAGCCGAAGCACTGCTTTCGTCCCTCTGCCTGCGAATCATCCTTGTCATTCAGTAGGACGGACATTTTCAAAGGACGCCCCGCCGCCCATCCTCCAGCCGGGAAATTGCGCGCCGTCAGGGGAATCCGGAACTCGACGACATACCCCGTGTCCGTCAACGCCGTGGCCGTCTGGAGGTCTGGCATTGATTTCTGGAAGATCAGCGTGTTCGACGGTACCGCGCCTTTTGCAGGACTCACGCCGATCTGATAACAGCCCTCGGTCGGATCGGACTGCCACTGCATGTCGAAGCTGCGGCCATCCACGAACAGCTCGATTGCGTCCGCCCCCCAGGGGCTGGCGCCCGGCTGAGCCGTAACGACTTGATTGTCCGTCACATCCACCGCCACATAGAGTGCCTGCGGTGTCCAGGCGGCGTAGATCTTCGCGCTGAGGTCGGCCGCTCCCTGCCATGCGTTGCTTTGGCCGTTGGCAAACTGGGTGGCATCCACTACCACCCCTGCCGGCATCCCGGTTGTAACCAGGCCGCCCCAGTCGTTAAGCCGGCCGTCGATGGTGACCGGCCCCGGCATTGCCTGTACCGTGCCGGCGCTTTCGCCGACGCCGAAAGAAGCCAGGCGTACCAGCCGCTCCTGTCCCAGGGCGAGTTCCATCCGCACCTGCCCCACCCCCTTGCGTGCAGCGCCCTCCGGAACGAGCATTACCGTTGCCCTGTATGATTCGCCCACGGCCAGCGTCCGTCTCACCGCAGCGGGTTCGACACGAAACCCAGGGCTGACCGTAAGCGTCGCTTCCGCCTTCATCGCCGTCCGGTCATCGTTCACCAGCAGAACGGCGACCGGCACTTTCTCACCAGGCAAATTGAACATCGGGGCTGTCAGACCGCTTAGCGGCGCTTCCATCATCGTGGTCCCCACCCCCCGCAGGTAAGTCGGAACGTAGGTCACAACCAGGTCCAGACTCCCATTCTTGAGCGTCCGGGTGATCCGGCCGAGGAACCCGTTTTCCACCGTCACCCGGTCCTGCCCCAGGTTCAGCCGCAGGTAGCGCCGCTCCATCGGATGAGTCGTCCACAATCCCAGGGTCCGCTGCCCATCCACCTCAAACACAAACCCGCGGATCGCCGTGTCTTTGAACACCAGATTGGTGACCAGCGTGGACCGGCTGATACGGGCCTGCGCCACACAGGACATGGGCCCCTCCACCAAGCCCAGTTGCAGTGCCCGTAACTCCTTCATCGGCCGCAGGCGGATAGCCCACAGCGCCCGCTTGGCCTCGACCCAGGCCGGTAGGTTGGTGCCCGCGGTCCGCGGATCCATGTCCGCCGAATGCAGGTCGCGGCCCGACGCCTTCTGCCAGCCCGTGAGTCCGCCTTCGTACGCGCCGGCATGGCTGTGAAACGCGGCGGAGGGATCCCGGGCGTACCAGAGGTTGTGGTCCGAGAAGTTGTTGATCACCGGATCCATGGCGGACGGCTGCGCGTAATTGCGGTGTTCGCTGTAGTTGGCCCGCAGGCTGTCGAACACCACATTGTCCCAGATCACCGAATTATTCGACATGAACCGTTGCGAGGCGATCCAGTACTTGAAGAAGCCCGCCGCCCACCGCTCGACCGTCAGGGGGTCGATGCCGGGAATGGACTGCATCCGGCGCTGTGCCTCAGGAAACCACTTCGCCGCGCTTTCGCCGGCGCCCGGCCGCCGCCCATCGCCCCGTATCGCAATGCCCACGTCATTGTTGAAGCAGATGTTGCGCCGCACGACGGCGCCGGGAGTTTCGGCCACTATAATGCCGTACGCATTGTTGTAGCTCACGTTGTCCCGGATGATCATGTCCCAGTTGATCTCGCTGAACAGGCCCCACAGGGTGTTGTCGTGGCTGACATTCTGTTCGTAAACGCTGTTGGCATTGGCTCCGTCAAACCAGAGACCCGACCCGTGGTTGCCGTACCACTCGTTGCCGCGCACGACACAGTCGATCGATCCCCCCCACTTCGATCCGCCGGTGGCCTCACTGCTGGGGTCGCGCCGTCGCCAGTTGCAGTACCGCACCACGTTACTCTCGACCAGCATGCCGATGGTGCGGCCACCACCTACACCCTCGCTGCCGCACCATTCGACCAGGTTGTTGCGCAATACCGCATGGATGCTATTCCTCGTTGCCAACCCGCTCATGGAAGACCAGAGCACATGGTTGCCCTCGACAAGCCAGCGTTGACCCGTGATCCGCACCGCTGGCTTGCCGCGAAACCAGTCGGCGTTATGAATCAGGGTGAAGCCGATGACATGAATGTCATCCAGCGGCAGTTCCCAATGCTGGTCCCCTTTGGGGCTGATCAGTCCATCCCGGTGCGCGTACTCGACCGTCGCCTCCTCAAGCCGCAATCCCTCCTCCGGCGCCAACCAGACCCGCGCGCCGTCGCAGTCCAGCCAGAACGAACCCGGCAGTAACCGGTCGCGCGTGGCGACGCGTTCCTGCGGCAGGCCGTTCACATAAACCCACTCGCCATTGCCGTAGGCGTTGAAACGAACAGACGGATCCGGGAACGACCACACGCCCGGGGCCTCGGCCTGCCAGTGAGTTACCGCGTCGGACCCGCTGATCACGGCCTGGTGGGGTTCTTCGCTCCGGAACACGATCGGCTTTCCCAGCGTCCCGCTGTTGGTCAGCGTCACACTCTCGCGATAGAGTCCCGACCGCACCAGCACCTCATCGCCGGCCACGGCCCGCGCCGCCGCGGCAGAGATCGTCATCAACGGCGCCGCGCGCGTGCCGGCGTTGGTGTCCGCGGCCTGCGGGTGTTGATTGTCTACCACAAAAACGGCGGCATCCGCGATTGAGATCACGCTCAGCGTGGCCGCCACCATCGCGCGCACGCAGTTGTCCCTGCGCCTTGAGTCCGCAAGGGCATGGTCCATGATGTCTTCTCCCTCGCTTACAGTTGTGTTCGGGTTCATGTTGGTCTGATTGATTCCGGCACATCACCCTGCCACCACTCCGCCCGTGCGTAACGGGCTATTTTCGGTCACCCGGCTTATCGAGGATCACAGTAGCCCAACCGCTCGTATCCTCTTCGTTCTTCTGGGCGGGACTGACGCTCCAGCCCA
>CAYOIT010000366.1:0-3369 GCA_964404035.1 uncultured Verrucomicrobiota bacterium | reverse complement strand
TCCATCCCGAGTCGATCATGACCCCCGTGGGCAAGCGGATTCTCCGCAACTTCCTTAAGTCCACCACCCGAAGCAGGACGTGAGACGCGGGCCAGACTGCCTGCCGAAGCCAGGTTTCGCTCCATCATCAGCGGCGCGGCGGCCTGCCTGTGCGTGCACGCACGCAGACAGGGGACGCCGCCGCTCTGGGTCCCCGTTGACCAATCCAACCTCCAACCGAGTTCAACCCAAAAACGAACTCTTTTCCGTTGCGTTCGGGGGGGGCGTTAGACTATGCTCTCTGGCGGGTGGATTGGCTGGTGCCAAATCCCTCAGGTACCCGCCCGCTGCGGATGGGTAACCGAGTCGTTGCGATCCGGCAGAAAAACCGGAAGAAGGAGACGCACGTGCCTGCCAAAATTGCGTTCATCGGCGCCGGAAGCCTCGGCTTCACCCGCGGACTTGTCCGCGACATCCTCACTTTTCCGCTCCTGCGCAACGCGCACCTCGCCCTCGTGGATATCGACCCGGAGCGCCTGGACTTCGCCCGGCGCGCGGTCGAAGCGATTGTCGAACGCGGAAAATATCCGGCCAAGATCACGGCCACACAGGACCGCAAGGAGGCGCTCAAAGGCGCCGATGCCGTCCTCTGCACGATTCTGAACGGCGGCGTCGAAATCTGGCAGCACGACATTCTGATCCCGAAGAAATACGGCGTGGACACCAACATCGGCGACACGCGAAGCATCAGCGGCATCTTCCGGGCGCTACGCACTATTCCCGTTATGGTGGACATCTGCAAGGACATGGAGCGATGCTGCCCAGACGCCATTCTCCTGAACTACACTAACCCCATGGCCATGCTCTGTCGCGCCATGCAGAAGACCTCCGGAATCCAGCTTACCGGACTGTGCCACAGCGTCCAGGGCACGGCCGGCATGCTGGCCAACTGGATCGGCGCCCCGATGAACGAGATTACCTACGTCTGCGCCGGCATCAACCACCAGGCGTTCTACATCGACTTCCGGCGGAACGGCAAGGATGTTTATCCCAAGCTCCGGAAAGTCGTGTCGACCAACAGGAAGATCTACAACGCGGAACAGGTTCGGAACGAAATGTTCATCAATCTCGGGTACTACGTCACCGAGTCCAGCGGACATAATTCCGAGTACAACTGGTGGTTCCGGAAGCGTCCGGACCTGATCGAGAAATACTGCGCCACCGGCACGAACTGGAATCCAGGCCGTTACGCCTTCATTCTGGACGAGTATCGGTCCAGGGACAAAAAATGGAGGAGCGAAACCAGGAAGTGGTTCGCCGACGGAGCGCCGATGTCGCTCGATCGCGGGCATGAGTATGCCGCCTCGATCATCAACGCTCGCATGGGCGGCGACGCCTTCGAATTCAACGGCAACGTCCCCAATCAGGGGGTGATTTCCAACCTGCCGCCCGAGGCATGCGTGGAGGTGCCGGTGGTGGCCAACAAACGCGGGTTCAACACCATCCACGTCGGTCCGCTTCCACCCCAGTGCGCGGCTCTCAACCAGATCAGCATCGCGGTGGAAGAGATGACCGTCGAAGCGGCGCTGAGCGGCGACCCGAAACTCGTTCTGTACGCGGCGCTCTACGATCCGCTGTGCGCGGCGGTCTGTTCCATGGCGGAAATCCGGAAGATGGTCTCGGAGATGCTGCGCAAAAACAAGCCGTGGCTGCCACGTTTCAAGAGTGTCACGTTGTAGAAGACTGCGGACGGTCCTTCTGGACCCAGTCGGATATCCATTTGAGGATCAGCCTCTGCGTCGGCGAGGACAGCCTCGATCTCGGCCAGCTCGTCCTCGGAGAAGACGGTGTTGCGCAGGGCGCCGATATTTTCGCGCATCTGGCCCGCGCTGCTGGCGCCGACCAGCACCGAGGCGGATTAGGGCGGATTAGAAAAGGAAAAGCAATGAAAAGGAAAACAACGATGATATATTGCATGTCAGCCTTGCTGGCATCGGGTTGGGTAAGAGCGGCAGAGGTGCAAAAAGAACCGCAGGTTGCCGAAACCCCGGCACAGCGCGACGCGCGCATGCAGTGGTTTCGTGACGCGAAGTTCGGGCTCTTCATCCACTGGAGCCCGGTCAGCATTCAAGGCACCGAGTTGAGTTGGTCGCGCAACGGGAAAAAGCCGCTGGATATCAGCAACGATCCGGCCGGCCCGAGCGCCGATCCCGTTTATGATAACTTGTACAAGCAATTCAACCCGACGAAATACAACGCCAAGCAATGGGTCAAGATCGCCCAGGACGCCGGCATGAAGTACATGGTGCTCACCTGCAAGCATCACGAGGGCTTCGCAATGTTTCACACGAAGTTCCGGCCGGACTTTTCCATCGCCGCCACCCCCTTCAAGCGCGATGTGGTGAAAGAGTTGGCCGACGCCTGCCACGAGGCTGGCATGCGCTTCGGAGTTTACTACTCGCCGCGCGATTGGACGAACCCGGACTACGGCATCGGTGACAACCGGAAGTATGTCGATTTCATGAACGGCCAACTCCGCGAGTTGCTGACCAACTATGGCAACGTCGATATCATCTGGTTTGACAGCTACGGGCATGGCGATCTGGAGAAATTCTGGCAGATCGGGGAAACCTGGTCGCTGCTCAAGTCGCTGCAACCGGCGGCGGTGATCAATAACCGCCTGGCGGTCCTGGCAGGCTACAATCGGCAGCCCGCCCCGTACCGGGGGGACTACGACACGCCGGAACAGAGCATCGGCCGTATGCAGACCGATCGCGCCTGGGAGTCGTGCCTCTGCTTCGTCGGCGGCCAGTGGTCCTACAAACCTAACGGTGAGATGAAGTCGTTTGCGGGGGTCGTCCGCGATTTGGTCAGTTGCGTCACCGGTGACGGTCATCGAGTTGACCCTCGACAAACCACTCGCTGCCGGCCCCATCATCGGCGCGGTTCGAGCGCCCAAGCCGTAACTCAATCCGGCTCTCTTCCGGCGCATGGCGGAGGAGGCAAGCCTCGGTTGGCCGATGGTGCGCGAAAGGATTGAAACCCTTTCCTCAAAGCGATCTCGACGCTGGAGAAATGAGAACATGGAGCAAATCATGATGAAGTCATACCGAGCGGACGGCGTGGGGCGGGTCCTGGGTGGAGTGGGCCTGTGGGTTGGAGCACTGGCTTCTTCGGTCCTCGGCGCAGAGTCGGCCGCGCCCCACTGGACCCAGCCGTACAACATCGTCTGGACCGAACCCGGCACCAACGGACTATCTTCCATGCCGGCCGGCGGCGGCAATATCGGGTTGAATGTCTGGGCGCAGCATGACGCGGTCCTCTTCTACATCAGCTCGCCGGACAGCTTCAACGAGAACGAAATCCTGACGAAACTGGCCCGCGTGCGCG
>CAYOIT010000365.1:0-3371 GCA_964404035.1 uncultured Verrucomicrobiota bacterium | reverse complement strand
CGGCAGCGCGAAGATGGACGCGGGAAGTACGAGCACGGTCGTCACCCTGACGCCGGTGTTTATCGGCGTCGGGACCGCGATCCTGACGCTGCAGGGCGGCTCCATCTATCCGGTCGGCGCATCGCCGAACGACAGCGCGACCGTCACCATTGATGAGACCGTGATTGCGACTCCCTCGGAAATGTTCGTGTCGACAAACTCGCCCTCCCCTGCGGAGCCCTACAACACCTGGCACACGGCGGCGCGCAGCGTCAAGACTGCCATGGACTTAGCCTCAATCCTGTACCCGATCACCACCACCGTCACCGTCTCCAACGGCGCGTACGGCAGCACAGGCGAGATTTCGATCACCAACGCCATCACCCTGCGTAGCGTGAACGGCGCGGATGTCACGACGATTTATCGCAGCGAGGTGGGAACCGTGCAAAGGCGCGTCGTAGGCATGAACCATGCCGATGCGGTCCTGAACGGGTTCACGGTGACCAACGGTTTCGATGGGCGAGGGGCAGGGATCGAGTTGATCGCCGGAACCGTCGTCAACAGCACGATTGCCAGAAACCGGCAAGGCGGGTATGCCGCCGGCTATCCTTGGCCAGGCCAGTCTGGTGTGTTTGGTACTGGTCTGTGGGACTACGGAGCGGGGATGTACGTCGGCCCCGGTGGCGTCGTGTCCAACTGTCTCATCACGGGCAACAGTTGCAATGACAAACGCAACGGCGGCGGGATCTTTCTTGAAGGTGGCGTTGTGCGGTACAGCACGATCTGCGGCAATAGTGTGTTTGTAGGCGAGGATGGATCGAGACACCCAGGCGTAGGCTACTCCTACGGGTTTGGGGGCGGCGCCGGCATTTACAGCTCAAGCGCCGACAGCCTGGTCGAGTTTTGCGTCATTACCAACAACACCTTACAAGGCGCCGAAGGGCCCGGCGGCGGCGCCGGGTATTGCGGGAAGGGTACGCTGCGCAACTGCCTGATCGCCCAACACCCCGTGGGCTCTTATCAAGGACAAGGCGGCGGTTTGTGGACCCCGGGTGAGCTGGTGATGGATAGCTGTACGGTTGCCGGCAACGCCGCTAAGTTTGAAGGCGGCGGCATCTACAGCGGAGGGCTGGGAGGGATGGATTTCATCCTGAATTCTATCGTGTACAATAATAGGTGTACGGCTGACGCCTCCTCGCCTTCAAGCAACTATTTCGGCGGCAGCTACAGCTACTCATGCGCCGCGCCCCTGCCGGCGGGCGAAGGCAATATCAAGGGCGCGCCGCAGTTCGTCAATGCGACTAAGGGCGACTATCGGTTGTTCTTCTGCCCGGCAGTGAATGCGGGCATTAATGACGACACCTGGATGTCGGGAGCGCTGGATCTGGCCGGCAGTCCGCGCATCTGGGGTGAAGTCGTGGATATGGGCGCGTATGAATATATCGACGCTGTGCGAAATCAGCCCGTCACGGACGTGACGACGACCTCGGCGACGTTTAACGGCAAGCTGCTCACCGGCAGTTCGGCCACGGCGGTGTGCGTGCTGTGGGGCGATCAGAACGGCGGCCAGACCTGGAACTGGGCCAACACGAACTGGTTCCCCGCTGACGTCTGGCCCGACAATACCCTGTTCAGCACGAACATCACCACCGGGATTACGGTAGACAAGACCTACTACTACACCTTCGCCATCACGAACGCGACGAACGCCGTGGTGGCCGCCAATTCGGAGACCTTCATCACCGGGGAGGTGACCGTGCGGGCGACGGATCCCATTGCGCAGGCCTTCCCGCTGGACACGGGAGAGTTCACGATCACCCGACCGCTGGGGACCACCAACGAGGCGCTGACCGTGTACTACACGATGAGTGGAACCGCGACGAACGGAACGCACTACACGCTTCCGGGCAGCCCCGTGACCATGGACGCGGGCGTCACGAACGCGACCCTCACCCTGACCGCGTTCTCCCCTCTCGCCGGGGATGCGATCCTGACGCTGGATGGCGGCCACGACTATCCGATCGGCGTCACGTACGAAGAAGGCGGGATATATACCGCGAAGGTGACCATTGTCGGGTCGACACTCCCCTCGGAAATCTTCGTGTCGACAAACGGAACTCACACCGCGCCATACGAGACGTGGGAAAAGGCGGCCACCAACGTCCAGATCGCCGTACAGTTCGCCAAGTTCTACTCCCCGGGCGTCATAAACACCGTCACCGTCTCGAACGGCACGTACCACATCGGGGCTCAGATCGCGATCATCGGCCACCCCATCACGGTGCGCAGCGTCAACGGCGCCGATGTCACGACGATTCTGCAGGACGCTGGTTATACGCGCGTCGTGTACATTGACGACGTCAATGCGGTTCTGGATGGGTTCACGGTGAGCGGTGGTAATGATATAGATAAAGGCGTCGGGGTTTATCTGAATGCGGGAACCGTGCGAAATTGTTTGATTACCGGTAACATTGTAAATGCAAACGTGACTAAGTATGGCGTGGGTATGTACGTCGAGGCGGACGGAGTGGTTTCCAACTGCCAGATCATCGCTAATTACGCTGCAGACCAATGCTTCGGCACCGGCATCTACCTTAATGGCGGCAAAGTGCGGCGAAGCAACATCAGCAATAACACAGCGGGCGGAACCTATGGTCATGGTGGCGTTGGCATATTGAGCACGAGCACGAACAGTCTGGTTGAGTTTTGTGTCATTACTAACAACAGATTGATTAACATTAGCCTTCCTTACCCGCCCAGGGGCGGCGGAGGTTATTACGGACCGGGCACGCTGCGTAACTGTCTCATTGCCGGCAACTACCTCGAAGCGGGAGAAGGCGGCGGGGTGTCTGGGACTATCGGACTGACTGTACTGGAGAACTGCACGATTGCTAACAACCAGGCAGGTGATCAAATTCTGATAGCCGGTTATTACAGCGGTGGCGGCGGCACCTATAACTGCACGGTCATCAATAGCATCGTTTACACCAACAACGCTGGCACAAACGTGTTTGCTAACTGGTTCGGCGGCTCCTTCGACTACTCATGCACCACGCCGCTGCCCGGGGCGGGAGTCGGCAATATCGACGGCGATCCGCAGTTCGTCAATGCTGACGCCGGCGACTACAGACTGCTGGCCGGGTCGCCCTGCGTCGACGAGGGAACGAACTTGGTCTGGATGATCGGGGAGAAGGATTTGGCGGGCTTGAACCGGATTCTCACGGGCAGGAAGGGCAAGACAAGTCTGATCTCGGACATGGGCGCGTACGAGACCTTTGTGCCGTTCCGCAACACCTTGTTCATAATCAGGTAACCGTTCACGGGGTGGCGTAGGGGTTGCCCGCCAGCCAGTAGTCCGTGCAACACGGACTACTGGCTGGCGGGGTTCTATA
>CAYOIT010000364.1:0-3372 GCA_964404035.1 uncultured Verrucomicrobiota bacterium | reverse complement strand
CCCGCATTCGTCTGCACCTTCACGGTTCCATCCGAAGCGCTCCAGCCCCGGAACTTGAGGTTCGTCACCACCGTGTCATGGGCATAGAGCTCCCAATCGTCGCTGAACGTCAACGGCAGGCTCACCAACGTGGCGGAGCCCCATGTATTGGAGAGGGCAAACGTTCCATTCATCACCACGCCCGCCGCGTTGGCCACCAACTGCGCGTTGGAGAACGTGACCTGCCCCGACGCGCCTACATCGAGACTGGCCACCACGAAGGCCCCGCCTCCCGATAACGCAAGGGTTCCCGCCACATGCGCCGTGGCGGACGTCAGCGAGGCCCCGCTCGCCATGTCCACCTGACCGGTCAGCGCCAGCGTTCCGACGCAGTTCACGGACTGGGCGATCGCGACCGAGGCGCCCGCCGCGACACTCAGGTTGTTCACGGAGAATCCCTGACCTTCGAGAACGACGTTACTTGCAATCGTCACATCCTCCGCATACAGGCCGCCATAGACATAGATCGTGTCGCGCGGCCGCCACGCGTTCACGGCGGCTTGCAGCGTCGCGAAAAGGGGAACCCCATTCGTGACGGTCTGGGAGACATACAGAGTCCGCCTCGCGTACCCGTACCGCTGCAGTTCTTCGGCCTCGGGCAACGCCTCGGCGTCGTTGTTCCGATTGGAAACCAACCCGCTCACGTTGGTCTTAACCCACACATTGTCCACCCAGCAGTTGCTGTCCGCATTCTCGAATGACAGGTTGTTGTAAGCCCCCACCGGGCCCGCAAACCGCAGATCCTGCACAATCAACTGGTCGTTCAGCAACACCGCCTGGTTCGAGACGCTGAAATCCTGAAACACCGACAAACGTAGATAGGCGTTATTGGTCGCAGGGGGAACAGCGTGCCCCCAGACATCGTTCGTGCACACCAGCCATCCGGACGCTGTGGCCACAACCAGGGCGCCATTCGTATTGAAGTAACAGTACAGACTGGACGCGTTGGTCGGCGGATTGTCCATCGCCATCCCCAGCATCGGCTTGATCCTGACATCCGTCCACACCTTCAGGTTGGCGTCGGCGCTGACCGTGTTGGTCAAGGCCACGGTCCCGTCCATGAAGACGGCCCTGGAGTTCCCGTACCCGCCGCTGTTCGTCACATAGGCCGCCGCGCTGGACGCCTGCCAGCCGTTCGTGGCCGTGACAAACGGCTGCCCGTCGGCGTACAGGGACTCAAAGTCGTCGTAGAAGACCGGAACCGCCCCGAACGAGGCACCCGCCACTGCTACCACGATGACGATGATCAGGTTTGTTTTCATGATGGCTCCCCCACCCTTCCGCGAGTCCATCAGAAGATCCGCATCGCGGTCCCTTTGGCCGGGCGTTGCACGTTGGTCAGGGTCACGAAACCGTTGCCATAGTTCACCGTTCCGATGTATCCGTCCTGGAACGTGAGGGATTGGAACGTCTGGCCGGATAGATCGTTGCCAGAGGTCAGGATCGTCAGCGTCTGCCCGGTGAAGTCCGCTTTGCCCAGGGGGAACCGAACAACCAGATTCACGTTGGCCAGGCCGGTGACCGCGGACTTGACCGCCAGGCGGTCGTAGTCCGTGCCCGCCACTGCGCCGGTGCCGCGCACATCGACGGCCAGCGTGGCCGCCCCATTGAACTGAAGGGCGCAGGCACTGGCGTTGGTCAGCGTCAGGATGCCCGCTGTGTCCGCGTTGCCGACATCGATCATCCCGCCCGCGACCGTAACCGAGGCGGCGTCGAACTTGCCGATGCCGCCCAATACGCCGCCGCTGTTGACCGTGATGCCCGAGGCGCTCATCGTGCCATTGGAGACGGTCAACAGGCTGCCGCCGTTGGCAATGACCACCTGGCCGAGAGTGCCCACGTCCATGGCGGCGGTGCTGTTATAGAAGCCGACCAGGCCGGTTGTCAGCAGGCGGGTCGGCGAAGTCGCCGTAAACACGGTTCCAGCCGTCGGACCGAGCGCGGCCACGGACGGGAGCCGCGGCACGAACTCCGTGCCCGCCGAGCCGCCGCGGAACTGGTACTGGATCGTACTGCTGGTACGGTCGCTCCAGCCAACGATCAGACGGTCGTTGGCGTCGTAGGTGCCGGCGCTGGCGGTGCCGCTCGGCGGAATGAGCGGATTGCTGGTCGGCGTTTCGTAGCGCAGCACCACGTTCCCGTCATCCACTACCTGCGCACTGTCGAATTGCATGATGAACCCGCGGGTGGGCGGCGGGTTTTGGTAGGTTACATTACAGCTTCCGCGGAAGGTGATGGTCTCGGCCGTCGCGATGCTGCCGTCGCCCAGAAGCAGCCGGTCGCCGGCATTTTGAGCCTGCAAAGACAGACGGACTAGCGCGTTCCAGTCGCCCGAGCCCGTCGCTACCTCCCAAACCGCGCCACCAAGGAAGCGGAGGTCACCGCCACCGAACTTGGTCGTGTACGCGCCGCCAGAGCTGTAGGACACATTGCGCATGACGCCGCCGCTACCGATAGTCACATTGCTGGAGAGAACGCCGCTGCCGGGCGTCAGGTAGATGCCGTTGGCATGCGCCGTGCCATTGAGGGTGCCGCCCAGAATGGTCGTGTTGAGGCTTGTGAGGTCGATGTTGATCCGCCCGTTGGGTGAAGCGTCCGTAAAGTCATTGAAGTTGTACGCGCCGCCGTTGAGCACAAGTTGGCCAGCCGTCACATTCACCTTGCCGCCATTGGCGCGGATGCCAGAGAAGTAGTCCGTTGTGGTCGTCGTCGGCTGCACCTTCGCGATCATGCCGTAGGAGCCAGAGGCACTGACGTTCAGGTTCTTTAAGTTCCAGCCGCCGTTGCCACCAAGCAGCACCCCTTGAGAGGAGTAGTCCACCAAGGCCAGGCTGCGGATGCCGCCGCCGTCGATGTTGCCCAGAATCTGCGGGACGTTGGCGCCGAGGGAAGCCGTCGAGCGTATGGTGTGGTCCGCGGTGCCGAGATTGATCGTGCCGGTCAGTTGCATCGGGCGCTGGTAGTCATAGCCGCTTTCATAGCCTAGCATAAGGGTCTTGGTCGTGCCGCTGAACGTGATGTCACCGCTGTATATCGCTGCGTTCGCGGTACTGCTGGCCACGTCCCATAACAGGTAACTGGAGCCGGCGGTAATCGTGAAGTTGTTGGAGAGTGTTACGGTTCCGGTAGTGGGTCCTTTCAACCTGAAAGCCCCGCCGTTCAGCGTAATCGTGCCGCTGCCAAAACCATAGGTGCCCGCGTTCGCCGGATCGAACACCACCGGCGCCCCACCACCACCAGCCAGGGTCGTGCCGCCACTGAACGTGAGGCTGCCTGTGTAGCCGCTGAACGTCGTCGTGCCGGCGCCGGACTTGCTGAACGAACCACTGGTGA
>CAYOIT010000363.1:0-3400 GCA_964404035.1 uncultured Verrucomicrobiota bacterium | reverse complement strand
GCGTGGAAGCGGCGGCCCCAGGCGTCGAGGACAATGTCGTCCTGCCGGAGCGCCTTGTGGCTTTCGGGTTGTTCGACTTGGCTACCATAGACGCCCACGCGGGGCACGCCTGCCGCACGCAGATCGGCGATCAGTTTTTTGAGTTTCTCCTCGGAATAGTGGAAGCCCTCGTAGGTCGTCCATTCGCCGTACAGGTTCGCGGTGGAGGAGATGTGGTCGTAGTGGTAATTGAGGAGGACGATCCCGGGCTTCAAGGCGCGGATCTGCTCCATCTGGAACGGCAGACGCGACACATTGGCAAAGACGATAGGGCCTTGCGGTGCTCCTTGCGGCGAGAAGTCGCGGGGGTTCAGTTGATCGAAGAAACCGCCTTCCCGCGTGCATTGCAGAAGTAATTGGGAAGGCTCCCGGCATTCACTGCGCCAGACCACCCAGGACCAGGAGGCCTCGCCGCCGGGACGCAAGTAGAGGGTCGAAAAGAAGCGCAACCGATCCCGTCCCCACAACGCCGCCGCGCCGTAGTCGGGCTCGGCAGCCACCGCCCACCACTGTTTGGAATCTGCGGAGAACGCGGCAAAGGGACTGCCGATGTGCGCATCCCCTGATTCCTGATAAGGGCGTGCGTAGGAATCGGCCTCGGGCCGGGGCGTTCGCAGCCCGAAGAGTTCTCCCTCCAGATAATACCAGGAGCGGCGCAGGGCCGGATCGTCCAGGGCTTGCTCCATGGGCACATAGTGCTCATAGATATCCTCGGTCCCGTAGCAGACGCCGCTCTTGGGAAGGGGCAGTTCCACCCCTACCGGCATGCGGATCGTTCCCTGAGGGCCAGGATTCTCCGGACTGCGCAGGTCCCGGATCGTAATGGTGAATCGCACCCCGGTGGCACCCGCGCCTTGGACAGGCTCAGTGATCAGGCGCCCCGAGAAGCCCATTGGCGTGTGCGGATGAATGTCCCCGGCATAGGGCCAGGCATCGAATGCCGCCGGCCAAGCTGACGGGAAGGTCCGCTTCGGGCTGGCGCCATAGGCATACTTGCGCTCCCCGCCATAGACGCCGTTGAATTCCACGGTCGAGGATCCGCCCTCCATGCCGGCCACCAGCGGGGGTTGCCCCGCCATGCCGAGCGGCCGCCAGGCATCGTCGTAGCGGATCAGCCGAAAGGCCGGCGCCACCATGTCTTCCGGCGCGATCTCCGCCGCCGCCCTGACGCCACCCAAAGCGTCCTCCCAGTTCCGTACTCCGCCCCACTCATCGATGGATAGTTTCATGGTCTTCTCCATAAGCTCCGGTGTTCAGTCAGCCGATGTGTGTCTTCATAAAGCATCCTTCTCGTAACGTTTATCGCCCAGATCTGCCTGCAGCCGGTGCAACTCGTCGGTGAGTTGCCGGCGAATCGTGGCGTAGGCGGGATCGTTGACGACGTTGTTCATTTCGCGCGGGTCTCTTTCCAGGTCGAACAGTTCCCATTCCGGTTCGTGGCCAATCATCGGCTGGCAGTTCTTGGGTCCCTCCTGCGTGCCGGGCAGGTCCAGTCCATCGTAGTAGTAATAGACCAACTTGTGTTTCAACGTGCGGATGCCGTAATGCGCCGCGACATTGTGGTCGCCGTGGTTCATCCAGTAACGGTAATAGAGCGACTGCCGCCAATCCGCCGGGGTCACGCCCTGCAACATCGGGCGGAAGCTACGCCCCTGGAATTCCTGCGGCACGGGAATCCCGGCGAGATCGGCGAACAGCGGCGCAAAATCCACATTCGCAACCATGTCCCTGTTGACACTGCCGGGTTTCACCTCGCGCGGATAGCGGAGCAGGAACGGCATCCGCAACGATTCCTCGTACATGAACCGCTTGTCGAACCACCCGTGGTCGCCCAGGAAGAACCCCTGATCGGACGTGTAGATGACGAGCGTATCCTCGGCCAGACCCTCGGCGTCGAGATAGTCGAGCATGCGCCCGACATTGTCATCGATACTGGCGACAACGCGCATGTAGGCCTTGATGTACCGCTGATACGCCCACGCGCGCAGTTCCGCTTCCGGCAGGTTATGATTGATATCGCCCTGGACGTCGAATCCTTCCATGTGAACTCCAACCCGCATGGTGGCCGCCTGCGCGGCGAAAGCACGGTTCCGGTAATCGTCCTGCAGGTTGTCCGGCTCGGGAATCGCCTCACCGAGATACAGGGCGGCATGCGCTTCGTCGGTGACCCATTGCCGGTGCGGGGCTTTGTGATGGGTAAGCAGACAGAACGGCTTGCTCCGGTCGCGCGTCTTCAGCCAGTCGAGAGACATGTCGGTGATGACATCGGTGATGTAACCAGGCACCGGGCGTTTCGTCCCGCCGTCCGGCCCTTTGAAAATGAAGTCGGAGTTGAAGTAGGAGCCATGGCCCGGCAACACCGCCCAGTCGTCGAAGCCGACCGGACAATGCTCCGGCCCTTCCCCGAGATGCCACTTGCCGAAGAGCGCTGTCTGGTAGCCGGCTTCCTGGAGCAGTTTCGGAAATGTTTGCAGCCTGTTGTCGAGCCACGTGTACAACGTGGTCACACCATTCACGTGGCTGTGCGTGCCCGTCAGGATCACGGCCCGGCTGGGCGTGCAGATCGAGTTCGTGCAGAAACAATTGTCGAACCGCATCCCGCCAGTGGCGATGCGGTCGAGGTTCGGGGTCTGATTGATCCGACTGCCGTAAGCGCTGATGGCATGCGCCGCATGATCGTCGGCCATGATAAAGATGATGTTGGGTTGTCGGTTCATCGATGATTCCCTTGATTCAGTCTCATTTGCGTCCGCTTTGTCCTCAAAGTCCAATGCCGGGCAAGGTTCTGCCCGGCCTACCCCGCACCGTGCTATGCTCTGGTGCGGGGCCTACTGTACGGCGGGCACTACGCTGCCCGCCGCTCGACGTTTCGCCTTATCGCTCGGCTATGCCCCCCTACTGAAACGTCAGAATCCCTAGATTGCCCGCATTTATCCAGTTGTTGCCGGCGCCGCGCCAGAGCCCGATGTAGTCCTTGCCCTTTGGTTCATTCTTGTTGATCACGGTGTAGTCGAAGCCGAGGTTGGCGCCCGTGGCGGGGGTGAAACCGAGAGCGGTCCACGGCACGGCCAGGGTGATGACATAGCCCTTGTCTGTCTTGCGGGAAAACGCCTTCAAGGTGGCGACGTCCGCTTCCGTCCCCTTGCCGCAGGCGGCCACGGCGGCGCCGTTCGTTTCGGTCACCGCGACCATGAACTGGAAATAGCCGGCGCCCGAGATCACATCGCGTTGGTCTGCGGGGCGCGTATCGAAGTAGAACTCGATGCCGTCATACCCCCAGGCCGGCTGTTTCGGGCCGATGACCACTACCGGGTCGGTCACCTCGACGCGCAGGTAGAGGTTCTCCTTGTCCCAGGCGGCA
>CAYOIT010000362.1:0-3456 GCA_964404035.1 uncultured Verrucomicrobiota bacterium | reverse complement strand
GCCGTCATCGAAGTCGCCGTGGTTGACGCAGCGGGCCGCGTCGTACCCGATGCGTCACACGACGTGCGCTTTGAGGTGTCAGGCCCCGCCCGGCTCATCGGCGTGGGGAACGGCGATCCCTTCAGTCACGAGCCGGACAAAGCCGACCACCGACGGGCTTATTGCGGACTCTGCCAGGTGCTGGTTCAAACCACGGAGACCGCTGGACAGGTGACGATGACGGCCACATCGACGGGCCTGATTCAGGCCCGGATCATCCTGCGTGCAGCGCGCGGCGAACAGTGAGCAGCGGCGCCGTATGGCGTATCCCCAAAATTCTCGCGTAAGGCCATCGGCCCGACGGGTTCGTTCCAGGATCATGCCAGCCACACGGCTCGCGGAGACGCTCGCCCTCCAACGGGACCCTCCCCACAGTCTAGATGTCGTCTTCTGGAGGGCGAGCGTCCCCGCGAGCCGTGTGGCCAGCGTGTGAACATCCAAGGCCACCAGCCGGTCTCCCGGCGGAGACTACTTTTTCCGAGGCAGCCTGGCCGCCTGTTTCCGCTGCGCCATGGCCTTGTCGGCCGCCCCGGCGTTACGGCGGGCCTCCTCGGCATTCTTCCGCATTTCGTCGACGGTCTTGGTCTTCATGCGGGCCGCGCCTTCCGTGCCATGTATCCCCAGTCGCTCCTCGGACGCAAACCGGGCCTTGGCCGCCGGAATCGCTTTCTTGTATTGGGGCAGCCACCGGGCCTGCGCCAACAGCATTTCATCCACCATTTGAGAAATCTCAGGAGGAGTGCAGACCGCCGAGGTCAGCGGATCCATCAGCACCGCCTGTTTCAGCAGGTTCACATCTCCGTGCACCGCCGCCTCCACCGCCAGCCGCTGCACGCTGATCGATGCATTGCAGATGGCCGCGCAGCCGAGCGGCAGATCGCCGACCTGGGGAACGCTGATCCCGTTCCGATCCACATAGGCGGGGACTTCCACAATCGCGTCGTCGGGGAGATTGGTGATGCAACCGTCATTGGCGAGATTGAAGTGGCCCCGGTAGGTGCGACCGGTCTTCAATGCCTCGATGATGTAGCTGCAGTGCTCATGACCCCGGGTCTCAGCCGAGAAGACCGCCGGTTTGGCCTTGAGCCAGTTGGGGAAGTCCGTTTCAAACCAGTTCCGGCCCTCCGTGCAAACTCTCAAGTAGCCGCTGGTTTCGCCGTCAATCCAATTCCCCATCAGGATCCACTTGGTCAACTCCGCCGGGCGCTTCCGATACCAGGCCACGTATTCGGAAACATGCCCGTTGGACTCCGTGGTGTAGTAGCCGAAGCGCTTGAGGATATCGATGCGCACCTTCTCCGACTGGCTGAAGGCGGGATGCTTCTCGAAGCCTTCCAGGAGCCGGCCGGTCCAGTCCTTCCCCTGGTAGAGCACCTGGATGTACCAGGTTTGATGATTGATGCCGGCGCAGATGATATCCACATCCTTCGGGGTGATGTTGACATACCCCTTCTGCCCGGGCTTTTTGTCGCCATTCACCAACAGCCGGATCACCTCGGTGATCTGCCAGTGCCCGCCCTGCACTCCGTGGCACAGGCCCAAGGTGGGCACGCCGCCATACTGCAGGGCCGCCCAGGTGTTCATGGCGTTCGGGTTGGCGTAATTCAGGAACAGGCAGTCCGGCGCCGCCACTTCGCGGATATCTTTGCAGAAGGCCAGGATCTGGGGAATGTTGCGCTGCCCGTACAGGATGCCGCCCGTGCACAGGGTGTCACCCACGCACTGATCCACCCCGTACTTGAGCGGAATGTCGATATCCAGCTTGAAGGCTTCCAGTCCGCCGATGCGCGTCGTATTGATCACGAACTCCGCCCCGTCGATCGCCTTGCGCCGGTTCGTCGTGGCCATGATGGTGGCAGGCAGTTTGTTGGCTTTGATATCCCGGCGAGCCAGCTGGGTGATCATGTCGAGGTTCCGGGGATTGATATCCGCAAACCTGAACTCGGCATCCCTCAACTCAGGAACCGACAGCGTGTCCTTCATCAGCCCGCGTGTAAACCCGATGCTGCCCGCGCCTATGATCGCAATCTTAACCGGCATAATGTCTCCTTCTGTTTTCGCTTCGAAAGTCCGATATCAAGAGATTCTGGTTTCCAATTGAAGAATCGCGCCTTATCTTACACACAAGAATGACTGATTGTATTCAATTCGATGGTGAATCTGTGCCCAATAATATAAGGATTGGGCTTAAAGCAGGCTTGCCCCTGAATGAGACCGGCTTCAGCCGGATCTCCAGTTACCCCGAGCACCGCTGCGATATTATTACCGAGGGTATTTCCCTGGAATGCGGACAGCGGGACTACGATTTCGATAACCGGAAGCGCCGCAACGCCTGTCTCTTTCAATACACCTTCTCCGGTGAAGGCTTATTCCAACCCCTCCCCCGTGGCAAGCCGATTCACCTCGTGCCGGGAATGGGATTTCTGGTTCCCTTCCCCTCCCCGACCCGTTACTGGCTTTCCCCCGGTGCGACATGGGAGTTTTGCTTCCTCCTCATGGACGGCGACATGGCCTATGATCTGGTCAACCGCCTCGTCCGTTTGCACGGATATCTGTGGGAAATTCCGGCGACTCATCCGGCGATCGACCTGATCAAGGGGCTTCACCGGCACGTTCTGTCGGGCAGGGTTCCGGATGAGTTCGAGATGGCCGCGCTGGCCCATCGGTTTCTAATGGAGCTTTTCCGAGCCCACCGGACGCCACGCCCGAAGGTGTCACCCTCTGTGGACCGTGTGCTCAAGCTTGTGGAACGGGAGTACCGTGACAGCCGCTTGTCCGTCGACCGAATCGCACGGGAAGCCGGCTACTCGCGCCACTATTTCTCCCGCCTGTTCCGACGCGAAATGGGTATCAGTCCGCACGCCCATCTCCAGCAGTTTCGCCTGCAACGCGCCTTGAACCAGATTACCACCACCGAAATGCCGATCAAACAGATCGCCCTGGAAAGCGGGTATCGCGATTACGCCTATTTCTGCAAGGAGTTCAAGCGCTGGACTCACAAGACGCCCCGGTCCGCCCGCCGCATCGGCGTTCCGTTCAACTTGAGCGCCATCCACACGAAATAGAACCCTGCGGACAAGGGCGACAGGAGACGGGCGTCAGGAGGCCCTGATCATGGCGCCACGTGTGCGGCCCACTTCTTGACGAACGCACAGGCCCGCGCGGCCTCCTTGTCCAGGTTCAGCCCATCGCGCAGATCACGGAAGACCTTGATGTCGCGCCCGACCTCGCCGCCGGGCATCAGGAACGGCTCCATCACGATCGACCCCTTGAATTTGACGGTCTTCAGCGCGCCGAACACCTCGGCCCACGGGATCTTGCCCCGGCCGGGCGCCCGGCGGTTGGTCTCGCCGATATGCACGTGCCCGAGATGTTTCCCGGCCGTCTTGATCGCGCCGGCAAAGCTGTCCTCCTCGA
>CAYOIT010000361.1:0-3480 GCA_964404035.1 uncultured Verrucomicrobiota bacterium | reverse complement strand
TCGAAACTAGACTATTGCTCGTTCGGCTCACCGCCCCTCGCCATTCCGCAATCCGAAACACAAGTCTTTTTCTAGTTTTTAGGTCTTACCCTGTCTCCCCCGTGTCTCCCCGCATGCCGGGGTCGAAAACCGGTTGAAGCCGGGACACCGACCGGGTTTCCCTACGGGTTCATGATGTTTGGTGTCCCGCCTTCAGGCGGTCTTCGGTCATCATGCGAATTGCTGGCTCGACGGCGTAGTCACCGCATCTTGAACACCGTGCCGCCGAACGACGCCAGACTCGCGTAGTCGGCCACCGCGTAGCGGTCCCAGCCGTCATACGAGCCACCCGACCATGTCGCGCGCACCTGCACCGTGTAGAGGTCGTACGCGTCGGGTGCGCCGTCGCCTGTGAAGTCCAACCCGAACGGGGCGGGATTGGCAGGCGCGAGCTGCAAGTCCGCCAGTTTCAGTCCCGAGACGGTCAGTGTGTCGGCTGCCACGAAGGTCCCCGTCACGGGGATTTGCAGCGAGCGTCCGTTTCCCGAAAAGTTCGCCGCACTCACCTTGCCCGCCGCGTTTCCCGAGTAGGTCACCACCGAACCGGCATCGAACCGGCATCCCCACGCCGCCGGCACGCTGACCTGTATCGTGACCCCATTTGTGATCGTGCCCGCCGGGTCTGTGGCCGTGATCGTCAGCATCGCCAGCGCCGGCCCCGCCTGCGTCCAGTCGAACAGTTGATTGCTCCCGGACGAGAGCGTTACCAGCGCCCCGCCCAGCCCCACGTTATTGGTCATGACGCACCGATCCCAGCCGTCATACGAGCCACCATCCCACTTCACGCGCACCTGGACAGTGTAGAGGTCGTACACGTCCCGATTACCGTCGCCGTCGAAATCCAATTCCAGGTACTTAGTGTCGGCGGGCACCAACCGCAAGTCCGCCAACTTCAGGCCCGAGACCGTCAGCGTGTCGGCCGCGACGAAAGTGGTCGTCACCGGGATCAGCAGCGTGCGCCCGTCGCCCGAAAAGCTCGCCGCCCCTACTTTTGTTTGCGCGCCTCCGCCGTAGGTTAACGTCACGTTGGTGTCGAACCGGCACCGCCACGCCGCCGGCACGCTGACATGCATCGTAACCCCGTTGGTGATCGTGCCCGCCGGGTCTTCGGCCGCGATCGTCAGCATCGCCAGCGCCGGCCCCGCCTGCGTCCAGTCGAACAGTTGATTGCTCCCGGACGAGAGCGTTACCAGCGCCCCGCCCAGCCCCACGTTATTGGTCATGACGCACCGATCCCAGCCGTCATACGACCCGCCTTTGAAACAGGCAAGGTTCGTGCTCCACTCCTCCGCCTGCGCCACTGCCGCCGACAGACAAAGCCCCATCACGAAGCCTGCAATCTTCGTTTTCATCGTCTTCGTATGCGTCCTCCTTTACCTTTGTCGCGAGCTTCTCATGCCGGTCCGTCCTCTGCCCTCCTACCTCCGACCTCTGACCTCTTCCCCTACGGCCCCACCCCGGACGGCGCCGCGCGCACACCCCGCGTACAGCCGCTGTAGTCGGAGTTGTTCCGACCCGTGTACACGGAGGCGGCGCGGATGCGGGCCGACACGCGCGCATAAGCGCTCGGATCGAACGCACCCCCGCCGCGACACCCGGCGCCGATGGCATCCGTACCAGGCCAACCGGTGACGTCCGCATCGCCTGTTGCATTCAACTCCCCGTTGCCGTGGAGCCCCGTGAACAAACGCCCCTTCGTCAACTCACCCACCGTCACCGTCCGCTCCCACAAATTCCCACTCAACTCCATGATGCCCCAGTATGACGCCCCCGCTTGCTCCCGGGTTGTCGAGCTCTTGGCATAAATCCCCACCCGACAAGGACCTACTTGTCCGCCGCTGGTCAGACAGTTCGCATTCGCCGGATTCGCGGTGGATGTGCCAAGACCGTCTCCGGTTTCACTGGCAAGATTCGCTGTTATCGTAGCATTCCCCCACGCATACTCGTCCGCCACCGGCGTCAGCGGTCCACGACACGCCTTCTCGACCTCCAGTTCCGTCATCGGCCGCAACCCCGCCCAGTCCGCAAAGGCACACCCGTCCGCCCATGACACAACAAAGCACGCACGGTCACGCGCCGTCGTCGTTGCATCGTTGTTCACGTTTGTCCACGCCACCGTGTTGCGGTAATACACCCCATCGGTATTCTTGCCGCCGTTCAAGCTGCTTGTGATGTCCCGCTCAGTCTTCTGCGCGGCCGTCAGGGTGTTCACGAAATCCACCCACTGCCCCTCCGTGACCTCGTACTTCATGCAGTAGAACGACGCATAGCCGTTGGGGAAGTTGCTGGAAATCGTCCCGTTGCCGCCCATGCTGTTCGCGCCCGAAGTTGACGCGCCCCAGAGACACCCCACCAGGTTGCTGCACGGGATCGGCCCGGCGTTCGTGATTGCAAACGGGCTCGTGCCCACGCCCCCCTCGTATAGTTCCCCGCTCCCCGTTCCACCGCTTCCCACCTTGAACGCGCCCTCCGCCACATACACCATCTCCACGCCGAACGCCTGCACTTTGACCTTGTCGGTCTTGCTCAAACTGTTGGAGGCGAAGTTCCACACCGCCTGCACGTTCTGTACCGACGTGGTGCCGGCGCCTTCCGCTGCGCGGCGGACGAACAGGCCTATGCGATCAGAGGGCACTACGAGTTCGATGCCCGTGCCTGTGCCGGTTGAGCAGCCCGTCGGATTCACACCCGAACCCTCCAGCGTCACATGCTTCCAGTCGGTCTGCCCCTGCGGCAGCACCTTGAAGAACACCCACGCCGCGTCGTGGTTGATATTCGTGTAGCGCCACGAGTTCTCCCACGAGATGTCGAACTTGACTAAGGCGGTGCTGGCATCGATCCCGCTCACCGTCACGTTCGTCACCTGCAGGTTGTTCGCCCACGCGCTGCCCGCCGCCATGAGCAACCCCAGCATCGCCACGCCCGCCAGTACTCGATTCTTCATCCTCTTCATTCTCGCGCCTCCTTCTTGTTTGGGTTCAACATGCTGCAAAGCACAGGGTGGCACAGGCATCTTGCCTGTGCGAACACACTGGAAGCCTGTTCCACACCACTGGCAATTCATCTAAACCGCCAATTCCATCTTCCGTATTCTGCCCACCGGCTTCCGGGACGAGCCGCCTACGTCCCGTTCTGCCCGCTGCCAACCGCCAACTGTGCGTCACGGGCGCATCCGCCTGCGGCGGACTCACCGACTTCCCCCTCCCACACCGCCGGCACCAGCGTCCGCGCCGGCGGAGTCTCGCCACGCCGCTGCTGCTCGACATACTCCATACTCATCGTCACCAGTTTCGCGACATCATAGCCCAAGCGTGTGACCGGCACGGCGCTCGGGGTCGGGTAAGGGAAGTTCGTGTGCGCCACCACAGCCAGGTCCGCCACGCCGGACTCCGCCAGGCCGGCGGTCAATTCCGGCACCAGGTTGTCGTCGGTGATCACCAG
>CAYOIT010000360.1:0-3482 GCA_964404035.1 uncultured Verrucomicrobiota bacterium | reverse complement strand
CGGTCGAACACAAACCGAAGCGGCTGATGAATTGGGTGCGAATCGTCCGCGAAGAATGCGATCACGCTTGAATGCTGGCTTACATCAACGATCCCCCCGGGGTTGACTATTTCACAAGGGGGATCGCGATGGCACGGCGGAGGAATCTCACCTCGGCCTTGACAGCCAATTTGTGGAGCGTAGCGAAGCAAGCGATGTAGTCGGCTTCGCCGCTATGCCGGTATTGAAGTCCTTACGCCAAGGGCATTCGTGGCTAAATATCTGTCCTGCCCCTCGAATCACTGAAATATTTCGGCCTAATCCTTCACCTTGGGGGAAACAGGAGGAAAAGGGCACGGCCATGCGGCGCAGGGTCGCGGGATATTTTTCCGCCGAGCCTTTGCGGCTCATCCGGACCGCATCGTCCGCCAGAATGCGGGGGTCCTTGTGCGTGCGGCGCTTCGCGACCGTGAAAACCATGTTCTCCTTTTCGCGCAGAACGAAGAAGAGGGTCGAAGGTCTACCACTACAGGCGCAACGACTACGAGGCCAGCCTTTTTTGCGCCGAAATTTCGGGGTTGACTTACCCCTCCCTGTCATACAAATTGGAAATGGAATCCGGAAGATATCCGGGAGTTCCTATGGGATGCCAGTGCACCCGTTTTACCTGAAAAAGGGACTCACAGCGATATTCGCAAGTAATAAGAGAGAGGGTCTGCATGACATCGCAATGGAAGACGATAGGTTCGGCAATGATGGGAATGGCAGCGGCCTGGGTTCTTACGACAGCGTCTCTTGCCGGCATACCCACGGCGGACGAGTGGATTACCGATTTCACCGGGGGGCCGCTCTATCCCAGCCAACTGGGCGCGCCGGGCTTTCCGGGCATGGTGACGAACCAGGCCGCGCCGGAGCCGTGGGGCTTTG
The DNA here is from genome assembly GCA_964404035.1 of uncultured Verrucomicrobiota bacterium. Taxonomy (GTDB): domain Bacteria; phylum Verrucomicrobiota; class Kiritimatiellia; order CAIKKV01; family CAITUY01; genus CAMBRF01. The sequence goes on along the minus strand of CAYOIT010000360.1, from coordinate 2,576 downwards.
CGGAGCACATTCCGTATACGGGCTCCGTGGAACACGTGCGCGTCCAACTGCAGCGCTATACGCCGGTGGTGCCGGTTTACAACGCCCGGACGCTCATCAGGAACTTCCCGGCTGTGGACCTACCCGGCATCTCCAAGAACCGCATCCGCGACTATGCCGAGCCGATCTATTCCGTGCCCAAGTACGACGATCCCAAGCCCACCGGCCAGTTCAACAAACCGGTCCGGGTGGTCGCGTGGGACAAGAACAGCCCGCCGATTGAACTCGCTCTCGGCACGTTTGAGCCGGGCACCTATGTTGTCGGCATCATCGCGGCGACGCCCACGGAAAACGTCGAGCGCATGACCAAACGCCTGGTGATCAACTGCGAGATCAATGACGGGCCGACCGGGGAGGTCAACCTCTACCGCCAGCGCTGCGCCGCGATCGACGAGTTCTATTCCATCGTGGAGTTTTTCTTCCACGCGCCGGCCTCGCGCGCCTACAAGGTCAAGCTCTGGATCGATCCCTCCACCGTTCTGCCCGTAGTGCTCCTGCACAACATCGAAGCGCACAACAAACTGGCGCAAGTGGCGGGCAAGGCGGGCAAGAAGAGCGCCACGTTTTACGATCCTGTCCAGCGGCTGGCCGGCTGGAAGGAAAAGGGAACCTACAAACCCGATGCCCGGACCCCGGAAGAGAGGCTGGCGGACGACCGGACGCTGTGGGAAGCGTGTTTGCCTCTCAATGCCGAGCCGGTGGGCGCGGGCGATGGACAGGGCGCCTGGTATGCTTTTGCAGGCGGGGCCGACTGCCTGGTCCCCCCGGGGGTCAAGGATGACGGCATGGGCATTGATTTCTACGGGAAGGACATGTTCTGGAATCGTTCGCCGGCGGAACTGGCGGCCTTGCTGAGCACCAACAACCCGAGAGCGTGGATTCCCAAGGGGACGATGGATCTCATGAAGTCATATCCGAATCTGACCAACGAGCTGACGCGCCACACGGCCTACGTCAAGGCCGGATGGGCATCAGTCAACGGGCAGCCGCAGCTGCTGAACGCCTTGGTAAGGGCGTTCGATGCGATCGCCTTGGCCAAACAATACCACGAGACGGGCGACGAGACGAAGGCCCGTCAGGCGGCCATTCTCCTGGCGCGATTGGGATTGCAGAATAGCTCGCACGGGTCACGCCAGACTATGCGGGCCTATGACATGATCCCGGCGCTCATTCACGGGGATGCTGCCTTCCGCCGCCGGTACAAGGAAATGGAATACGACTCCCGCGGCGCCTTCGATGTCGAGGGTTTTGTGGCCAGCTACGACCAGTTGTTCCCGTACATTCAGAACAACGCCGAACTGGCCACGGCGCTGGGCCGGTTCATTCCCTGGATCAAGACGCCCGCCGATGCACAGCGGTTCTACGAGACGTACGTCCTCCAGTACTATGCCCATCAACTCATGACGTACAACGCCTTCATCAACAACGGCACGATCGGCTGGATGGCCAATGTGATGGCCATCCAGCAGGATCCGTCGATCGTCAAACCATGGGCGGAGTGGCTCTTCCGCTATGCCTGGGACTATCCGAGCAGGCCGATGGGGGTGGACGAGATTGCCGTCAACTCCATTACCCGCGACGGGACGGACAAGAAGGGGTCAACCTTCTATACCTGGGGCGGCAGCGAGTTGAGCACCGTGTTGACCTGCCTGGAGTTCTGCCAGAAAGCGGGGCTGAAACTGCCGGTGGACATGAGCAATCCGGACCAGTTCCCAAAAGCCTACTGGGGCAAGCGGTTCAAAGAAGACATCTCCGTGGCCGGGGGCTATGCCTTTTATATCGGCGATGTCAGCGGGCCCAATCGCGAGCGGCTGAAGGACCTGGGTCCGGCACTGCGGAAGACCCCGGACAAGATTCCGAACAACCCATCGCGTGTGCTGAGCACATGGGCAGGGATTCTGGAAACAGGCCGCGAGAATGCCGATTTCAGACTGCGCCGTGCGGCGGGAGTGCGCGTGGGTGTTGGTTACGGTCATGCCCACGACGATCCTTTCGATCTGCAAATCTGGGCGCAGGGTGTACCCATGTGCGGCGACGGCGGGGCGCGCAACGGCTACGCCGAACCCAATACCGGCGGGCTCGGTAACCATAATACCGTGGTATCCGACGTGCCGATCGGCCGGCATCAATGGATTTCGTCCTTCGCTCCCATTGTGGGCGCGCAGTATCTCAAAGCTTCGCTGCTCTGCGCTGGGCTCTATGAACGCCAGATTGTCCTGGTGGATGCGGATGCAGCCAACAGCTATGTCGTTGACGTGTTCCGCATCAAGGGCGGCGCCTCGCCTGCCTATGCCTTCCATGGCATGCCGGCCGACCAGTTCGAGGTCAACGCTACGGACAAACATAAGGCTGTGTTGGACCAGTTCCTGCCCGAGGCGAGCAAGTGGAGCGGCGCCTGCCCGGAAACCCTGACGGCCACGTGGCGCATGCGCCGCGATCCGGAGACGGTCACGTGGACGAACAAGGCCGGCGTAGCGGGCTCGTTGGCTGTGCCCGGCGCCGAGCGCATGGCCATGGGCGAGGACTTCGACGACAAG
>CAYOIT010000359.1:1015-3491 GCA_964404035.1 uncultured Verrucomicrobiota bacterium | reverse complement strand
AAGGCCTACAAGGTTGGCATGCGCGGCTATACCTATTTCGAGAAGTAGGGGTGAAGCCTCGCCCCAAACCGTTCTGGCAGCGCAAGCCCCTGGATCAACTCACACGGGCGGAATGGGAATCGTTGTGTGCGGGCTGCGGGCGGTGTTGCGTCCTGAAGATCGAGGATCCCGACACGCTTGAGGTGGAATACACGAACATTGCCTGTCGTGCCCTCGATCTGGAAACCTGTCGTTGTTCCTGTTATCGGACCCGGAAGAAGAAGATGCCGGAATGCCTCGACCTCTTCCACTGCAAGCCGGAGATTATCAAGTGGCTGCCTGAAAGCTGCGCCTACCGCCTGTTGGCCGAGGGCTATGACCTTCCCGCCTGGCATCCTTTGGTGAGCGGTGCTCCCGATTCCACCCGTAAGGCCGGCATGTCCGTACGCGGCCATCTGGTGGCCGAGAATGATGCCCAATGGGCACCGGATGAGGCACCGAAACCCGAAGCAACACCGCGCCGCCGCCGATCAACGCCGCGACCCGTTCCCAAGGGTCGCGGAGCCTGCCATTACGATTGAAATTGGGGGGGCGAATGCTATGGTTCTGGGGATCATAGTCGCTGATGACCATTACAAACCGGTAAGGAGAGAACCATGACGAAACGCGGATCGAAACTGGCAATGCAGCTGTATACGCTGCGTGATTTCACGAAGACAGGCAAGGATTTGGCCGACACTCTGGCCCGCCTGGCGAAGATGGGCTATCCGGCGGTACAGTTTTCCGCGGTGGGGTGCCTCGGCATGGAGGTCTCGCCCCGTGAAGCCCGCAAGATGCTGGACGATAACAGCCTCAAGTGCATCGCCACCCATCGGGGCTGGGGCGATCTGATGAATGCCACCGATCGCGAGATCGAGTTCCACAAGGAAATCGGGTGCGATTATGCGGCCATTGGCGGCGTTCCCGGAGAGTATGGCCACACGCCTGATGGATATCGCCGGTGGCTGAGCGACGCGCGGCCGGTGATCGCCAAACTCAAGGCGGCGGGCATTCGCTTCGGGCATCACAACCACAGTCATGAGTTCATGCGCTTTGCCGGCGAAAAGCGCGGCAGCCTGGAGAATATCCTGATTGCGGAAGGCGGCCCGGATCTGTTTCTGGAAATGGATCTCTATTGGGTCGAACACGCGGGGTTCAACTGCGTTCGCGTGGTCGAGCGGTGTCACGGACGCCTGCCGGTCATTCACCTGAAGGACAAGGAAGTGGCTCCCGAGGGTCCGGTGATCGCGCCCATTGGCGAGGGCAACATGGATTGGGCCAGCATCATTCCGGCGTGCGAAGCGGCGGGGGTGAACTGGTACGCGGTGGAGCAGGACACCTGCCGCCGGGATCCGTTTGACTGCGCCCGGTCGAGCTTCGACTACCTGGCCGGCATGGGGCTATAAACGGTCGGGAGCTCCTTCGGGTGGACTGCGCCGGGCCGGCACGGTCCACCCTGAGGGCGGTTTGAACCCACGCGGCTATTTCCGCGGCACCAGCTTGAGCTCGCGTGACGACTCGTCGCCGAATCCCTCGATGCGGATGCGATCCGTGGACAGTTCGACAACCGAATACGCATTGCTCACGGCTTCGATCATTCCCTTGAACGTTACGAAATGGATGCCGTTGGATTCGACGTATCCCCCCCGGTGATCATGTCCCGCGAACCAGCCCGTGACGCAGGGATAATTCGTTAGCAGTTCGACCACCTCCGTGGCCTTCTTGGTGGGATGACCTTGCGCCGGTGGCACCAGGAGCGGGAAGTGGCAGAAACAGATCACCCGTTCCCCGTTCTTTTCCGCCTGGTCCAGAACGGCTTTCATCCAGTCCTTTTGCATTTGCCCAATCACTCCGTAGCCTTGATCGGTGCCATCGAGAACCACGAAGCGCCAGCCTGGGGCTGCCGTACGGGTGAAATCGTAGTAAGCCTTGCCGAGTTTCAGGCGGGCCATGACGGCATCGCGCCCGCCGGTGATGCAGTGGTTTCCCAGCACGTAGTACAGCGGAGCCTGCAGCTTGCCCAGGAGGGGCAGAACAGCGTCCAGATCGACGAGCGAACGGTTGGTATCATTCTGGTAACCGTCCATCAGGTCGCCGAGTTCGATGACGAAATCGAGGGGGTGCGAGTTGAACGCCTCGACGGTGGCCGACAGCTTCTGAAGGGATTGCCTGTATTTTCGCGGAGCACGCGAATCCTTGTCGGCGTACTGGATATCGGCGATCACGCCGAAGGCGGCTGGCGCGTTGGTTCCGCTCCTGGCGGGCATCGGCCCCCACCACGCGAGAACGCACAGTCCGAGGACGATCGTGTTGGTCAGGCTGGCCCGTCGAATCGAAGACTGTTTCATGGCGTCCCTTAGGCTGTCTCTTCTATTCTTCAAGGTGGACCGAGCTGTCCCCAGCGCGGTTTGACGCCGGTAGGGACACCGGCGTCAAACCGGTCGGATACGTCACTACA
>CAYOIT010000359.1:0-1005 GCA_964404035.1 uncultured Verrucomicrobiota bacterium | reverse complement strand
ACACCATGTGCTTAGGCTGTCGTTTCGCTGTTCAAACAGTCACGGAGGCACTGCTCCCATGGCGGCAGGGACAAGCCGAAGACGCGGTGGAGTTTGGTGCAATCGAGGGCTGAGTAGGGCGGACGACGGGCGGGCGTGGGGAAGTCCGCGGTTGTGATCGGCTGAATCGGTATCCCGGAGGGGACAAAGGCCCGGGCAAACCCCCACCAGGAGGTTTGCCCGGCGCACACGGCATGATAAAGGCCGCTGACCTCCTTCATGCTGAACGGTGCGCCGATGGTTTCGGTCTGGGTCAGTGCGGCCGCGGTTGTCTCCGCGATCTCCCGGCACCACGTGGGGCAACCGACCTGGTCGCCTACGATCCGCAGGGGCTTGCCTTCGCGGGCCAACCGCTGAATGGTGAGCAGGAAGTTCCTGCCTCTCAGCCCATAGACCCAAGCTAGGCGGAAAATCAGATGCGGCACGCCGGAGGCCAGAATGGCCTGGTCCCCCTCCAGTTTGGTTCGCCCGTAGACGCCAAGGGGGGTGGGGGTATCAGTCTCGACATAGGGTCTCTGAATCCCGCCATCAAAGACGAAATCGGTCGAAAAATGAACCAGTGAAGCCCCAAGCCGTTTGGCTTCCTCGGCCAGCAGGGCCGGTCCTTCGGCATTGACCCGGCGGCACAGGTCCGGCTCGGATTCGGCCTTATCCACGGCCGTGTAGGCCGCGGCATTGACGATCCATTCGGGTCTGTGCTCCCGGATGACTCGGCGGACGGTGTCGGGCATCGCGAAATCGATGTCCGGGTAACAGACTGCCGTAATCGGCCCGAGCGGGGCCAGGGTGCGCTGCAGTTCGTATCCGACCTGCCCGTCATGTCCGATGAGGAGAATCCGTTTCATGTCCGCGCCGCCCTGTATCGCCTGATGAGCTCATTGGTGGAGGCGTCATGCTGCAAGGCGACCTCGCCCTTGGCCTGGAGTTCCTTGAGCACCTTGTTGGCCAGGACCTTGCCGAGCTGGA
>CAYOIT010000358.1:0-3510 GCA_964404035.1 uncultured Verrucomicrobiota bacterium | reverse complement strand
GTATCCGGATCACCCGATAATCCCCAATCACCTCAAACCCGGTCTTCTTTTCGCGTGTTTCGCGCCGTTCCTCGTTCCCCTTCTCCCCTGACTTCCGTCCTCTGCCTGCTGACTCAGGTCTCAGGTCTCCGCCTTCCGCCTTTCCTCTCGACTCAGGTTTCAGGTCTCCGCATTCCTCCCTCTCCCTCATCCCCACGAACTCCCCCTGCGGCCGCACCAGAATCGGCTTCATCTGCCAACACGCCTGAATCGCCGCCTTCGCCTCCTCCCGTGACGGACTGATGTCATGTCCATCCGCGTGATGATGTATGCGGAGCGGCGCGCCCACCGCTGCCGGCATATTCCCGCCCTTCACCAGGAATTCCAAACTATCCCCGTTCACCATTTCAGACAGCTCAGTCGCCAGACTGACAAAGTTTAACGCATTGACGTAATACCCCTCCGCCAGCATGAGCACCTGTTGCACCAGTGTCCGATTCGCCTCGGCGCGCCCGGCATCCCGCAATGGGTCGAAGTGATTCGCCTCACACGCCGGCAATTGCACGAGATCATGCTTCTTCAGGAACGTCCGCAGGCAACGGAGCAGGTGCTCCCGGTAGATCCCGCCCGCCTGTACCCGGTGACGGCAGAACGCGCCGAGCAACTCTTTCCGATCCAGCACACACCCTGTCAGGGCCAGCATGGCGGCCCGCGCCACGAAATAGGCCGTCACATTGTAATACGCGAATGTCGGCGTCGGTTGCTCCAGAAGGCCCACCAGGCTGCCGGTCAGATACCAGGGGAACGCATCCCAGTTATGCTCCACTTGTGTCGATAACCGCAAGACGCCGGTTACACCCGGCTCATCGCAACGCTTGGGGTAGTGGAGGGTCCAATCGGCGCGGTGAATCTCGGCACTCAAAGCAGCAGTTCCTTTCCTGTTAAAATCGACCCATGCCACACAAAAGGGGGGGAACCCCAGACACATCCCGCTGTGTCTGGGGCTCCCCCCTGTTGTCCAACCCGCCAGTGACGGAAGGCAGCCATCCTTAAGCTGCATTCACATCGGGGGGAAACTACCAACTCTTCTTTACCGCGGGAAGCGCCGGATCACCCGTCATGAAAATCCGGTATCCTGGTACCGTTCTCAATCGGCCCCTTTTGTGTTGCCATCATGACATGAAAGCGTGGCTCTTACCTCCACTCCGCCGTCGCGTTGGCGTCGCGATCCGCGAAGAGCGGACCGCCCTTGGCCTTTCCCAGGCGGTGCTGGCCACGCACCTTCACCGCGACGTCGACTTCATCGGCAAAATCGAGCGCGGCGAGCAGAATATCACGATAGACACGTTGGAACGCACGATCGGGGCACTCACGGCCGCCTACTTGAAGGTCCTCGGATCTTCGCCGTCATCGCCGCCGGCGGAACCGCCGGGCAGGCTCTTGCTGAAGGCGTTCGCCGAACGGTTCGGCATCTCGCTCCCGCCACTCAAGCCGCCCTCGGGCGTCGGGCCAGCCCATCGCGGGGGCCGGTACGAGGCCCATGAAAAGGCCCATGATAACCCGTATATCGCCGTCAATCACTCCCAACGCCAGATCATGCGGGCCTGTCGGGAGTCCTGTCAAAGCGCGCCGGAACTAATGACCGCCCTTGGCCACTCGACGCGCACCGGCCATTTCAAACGCGCCGTCACGAGCCTGCTTGCCGTCGGCCTGCTGGAACTGACCCAGCCGGACAGTCCCCGCAGCAAGCACCAGAGATACCGCCTCACCCCCAAGGGAAAAGCCTGGCTCTCCGCCCACGATCTGGGCAACGGGTAGGCCATGCCCCGGCCACCTTTCGACCGGCCCCTGGAGGCGCGCCGCCCACGGCGCGCTCGATTCGGCCGCCCGCCGCAACCCGCCGCAACCCATGGTTGACGCCAGCACCGTCGACTGGCAGTGTTTCCTTTCTGGAGATACCACATGAAGATGCACGCAAGGGGCGCCGACGGCCGGGGAAGAACACCGAATTGTCTGTTGACGGTCACCCCCGCAACCTAGCTAGGCGGGCACCGGCCTTTCGGTAAGCGTTGGGAACGCCTTTGGAAACGCCTTTGGAAAACGCCTTGCACCTGATCACGAGGTCGTGTACCTTATGAACCAACACACGCGCCGTGCCTCTCGTCCGCAAGGATGATGCACATAAAGGGCGCGTTTCTTTTTTGTCCTGGTCCCTGTCTCGGGTAAGACGGCACACATGAGCATCCCTTACTCAAAACCGTGGCTGCCGATCCCTGACCAACTGCAGAAACTCAAGTCGTACGGGCTGACCGTTGCCGACGATACGGCGGCGTGCGAGTTTCTGCGTCACATCAACTACTACCGGTTCAGCGGCTACAGCCTCGCCTTTGAGCAGCAACGCCATGTATTCCGTCCGGGCGCCACATTCGACCAGATAAGGGCCGCCTACTATTTCGACAGAGCACTGCGCGACCTGGTGACCGAGTCCCTGGAGGTCATCGAACTCGATCTGCGCGCGAATGTTGCGTACTCGTTTGGGAAGAATCGTCAACCGTTTGGGCATACGGATCCCAACAAGTTTTTTCACACGTTTCGGCACCAGGACTGGCTGGCAAAATTGCACGAAGAAACCGGGCGCTCGGATGAACTCTTTGTGGAGCACTACAAGAACATCTACGCCGAGTTTCCTGATATGCCTATCTGGGTCGCCACCGAAATCATGTCATTTGGTGCCCTTTCGAAGATGTACAGCGGTATGTTGCGGGCAGACCAGAAAGACATTGCGTCTCGGTACCGCGTTCAGCCGGATACGCTCCGATCCTGGTTTCATCATCTGGTTTACACGCGCAACCTTTGTGCGCATCATCTGCGGCTCTGGGACCGGAAATGGGCGATCAGGCCTGACCTGCCAGCCGGCAACGCATGGCAGGCGCCGGCGGTCCCCGATAATGCCCGTCTGTTCGCATCGCTTTTGGTCCAAGCCAAGTTCCTGCTTCATTGTCCGGCCGAAAAGGCCTTTGGCAACGACTGGCGCATGCGAGTGGAAGGCCTCTTGGACAGTCAAACCCCGCCAGTGCCTGATGCCTCCAGCAGAATGGGATTGCCGGCGAACTGGAAAGCGCATCCCCTTTGGGTATGCCTGTAACGGCAAGAAGAGCCCGTCCCGCCTTGAAGGCCTGGCGCCCGTCAGGCACTCGTCCCCCCCCATACGTCCAATCCGTCCGGTACGTCCGATCCACCACACATCATCCACTGTTTTCCCGTTTGTCCCCGTCGGCGCCGCGCAACGATAGCGCAGCAAACCTCGATCATTCCGGGGTCAGAGTGTCGGCCCTCAAGAGAACAAATGGCGTCCTCCCATGGCCTGTAGACCGTCACCGAGTGTAGGGAAGGATGTCGCGCATGGACCCGCGCCACGCGAGCGACAGCAAGCCAGCCGCCCAACATACCGTCCCATGGGTCCCATTTCTCGCCACCAGCCCCCATCATCTAACGCCATTTCCAGAGCCCACTGAGACTACACCGATTCCG
>CAYOIT010000357.1:0-3529 GCA_964404035.1 uncultured Verrucomicrobiota bacterium | reverse complement strand
ACCGCGCTGTCCCTAGCGCGGTCAGACGCAACCCCGGCGTGGCACGGGTTTCCAAGGGGACAAGGCGGCCTTGCCCTAACCCTTGAAGCCGCCTTGATTCAAGACTCGACAGGGCAAGCATTCGTGGCAATCATGCCGGTCACGAAACGATCCGGAAGGCCTTCACGGGAGAGTTGGGACCAGGACTATGCACGCACAACGAACTCACATTTTTGCCGTGGCCATTGAACATTATCAGGACGCGTCCATTCCCTCCGTCGTCTACGGGGAAAACGATGCCAGGGAGTTCGTGGAAGCCTGGCAAGCCCTGGGGGCGCATCCCTCGGACTGTGTCGTTCTTTTGAGCGATCGAGCCACCGTCACCGCTATCAGATCGCGCTTCAAGACGTTTCTCAAGGGCGTACAACCTGGCGACCGGGTTGTCGTGTTCTATGCCGGTCACGGCGCCGCGTTCAACGACCTCAGCCACCTTACCGCCCACGATACGCAATGGGGCGACCTTCAGGCGACCAGCATACCCTTGAGCGAACTGCTGAAGGACCTGCGCGGGTGCAAGAGCGAGCAGGCTCTATTGTTCCTCGACGTCTGCCACAGCGGATGGCCAGTCACACCGGGAGTGCCTTCGATCTGCAGCCCCTTCTCAACCGGGGAGCTGATGCCGTTCGTTGCGGAGTCCGAGGCTCACCTGGCCTTCGTGTCCTGCAAAGGCGATGAGTGTTCGTTCCCCGGTAACGCACTGAAACACGGCCTTTGGAGTCATGGCGTGATTCAGGCGCTCAGAGGCGAGGCTGACAAGGCGATGGTACAGGGTTCATTGATCACGGGGTCCTCGCTGCAATGCTTTGTTGCGGAGGAAGTGCCGCGCTTGCTAAGGCTGACCATTACCGGACCAGAGTCCCAGACACCTTGTGTCTTTGGAAACCTAGCCAAAGACGCTACGGTGGCTGATCTCGGCGAGCTGCTGGTCGCGAAGGCCGTGCCGTCGAACCAACTGGGCAGCGCGATCGAAGACACCACGCTGCGGGGAGCGGAGGTGGGGCCGGTCCGCAAACTGCAGGGATTCAGGAAAGGCTCCCACCGTGAACCGGACCGCCATTCCCCGACAGCCGAGGGCTTCATTCGCAGCATCGGCGCCGAGGACGTCAAGCGACAGGCCGATGACCTTTACAAGCGCATCAAAGCGGGTTTCGGTTACAAGAGCCTGGATATGCTCTATTCCTGCGATGACGGTGCCGCGACGATCAAGACGCCGGATTTCGATGTCAACATTGTGATCTCCCAGGACAGCGGCGATCCGGGCGGCTACGTGGTGACGACGGACGTTGGGGTGTTTCGACGGCGGGACGTCGTGGGTGAAGAAGAGTTCTCAAGGGTGTTCTCGTCCTACTGCGACACGGTTGTGGTCGCCCTGGCGCGAAGCATTGACGTGGGACAGAGAATTGATGCCATTGAGGAGAGGCCGGAACTCGCCACGCACCTGGAAAGTGCGCCGGACAGATCGTGGCTGACTCTCGAATTGCCAAACCCCCGTATCATCATGCGGGTGACGGCGGCCGAAATTACCTTCAAACTGCCCGGCAGAGGGAACTTGAAGGACTTGCTCGCCAACGCGCAAGCAACGTTTGCCGCCCTAAGCGGTTCGGGCATCGCGCTGCTCCTGCCTTCGGCGGCGTCGAGCATGCGGTGACGCCTCCGGGCCGGCAGGTGGACGCCGGTGTCCCTACCGGCGTCTGACCGCGCTAGGGACAGCGCGGTCCACCTTGGGGACAAGGCGTCAGTTGGACTGCCGCACTCCAAAGGCGGGCTTCGCCCGCAAGTTGGTCCGGAATTCCGTTTATTGGTGACCTGCTGTAAGGGGTGTGGGCGAGGGGGGACTTGAACCCCCAAGCCTTGCGGCACAAGATCCTAAGTCTTGCGTGTCTGCCAATTTCACCACTCGCCCATGTGATGGGCGTAGATAACAAAGCGACCCGCCGCCCTCAAGCTGATTCGCTCCGCAGGCGGCTTTCGGCTTTTCGGTCCACGCGGCCTGCCCTATAGTGGGGCCTCGTCATGACCTTGCCTCCTGCTCAGAATGATTTGACACAAGGACCGCTCGCCAAAGCCCTCATGCGGCTGGCCGGCCCGATGTTTGTCAGTACCACGCTCCAAAATGCGCAGAGCGTCATCGATCTTTTCTGGGTGGGGCGGTTGGGCTCGGAGGCGGTCGCCGCACTGGCGATGAGCGGGACACTGCTGATGGCCCTCTTCCCGGTGGTGATGGGGCTCTCCACCGGCACGGTGGCCATGGTGTCGCGTTGCGTGGGCGCCGGACGGGGCCATGAAGCGGCGGAGGTGGGCGGACAGTCCCTCGTCGTGGCGCTGGTCTTTGGGTTGGTGGCCGGAACGGTCGGGTGGTTTTCCGCGGAGTGGCTGTGCCGCCTGCTGGGAGGCAGCGAAGCCGTTGTCCAGCTTGGGGCGGACTATATGGGCATCTCTTTCCTGGGCTGCTTCACCGTCTTCCTGCTGTTCATCGGCAGCAGCATTCTCCAGGCTTCGGGTAATACCGTGGTACCGATGCAGGCGATGCTGCTGGCGAACGTGTTGAACATCGTGCTTGATCCGGTATTCATTTTCGGGTGGTTGGGCGTGCCCCGCATGGGCATCAAGGGCGCGGCACTGGCGACGGTGCTCTCCCAGGCGGCCGCCGCGGCGATGGTGATGCAGGTGCTGGTCCGCGGTTCGGCCGGGGTCCAGATACGCCGGCGTCACCTGTGGCCGAGAAAGGACCTGGTTCTGCGGCTGGTGCGGATCGGCGTGCCCAGTTCGGGCCAGATGTTGTCGCGAAGCCTGATGAGTGTCGTGCTGATCCGGGTGGTGGCGGGCTTCGGCACGGTGGTCGTGGCGGCTTACGGGATCGGCGTGCGGTTCCACATGCTCGTCCTGATGCCGGCCTTCGTCCTGGGCAACGCCGCGGCCACGATCGTGGGGCAGAATCTCGGGGCGGGGCGTCCCGACCGGGCGGAGCGGGTGGCGTGGCTGGCGACCGGGATCGATGCCGCCATCATGCTTGGATCGGCCGTGATCCTGATGGTGTGGGCCGCGCCCCTCGTGGCCATTTTCGACGATACTCCCGCCGTGGTGGCCATGGGCGCCCGCTACTTGCGGGTGGTGTCGCTATTCTATATCCCCGTGGCCTTCTCGATCGTGCTGGGCCGGGCGCTTCAGGGGGCGGGCGACACCCTGGCGCCCATGGTCACCACCATTCTCGGGCTGTGGGGCTTGCAGGTGCCGCTGGCCATCATCCTGCCCCATTACTTCACGCCGGCGACCGATGGCATCTGGTGGTCTGTTGCCGTGGCGATGACCGCCAACGGCCTCATGGTCGCGGTCTGGTTCAAGCAGGGGAAGTGGAAGACCCTGCGCGTGTGATCGCCTTTCCTTCGGAATGCGGCAGTCCAACTGCCGCCTTTCTTTCCGCTGCCCTGGGGACAAGGCGGCAGTCGCCCTGCCGCACTTCCAAGGCGGGCTTCGCCCGCAAGCCAGTGTG
>CAYOIT010000356.1:0-3566 GCA_964404035.1 uncultured Verrucomicrobiota bacterium | reverse complement strand
CGGCTCCATCTATCCGGTCGGCGCATCGCCGAGCGACAGCGCGACCGTCACCATTACGGCGACCGCGATTTCGCCTCCCTCGGAAATCTTCGTGTCGACAAACTCGCCAACCCCCACGGAGCCCTACAGCACCTGGGACACGGCGGCGCGCGACATCAAGGCTGCCGTGGACTTAGCCGCAGCCCTGTACCCGATCACCACCACCGTCACCGTCTCCAACGGCGCGTACGGCATCACAGGCCAGATTTCGATCAACGACGCCATTACCGTGCGCAGCGTGAACGGCGCGGCTGTCACGACGATTCGGTATAGCGGGGCGGGGGGCACCATGAGCGGGCGCGTCGTGTCCATGGACCATGCCGATGCGATCCTGGACGGGTTCACGGTGGCCAACGGTTACTCTGATGTGCGAGGGGTAGGGATTGAGCTGATCGGCGGAACCGTCGTCAACTGCACGATTACGGGAAACCGGCAAGGCGTCACTGGCGCCTTGAACGCCGGCGCGGGGATGTACGTCGGCCCTGGTGGCGTCGTGTCCAACTGCCTCGTCACGGGCAACAGTCGCATCAATAATGGCAACGGCGGCGGGATCTTTCTTGACGGTGGCGTTGTGCGGAACAGCACGATCCGCAACAATTCTGTGAATGCAGGCATTGATACCGTGGATGGCGTTGTCTACGGGTATGGGGGCGGCGGCGGCATTTACAGCGTCAGCGCCGAAAGCCTGGTCGAGTTTTGCGTCATTTCCAACAACGTAGTTAGCTTTTACATCGGGGACGGTTCAAACGTCGGCGGCGGCGGGTTTAGCGGGCTGGGTACGCTGCGCAACTGCCTGATCGCCGGCAACCGCGTGGGTGGCTCGTTCCGGGTAATCAATTTCTTCGGCGGCGGTGTGTGGAGCCCGGGTGGGCTGGAAATGGTAAGCTGTACGGTTGTCGGCAACAACGCTATAGGCGCTGGCGGCGGCATCTACAGCAGCGGGCTGGCTTTTGTCCTGAATTCTATCGTGTACAATAATAGGACGAAAGAACTCGGCCTGGGTGTAAGCAACTATGTCGGCGTCAGCTTCAGCTACTCGTGCGCCGTGCCCCTGCCGGCGGGCGAAGGCAATATCGACGACGCGCCGCAGTTCGTCAATGCGGCTAGCGGCGACTATCGGTTGAAGTTTTGCCCGGCAATGGATGCGGGCATCAATGACGACAACTGGATGCCGGGGGCGCTGGATCTGGCCGGCAATCCGCGTATCTGGGGAACAGCCGTGGATATGGGCGCGTATGAAAATGTCGACGCTGTGCGAAATCAGCCCGTCACGGACGTGACGACGACCTCGGCGACATTTAACGGCATGCTGGTCACCACCGGCAGTTCGGCCACGGCGGTGTGCGTGCTGTGGGGCGATCAGAACGGCGGCCAGACCTGGAACTGGGCCAACACGAACTGGTTCCCCGGTACCGACTGGACCGACAATACCCCGTTCAGCACGAACATCACCACCGGGATTACGGCAGACAAGACCTACTACTACACCTACGCCATCACGAACGCGACGACCGCCGTGGTGGCCGTCGATCCGGTGCACTTCATCACCGGGGAGGTGACCGTGGAGGCGACGGATCCCACTGCGCAGGCCATCTCGACGGACACGGGAAAGTTCACGATCTACCGACCGCTGGGGACCACCAACGCGGCGCTGACCGTGTACTACACGATGAGCGGAACCGCGACGAACGGAACGCACTACACGCTTCCGTTCAGCCCCGTGACCATGGCCGCGGGCGTCACGAACGCGATCCTCACCCTGTCCGCGATTTCCTCTCTCGGCGGGGATGCGATCCTGACGCTGGATGGCGGCCACAACTATCCGATCGGCGTCACGTACGGAGAAGGCGGCGGGGTAATCACCGCGAAGGTGACCATTGCCGAGTCGGTACTCCCCTCGGAAATCTTCGTGGCGACAAGCGGAACTCACACCCTGCCGTACGAGACGTGGGAAAAGGCGGCCACCAACATCCAGGCCGCCGTAGATTTCGCCGGCCCCCTCTACCGCGAAGTAAACACCGTCACCGTCTTGAACGGCACGTACTATAGCAAAGATCAGATCATGATAGCCTTCCCCATCACGGTGCGCAGCGTCAACGGCGCGGATGTCACGACGATTCGGAATGACTATGTCGTGGGGACAGATGATAAGCAGGGGCGCGTCGTTTACATGGACCACGTCAATGCGGTTCTGGATGGGTTCACGGTGAGCGGTGGCGTGATGACTGGGACCAAGCCAGATCCAGTAGGCGCCGGGGTTAAACTGAATGCGGGAACCGTGCAAAATTGCCGGATTACCGATAACGCAATATATCACTCGAACGCCAAGTGGGGCGCGGGTATGTACGTCGAGGCGGCCGGAGTGGTTTCCAACTGCCAGGTCTTCGCTAATTACGCTCAAAACCAATGCGCTGGCGCGGGCATCTTCCTTAATGGCGGCAAAGTGCGGCGAAGCAACATCAGCAATAACAAAACGGGCGCAAACTATAATCCGGGTGGCATCGGCATAATGAGCATAAACCTGAACAGTCTGGTTGAGTTTTGTGTCATTACTAACAACGTGTTGGTTGACCCTACTATCAGTATGAATTACCCTAACACTGGCGGCGGAGGTTTTTACGGATCGGGCACGCTGCGTAACTGTCTCATTGCCGGCAACGTCGTGTGGCCCAATGCAAGCGGCGGCGGGGTGTTGAATTGTAGAGGAGTGCAGAACTGCACTATTGCTAACAACTATGCAGATGCCGTTGGCGGCGGCACCTACAACTGCACGGTCAGCAACAGCATCGTGTACTTCAACACCGCTGGCACAAGCAATAACTGTGGCGGCGGCTCCTTCGACTACTCATGCACCACGCCGCTGCCCGGGGCGGGAGACGGCAATATCGACGGCGATCCGCAGTTCGTCAATGCGGCCGTCGGCGACTACAGACTGCTGGCCGGGTCGCCCTGCGTCGACGAGGGAACGAACATGGTCTGGATGATCGGGGCGAAGGATTTGGCGGGCTTGGACCGGATTCTCATGGGCAGGAAGGGCAAGACAGGTCTGATCTCGGACATGGGCGCGTACGAGACCTTTGTGCCGTTCCGCAACACCGTGCTCATGATCAGGTAACCGTTCACGGGGTAGCGTAGGGGCTGCCCGCCAGCCAGTAGTCCGTGCAACACGGACTACTGGCTGGCGGGGTTCTATATTCGCCCGGTTCCTCGCAAACAGCATACCCTCGCTGGCCTAGTTTCGTGAGCATCGCCACGATCCGGTCGAGCAGGGCCTTGGCTTTCTCATTCTCTTCAGGCGTGATGGCCTCACAAACCCTCCCGATCTCCTTTTCGACCCCGATACCGATACCGACTCCGACCCCGATTTTATCCGCTTTCCTTTGTAGGGGGAGTGTGAATGGGAGTGGAAAGCGCGAAGCCGGGTAGGGCGGCGGCGTCCCGCCGCGCCGAAGGCCACAGGGAAAGCGCGAAGCGGGTAGGGCGGCGGCGTCCCGCCGCGCCGCAGGATCATGGCGAATGCCAAAGGG
>CAYOIT010000355.1:0-3619 GCA_964404035.1 uncultured Verrucomicrobiota bacterium | reverse complement strand
TCGAGGCGAGCATGTCCAGCGGGAAGCGCACTTCCATCGTCCAGCCGTCGGCGGTATAGGCGGTCTTGCAGAGAAACTCGGCGTTCGTCAGCACTTCGTGCGAGTTGACCTGCCGGATTTTGACCGGCCCCCAGGAATAGCCCGCGGAGCTCACCATCGCCTGGCGGTAGTAGGGTGGCGCCTCGGGGGCGAAGAACATCTCCACGACGTCCCGGTACTCGAACTTTGTGTCCTTGGCGGCCGCGGCCTTGGTCTTCTCGATCCCCGGATCCTGGCAGGCGATCCCGAGGTAGAGATAGTTGGTATCCCAACCCATGCGGAAGCGGGTGGGGGTGTGCAGCGCGAACCGTCCCGGCCGCTCGTCGCTGACGCGCGTGGCGGCGATGCGAAAGCCCGCGAACTCCGGCGCGGTCTGCCAGACGGCGTCGTCCAGCTTGCCATCGATGGATGGCGCTTCCTTGAACGCGTGGCAGGGGTAGGGGCGATCCGTCTTCGCCTTCCACTGGCCGCGAACGGCGGTCCACTCCATATCGGTACGGGCCAGGGCCACGCGCTTCTTCTCGTACCACCGGCTGGCCTTGCGGTCCGCCTCATCGAGCAGGCCGCGCAGTTCCACAATCGTGTCGGCGCCAATCAGGCGCGGGTCGGGAACGCTCGTGTCGATGTTCTTCTCGATCGCGATCCGCTCCAGCGTCTCGTACCACTTGAGCATCGGTTCCCACGCCTCGCCGTAGTAGCCGCGGAAGAACTCCTGGAGAATCGTCTCGGCTTTCTCGTCCGGGCGCCAGGTGGTGCGCGCGAAGGCGTAGAGGCCCCAGGGCCAGTGATGCTGCGGCCCCATGACCTGGGTGGAAACCAGCTTTATGCCCACGTCGTTGTAGAACTTGTTCTGGCTCACGAGGGCGCGGACGTTCGGAACGACCAGGTTCAGTTCGCCGGCCGGCAGACCGAACGTGGTGTCGGAGTAGATCAGGACATAACTCCAGATTCCGAGCGAGTTGCACTTGGGGCCCCACGCCTTGATGTTGTCACGGTAATAGGTGTTCTGGGGGGCGTCCACCGGCAGGGGTACCCACCACGGACAGATATCCACCAGCGTATTGCCCGGGAGTTTCCCGATTGTCGTGGGCGCACGCTCATGATTGGTGTAGGCCAGCGTCTTCAGGAAAAGCTCGGGATGGGTTTTCTTCAGTCGCTCCGCAAGGGCGTTGATCAGATAAAAATGACGGTCGGCATAATTCCATGTGCCGCAGGATTCCTCGGCGCCGTCCGGACTCAGCCGCTCGGGTTTGCCGAACAGCTTCTCGCAGTTCGGACATTCACAGAAGCTGGGCGAGTCGTTCGGGTGGACGCTGAAGCCCTGCAGGAGGGGTTCATTCTTTTCCCTGCGATCCTTAAGCGTGTCCTCCATCTTCCGCAGAATGAATTCAAGGACGTCGGGGTTGGAGAGGCAGGGCACCGTGCACCCTCCGTTCCGATAAGGACCGCGCCACCACTCGGGATGCGCTTTTCCCTGCCCGTCGAAGATGCCCCCCATGGTGTGCGCCCAGCCGAAACCGCAATTGAAGCGCGGAATGGTCCCGATCGGGCAGCCGGTCCAGTTCCACCCCATGGTCATGCGGTGGCGCATGAGATAGGCCGAATAGTCGTCTTGCGGGACGCCGGTCATCTCACTGGCCATGAAGCCGCGCGCGCTGAACGGTGGGCGATACGCGATGGGCAGGACTGACAGGTCAAGCGCCTTGCGTGTCGGCACGACTTCGCCATGGGGGTCGGGATAGAGCCATCGCACGCCCTGGCTGTGCAGGAATTCGTAGGCCCCGAACATCACCGCCCGCTGTGTGGGCCCGGAGATCCGTATCTCGTCGCCTTCACGCACGACTGAGACATCGTCCAGGTGTTTCGGGTCGGGCTCGGGGGAAGGGATCTGTTCATCGGGGGGAGTGACCAGACGGAAGCGGAGCCCGGTCCGCCCGCCCGCATCTTCAGTGGCCACCACATCCACGGGGGCGTCGAGCATACGCGTGAGGTAGTGCTGCAGATCCCCGGCGGCGACCTTGATCGGGCTGAAGGGCGCGGGCTTGCCGTCCTTGCCCTTGATGAATCGGCCATCCACGACCACGGCGATGCGCTTGGCGGGTTCGACCTCCCGCGTGGCTCCCTGGATGTCCATCTCGGCGATGGCCCACGGCAGGCCGGCGCCATTCGGCCCGATTTCCAGTTTCACGAAGCGGCCCTTGGTCGGGGCGAAGCGGAGACACGCGTAGTCCTGAATCGCCATGGCTTGTCCTGCGCCCCCTTCGCGATCATCCTGGGACAGCGAACGGACGCTGCCCACCCGCCTGAGCGTCTCGGCCGTTTCGCCCACATAGGCGTTGAGCGAGCGGGGGAACTTGGAAATCTCACGGCCGGGCGTGAGAAAGATCCGGCAGACGTGTACGCTTTTCCCGAGGTCGATCAGCACGGCCATACCGGGGACCTGCGGCCCGTCACTCTCCCAGGCGGTATCCAGGTTGTTGTCGACCGCGTGCTTCAGCGCCGCGGCGTTGGGCCCTGTCAGTTTCCAGTCCGAGGGAGCCAACTCGCCGGCTTGGGCCTGCGCCGCCCCCAACATCAAGCATGCCGATCCCAGCCGAATCATACGATTCCTCCAATTCATACTCATAGCCTTTCGTTTTGTCTCAAACTGCCTTAACGGTCAACGCCGACGCTTTCCAAATCCCATAGTTGATAGGCTGGTTCCATTCGGGCCCTTTGCATCAGCCGCGCGCCATCCAGGGGAAACCAACCGTAGACGTCCAACAGGTTGCCGCTGCCCTTGTTGACCAGCCGGTAACATCCCGCACCTTCCAACTCCAAACACCAGACCTGGGTGGGTTTCCCGGCTTCGCAGGGTTCAAGAATTGTCGGCGTGCCCTCGCTCACGCTGGCCACCGCCAGGGCCATCCCGTTCCTCGCGCTGGTCAGGGTGATCTCATTCCCGCCCACGTTCCGCACCTTCCAGAGCTCCGCGCTCGGGTCCACGCCGCCATGATTGACAACCGTCGCGCTCCACCACGTCCCCTTGGGCTGGGGGTGCACGCCGTTGTTCACACCAGGCCGCGCATTCTCGCTGACATCGGTCAGGACGGTTTCCCCGTCATTCGCCGTCGTCTCTTTCACGGAAGCGGGCCTGCCGTTGAACAGGAACACCAGCCGGTACCATCCCTCCGGCACGGTAGCCGGCAGGCGATCCACAATCCGGAACACCACCTCATCTTCAACGAATCTCTGCCGGCCGGCTTTGTGGGACTCCATCACCAGAACGGCGTCGCCCGGCGCGTCCGGGCAGGTGAACTCGATATCGAGTTTGCGGAACTCTCCCGCCGGGACCTGTTGGACGGAGTCTCCCTGCACGAGCACGGCTCCGTTCCGGGTGCCCTGCCGGAGTTGCCACCGGACCGTAATGGGTTCGTCTGTGAATTCGTCATTGAAAACGGCCAGCGTGCGTGTCACGCGCGTACCGGCCACCCAGCACGGTTTCACGGTCGGCCACAGGCCGTCGGTATTGCTCCGTGCGTTGATCCGGTCGAATTCGACATCGCAGACGGCCAGCGGGTGGAAACATTTCTGCATCAGT
>CAYOIT010000354.1:0-3633 GCA_964404035.1 uncultured Verrucomicrobiota bacterium | reverse complement strand
GTTCTCGTCATCGCCAGTTCTGATATGCTTCATGACCCTGATTACGAGCGGGTGACCAAGACCGATCAGGACACCTTGCGCCATGTGAAGACCCTCGACATCACGGGTGTGATGAAGAAATGGGCCTATGACCGGCAGGTCTTCTGCGGTCTTGCACCGGTCATGACCGCCATGACCTTCGCGCGGCACCAGGGCTGTTCGCAGGGAACGATTCTGCGGTACCGCAATAGTGGCGACGACCATCCGGAAGGCCGCGGGCAGTGGGTGGTCGGCTACAGCGCCGTAGCCTTCACAGTGTAACGAGTTATGAGCACCGTATCCAACCACCTCCGCGTGACCCTGGTGCAATTCAGCGCCGGGCGGAATCTTGAGGCCAACCTCGGACGGCTTAAACAGCTCCTTTCCGGGATCGGAACCACGGACGTCATCGCGCTGCCCGAAGTGTTCGCCGTTCGGGGCAGCGATCAGGACTACCGGGCCAGCGCACAGTTGCTGAGCGGGCCGCTGGTCGATCACCTTGCCGCCATCGCGCACCGCCATAATGCCTGGGTACTGGCCGGCAGTCTCATTGAGGCCGCGGACCAGAAGTGCTACAACACCAGCCTCCTTCTCAACCGCCGCGGCGACACGGTGGCCACCTATCGCAAGATTCACCTGTTCGAAGCGAAACTGGAGTCGGGCGAGGTCATCAGGGAGAGCGACACCTACGAGGCCGGCAACACCCCGGTCATGGCTGACCTCGAAGGCTGGCAGTGCGGTATGGCCATCTGTTACGACCTGCGGTTCCCGGAGCTGTTCCGTCGTTATTCGGCGCAAGGCGCGGATCTGTTTTTCATTCCTTCCAACTTCACTCAACGCACCGGCAGGGACCACTGGGAGGTGCTCCTCCGGGCGCGCGCCATCGAGAACCAGTGTTTCGTGGTGGCGCCGGACCAACACGGGGTGAATCCGCATTCGCTGGTCGAGAGCTATGGAAACAGCATGGTGGTCGGCCCCTGGGGCGAGGTTCTGGCGCGTTTCGAGGAGGGTGAGCAGGTGGCCACCCTCACGCTGGACCGGCACGATCTCCATCTCACCCGCCACCGCGTCCCCGCCCTGGAGCATAGAAAATTGTGATCCCCACGACGACCCACACCATCCTCGTTGCCTGTGCCCGGGGAATCACACCCTTTCTCAGAACCGAACTCACCGACCTCGGGTTCCCGGTGAAGGCCGAACTCGAATCCGGGGTGGAAACCGAAGGCACGCTGCTGGATACGATGCGGCTCAACCTCTTCCTCCGCACCGGCAACCGCGTCCTCCTCGAACTCGCCCGCTTCAAAACAGTCGTTCCGGAGGAGTTGTACGAGCATTTGCTCGACCTTCCGTGGGAGGACATCCTTCCCGCCAACGGGTACTTCACGGTCACCTCCTTTGTCCAGACGGCGGCCATTCGCGACGCCAGGTTTGCGAACGTGAAATGCAAGGATGCCATCGTGGATCGTATCCGCACGCAGTGCGGCGAGCGTCCGGATTCGGGCAATGAGCGGGCGGGCGCCGTGGTGTTCCTCTATTGGAACCAGGATGATGTTAAAATCTATCTCGACACGTCCGGCGAATCCTTGTCCCGCCGGGGTTACCGCAAGATCCCGATGAAGGCCCCGATGCAGGAAACGCTCGCCGCGGCCGTGGTCATGGCCACCCGCTGGAACGGCGAAGGCGCCTTCGTCAACCCCATGTGCGGCAGCGGCACGCTGGCCATCGAGGCCGCCCTGCTGGCGCAGGGCCGTCCGCCCGGCCTGTTGCGCAGCAATTTCGGATTCATGCACATCAAGGATTTCAATGCCGAGGCATGGCAGACCTGCCGGGCGGCGGCCCGCGCCCTCCCCAAGCGGAAAATGACCGGGCGGATCATTGCCACCGACATCAGCGCGGAGGCCGTGGAGGCCGCCCGCCAGAATGCCCGCACGGCCGGGGTGGAGCAATTGATCGAGTTCGGGGTCTGCGATTTCGCCGAAACGCCCGTGCCGCCCGGCGGCGGCGTGGTCCTGCTGAATCCCGAATACGGCGAACGACTTGGCTCCGAACCCGAGTTGGAGCCCGTTTACCACAGCATCGGCGACTTTTTCAAAAAGAGCTGCAAGGGCTATACCGGGTACGTGTTCACCGGCAATCTTGAACTGGGGAAACGGGTGGGGCTCCGGAGTTCGCGTCGCGTTCTGTTCTTCAACAGCCAGATCGAATGCCGCCTCCTGGGATTCGAACTGTACGACGGCTCCAAACGGCAATCGAAACAAGGCGGCATACCGGCTGGTGCAGAGGAAACTACGAAACACGCGAAGGACGCGAAAATGGAATTATGAAGCCTCACAGAGATGATCCGTAAACCAATCCTTTTCGTGTCTTTCGCGTATTTCGTAGTCTAGATTCCCCTCCTGACCCATTCTCTTATGACAACCGAACCGCTGCTCACCATCGATGATGTCACGTATGGAGGAAAGGGCGTCGGCCGGCTGCCAGGCGGAAAAGTCTGTTTCGTTCGCGGCGTCCTATCCGGCGAAGAAGTGCGGGCCCAAGTGGTCCGTGAACGCGAGGACTTTGCGGAGGCACGGCTTCAGGAGGTCCTCACGCCCTCCCCCTTCCGGATCACACCCGTCTGCCCCCTGGCGTTTTCATGCCCGTCCGCCACGCACTCTCAATCCTTCCTCGTCAACCCTTTGGCCTATTGTCCCGGCTGCTCCTACCAGCACGTCGCCTATGAGGAGGAAATCCGGATCAAGCAGGCGCAGCTTGAATCCCTGATGTCCCGGCAGGCCGGCGGCGATCTCGCCGCGGTGCGACCGCCCGTGCCGGCTCCCTCGCCGTTGGGCTATCGCAACAAGCTGTCGTTGCATGCCCAGAAAGACGGCAAGGAAACCCGGCTCGGCTATTTCGCCGACGATAACCAGACCGTCATCGATGTCCCCGCCTGCCCACTGGCCGTCCCCGCGCTCAATGCGTGCCTGGCCGACCTGAGGAGCAACCTCTCCTTCCGGCACGGTCTCCGCGAGGGCATGACCGTCACGTTCCGGCATACGGAGCGGGAAGCCGCCGTCTGGTGGCGTGGCGACGCCCGCCCCACGGACACCTGGCTCGTGGAGACCACCGCCCTCGGCCCACTGTCGGTGCCGCGCGGCAGTTTCTTCCAGGTCAATCCGGCTGTGGCCGACTTGATGCTGCGTCAGGTCATGGGGTTTCTCAAGGCCTCTGCGCCCCGCACCGTCATCGATCTCTACTGTGGCGTCGGCCTGTTCACGTTGGCAGCCGCCAAGGCCGGCGTGCCCGAGGTGATCGGCGTCGACGTGGATGGTCCGGGCATCGCGGCCGCCGGACACAATGCGCGCAAGCTGGAACTCCCCGGCATCCGCTGGGAGACCGCCACCGCGCAGCAAGCCTTGAATGGACTGGGTTCCCGGATGGAAGCCAGTGATTCCTTGCTGATTGTCGATCCACCTCGCAACGGATTGGGCCGAACCATGGTGCAGGACATCCTGCGCCACCCGCCCTACCGCCTTCTCTACATCTCCTGCGCCCCGGACACCATGGTCCGCGACGTGGCCTGGCTCAAGGAAGGCGGGTATGCCGTGGAGAGTTCCCAGCTCTTCGATATGTTCC
>CAYOIT010000353.1:0-3692 GCA_964404035.1 uncultured Verrucomicrobiota bacterium | reverse complement strand
ACACGCTGACCGTCTTCGTCGTCGTCGCCGAACCAGCCGCAAAACTCACCGTCGTGCCCAGCGCCGTGTAGTCGCTGCCGCTTGCGGCCGTGCCGCCCACCGTGAAGTTAACCGTGAGCACAGCTCCCGTGAACCCGCTGCGCGTGAACGTGAACGTGCCGCCGCCCTGTCCGGTCAACGGTTCGCCCGCCGTGGCATCGGTTGCCGCTACGACAACGGTGGATTCATCATCCCTGACCGTCACGGTAGCCGTCGCGGGACTCCCCACCGTATAGCCCGTGCCGCTGGCCAGCGTCAGAAGCACCGTCTCGCTATTCTCCACCAGCACGTCGTCCAACACGCTGACCGTCTTCGTCGTCGTCGCCGAACCAGCCGCAAAACTCACCGTCGTACCCAAAGCCGTATAGTCGCTGCCGCTTGTGGCCGTGCCGCCCACCGTGAAGTTAACCGTCAGTGCCGCAGTCGTCGAACCTGTGCGGCTGAACGTAAACACGCCGGTGCCCTGTCCGGTTAACGGTTCGCCCGCCGTGGCATCGGTCGCGGCCACCGTGACGCTCGGCGTTGCCCCCCCCGCTGATAACAACCCCATTGCCGGGTCTCCATAGACGTTGAAGTCCAGGTAGTTCATCCACATCACTTCGTGCTCCGGCGCAATGTCGTACGTAATGTCCTGGAGTGCGTCGCCATTGAACATGTCACTCCCAATCAGGCGCTCGGCATATTCGCGGGTCATGCTGGAATTCGACGATCGGTCATTGAAACTGGTCTGTCCCACCCAGTACCACGTAACCCGCGTGCCGCTGATCGCACTGATCGCGCCATTCTTCAACAGCGAGTACGAAAGATTATTGACCGTCTCCGGATGCGCGTTGAGACAACTGCACTGAAAAACGAACGACGGATGCGTGTTGTCCAAGGTCGCAGCGCTGGTCAGATTCATAACATCGGCCGCGTAGGTCTCACTGCCGTGGGTCCACCAGAATGTGGCGCCAATATAGCTCGCCAGCCAGGCGGCGGTCACATTGGCGACGTTGCAGGGGGTCGTCTCGGGAGGCGGGGTCAAGCTGTAGG
Source organism: uncultured Verrucomicrobiota bacterium (assembly GCA_964404035.1). GTDB lineage: Bacteria > Verrucomicrobiota > Kiritimatiellia > CAIKKV01 > CAITUY01 > CAMBRF01. The sequence continues at coordinate 2,621 of CAYOIT010000353.1, read as the reverse complement.
TGGACTCATATACGCGGTGGTACGCCCACCCCCCTTTCGGCACCAGGATGGCGTTCTTGATTTCCTCTCCAAGCTGGTAGCCCGGGGTGGAGGAGTCGCTGGGCTCCATGGGAAAGAGGGCCTTCTTGCGCCACCCGATGCTTGTGGGATCCGCTAACTGATAGGTCACCAGCTTGGACAGGATCGAGTCCAGAGCGCTCATGGTTCCGTAATACGGGATCCGGCCGACGACCACTTCGCAGTTTCGGTCAGCGCCTCCCGTCCCGTAGTCCTCCCGATATTCGCCGTAGAGACCGTCATTGTCCAGGTCCCAATCCCCCGTCAACTCGGCATAGTAGTAATCCGTCGGACATTCCAGGTAACTTGTGTCGTAGCGCTGCGGATAGCACATTTTCATCGGCACATCGCCGCTGCTCGGATTGGGATTGCCGATCAGGAGGACGTACTCGATGCCCATCGAGAGATAGTTGGCCGCCAGCCACGCGCGGATATTCTCGGCCGCTGTGTTCCCCGTGCCACCTCCCCAAGTCCCCTCCGTAACGACGCTGACCGTGAAGCCCTGCGCCTGCTTCAAAGCAACGAAATTGGCAAGCTGCGTGGAACCGGACTGAATGGTACTGCGGGTGATGATCACATACCGGGGGAGTTGTGGCGCAGGGTCACCCTCCGTCGCCACAGGCGGCGCATACAGTGCCTCCATTTCGCTGAAATTCACGGTGCCCTCACGAACGCGTCCACGCACTCTTTCGGCCAAGCGGGGGGGCTGCACAGGGATCGACTGGACCTGTGCGAGCCGCCGGAAACTGATAACGACCTGAGCCGAACGCAGTCTGGAAAGACGCTTCGCGGCCGGATTGTACCGATACAGAAAGCACTCCACTTCCACCATCCGCCACTCACGCAGACGGCCGGCGTGGACGCGTCCCACCAAGGCGGCGGGCTGAGACTTATCGGCAGCATAGGCGGCCACGTCGCGGCCGTTTGCGATCTTCCGGCCGGACGGCCAGACAGGACGGCCATCCGCGCTGGTGGCAACCGGAGGTACGGGATTCACATCCCACGCTCCCGGTAATTCCTCAACGTCCTCTGCATCGAGGCGAGCCGAGACGGAATCAAGGTCGGCGTGGGGGGGCAGAATGACCCTTAAACGCTGCACAGGCAACCCGGGTTGGCCAGGTTCTCCTACCAGACTCATGCCCGGGAATTGAGCCGTACCCCCGGCGGCCCCCGCCGCGAAACCGGCTGGCGGTACAGTCAAAGGCAAACGAATTTCATCAGCACCGACCTGGAACCCCACAACGGCCAGAATCGCGATCAGCAAAACCATCAAGCACGGTGTCCACCTCACGACTCTCTGTCGGCCCTCCGACCGGAAATACGACGAACCAAAGCACGGGAAAGATGCCCCAAAGGACTGCCGCTGTTCGTTGCGACACACCAGCTCAGACGAGACCAGAATATGCTTCATCCGTATTCCCTTTCCAAACCGAGTTCCTGATGCGTCTCTCTCGACGTAAAAAACAGCCCCCCCTGCCACCCGTTACACCAAAAATGGAGGACCAAGCACCGTCGTGGGCTTTAACAATGTCGTCAAGAATATCCCTGTTTTCCGACGTCTTGGTCTGGTTGGACTGCATGCAGTATGCCAAAGCGGCGAATCGCACGATTAAATCCATCTTTCATTGTATTAGCGGCTTATAATAAACATGTTACGATTTCGGCCTATTCATCACCTCTGCAGGGAAGGCACCTTCAACCCTCTGAGAGTGTAAACAATCACGACAAAAAGTGCAGGTGCGACACGTTTGGTTTACAGCATGTTACCACGTTCTATTCGACTCCCCTAGGGGGCTGGCCAGTCACGCTGCGGCACAGGCTCCGCTCCGGATCCACGGTGACTGGCCACCATTCGACCTTTATACAAGATCACAGGCATCCGGCGGCATCCAATGGGCGTCCTTGCCGTCCCACTTCACGTTGCAGCCAATCGGGTTGGTCTGGGGCACGCGCAGGGGGCGACCGGCAAGCTGATCTTCCAGGGCATTGGCCAGATCGTTGATCTTCAACTTCGAAGCCTCGCGGGGGTTGTCAACGCCGCGTCCCGTGTAGACCAGCTTGCGGGCGGCATCGAAAACATAGAAGTGCGGGGTGCGCAGCGCGCCATAGGCCCGGGCCACCGCCTGGCTCTCGTCGTGGAGATACACCCAGGGAAACTTGTGCTGCTTCATCCGGGAAACCATGTGGTCAAAAGAGTCTTCAGGATACGTGTTGCGGCTGTTCGAGTTGATGCCGACGAAGCTCACCCCCTGGGGGGCAAACCGCTCCGCCGTCTGGCGGGTGATCTCGTCGGAGCCCACCACGTAAGGACAGTGATTGCAGGTATAAAACACCACAAGCACCCTGGCCTCCTTGAAGTCAGCCAGGCAGTAGGTTCGTCCATCCGTTGCCGGCAGCTTGAAGTCCGGTGCCTTTGCTCCGATCGGCAGGGTAAAAGCCATGATCGCCTCCTTGCGTTTGAGTGGTCCTGATGCTCTAGCGAGCACTATAGACACTCCAGTTCCACACTACAATCCCGGGGAATTCATCATCCTGGACCAAACTGCCGGGTCATTCCAGAATGC
>CAYOIT010000352.1:0-3699 GCA_964404035.1 uncultured Verrucomicrobiota bacterium | reverse complement strand
AGGTCCGGCCGGTGGAACTGCATGGCCACCCAGGTGTCGGCCGCGCCGGTGTCGCCGGTGAGGGGATAGTAGTCGCCGTAGAACATCGGCCGGGCGCGCCGGTATTCCTCGATCATCCGGCGCTGCCAGCCCCAGGGATGGTCCTCGCGACCGTCGCCCTGGTTGAAGTAGATCGGGAATTCCAGGCTGGCGGACAGGTTGCTGCGCACGTTGTAGGTGTCCCCCCGGCGCGGATCGTGCGTGCCGCCGCAGGTACCGCAACCGTGGAGTGGAATCCAGTACGATAGCCCGTGCGTCTGCGTCTGGCAGCCGGCGGGGTCGAAGTTGGGACCGCACTGGTAGTCGCTGCGCCAGAGCGGGATGCTGCGGCTGACGGTCTCCAGGTCAATCCGCCGCCCGCCGCTGGAGCAATTGTCGATCAGGAGCCCCGGATGCCGCCCGAGCAGGTCGTCCCAGAACTGGTAATGCCCTTCGACATACCGGATTTCAGTCATGCCCTGCCGGTCCGGCGCGTCAGCCGCTCGCCAGTAGGGCAATGGATCAAAGTTGAAATCCTGCCGGTAGCAGTCGATCCCTACTTCGCGGATGAAGTTCGAGATGAATTCGGTGAGGAATTTGCGCGCGGCAGGGTCCCCGAGGTTGAACAGCAGGTTCGCGCCCGGCTTACTCTCGCCGAGGAACCATTCGGGATGTTCTACGGTCCACGGGGTGCCCGCCAGCGCCCGCTCGGGCTCGAACCAGAGCAGGAACTTCAGCCCCGCCGCATGGGCGGCATCCGCCAACGGCTTCAGCCCCGCCGGATGCGCCCGTTGATTGATGTTCCAGTGCCCCACATACTTGGCCCATTCGCCCGTGTAGACATCCGGCGAGAAGCTGCCCTCCGGGCCGTACCACCCGGCATCGATCCAGTAGTAGTCATACGCCAGGCGGTGCTTGCGAATGTCCTTGATCTGCTCCAGGTGGTGGACCGATTCCATGCCGCCCCAGGTGGCGGCGCAAACCGGGCCTTCGATCGGCCGCCCCCCCGACTTCGGCACATGGTGCGCGAGCAGGAACCGCCGCAGGAGGTTGTGCCCCGTCTGCGGCTCGCCGTTCCAGAACACGAGCAGAATGCGCGGGGTGCGGATCTCCTCGCCGGGATGCAGCTTCAGCTTCGTCAGTTCCTGGCCGGCGCGGATCCGGACCATGGCCTCCGCCGGGCGCGCGAACTCGGCCGCCCACTGCCCGCTCCAGCCGATGGCGATCATCACTCCGGTCTTGCCGCTCTGCAGGTTGAAGAACGGCAGCCAGGCGTTGGAGGAGCGGCCGCCGCCCGCGGCCATGGCAATCGTGCTGCCGGCCGGCAGCGGATCGGTCCGATACTGGAAGTCGGTCGGGGTGCACTGTGAGCCCACGGAACGGCGGAGCAGCATCTCATCCCGGTGCCCGTTCCGGTCCTTGTCCGGCGCCCATTCGATATCCAGCGGCCGGATGTCCTCGATCAGCGGTGTGTCCTGCTTGCCCGTGTTGCGGAAGCGCATGACCCACTCGACCGCCGGGAACTTCGCGAACGTCTGCAGTTCCAGGACGCATTCCAGCCCCGTTGCCGGATCGCGCCAGGTCAGTTCCCGGGTCGTAACGCCGGCCTTGATCTTGACCGTCCGCGACCGCTTCCAGCCGGGGATGAGTTCCGTCGACGAGCGGCCGCCATACTGGAACGAGAATGGCAGCAGGTCGGCGACGGTAACAGCCTCAGCCCATTTCCGGGCCAAGGCCAATGAAGGCTTCAGGGTCTGGGAATCGAGTGTGTTATCCATGATTGCGTTCCTCACTGGGAGCGATAAGCTCCTCGCGTTCGGTTTCAAGACATATACGGTTCACAGTGTCGTGGCTCAACACAGCGTCCACACGGCGGTTTCGCCCTTACGCAGCGCCACGTCGAAGGTCGTTCCCTTCTCAAGCACGAATGCGCCGGACACCATCGCCCAAAGCCTGAATGGTCAGCAAGTCTTTTCCGCCAGTGTGGCCGGAGCATCCTGCTCCGGATCACTCTTTCTAGAGTTATTCATTCCTGTCACCCTATTCCCCGGAGCTGGAAGCTCCGGCCACTCCGCGCCGGATCTTCATATTCGCTCCTTAAGGTGAGCTAACGCCCGCAACTGAACTTGTACGACGGCATTTCATGCCGCCGTCGTCTCCATGCCGACCCGACGGGATAGAATCCCGTCGCTACATCAGGAGAGGTTTCCGGTTCACAGGCGGTCCTTCTCATACGGGCGGTCGCCCAGCTCCGCCTGCAGCCGGTGCAGTTCGCCGGTCAACTCCCGGCGGAGGCGGGCATAGGCGGGATCGTGGGCGACGTTGTTCATCTCGCGCGGATCCTTCTCCAGGTCAAAGAGTTCCCACTCGGGTTCGCGGCCTTCGAGAGGGGGGCTGTTCTGCGGCCCCCCCTCGGTGCCAGGCAGGCCAAGGCCATCGTAGTAATAGTAGACCAGTTTGTGTTTCAGGGTCCGGATGCCGTAATGGGCGGCCACGTTGTGGTCACCCCGATTCATCCAGTAGCGGTAGTAGAGCGATTGCCGCCAGTCCGACGGCGTCTGCCCGCGCAACATGGGCCGGAAACTGCGGCCCTGAAACTCCGTCGGCGCGGGAATGCCCGCCAGATCGGTGAATAACGGGGTAAAGTCGACGTTCGACACCATATCGCGGTTCACACTGCCCGGTGCGACCTCCCGCGGATAGCGGAGCAGGAACGGCATGCGCAGCGATTCCTCGTACATGAACCGCTTGTCGAACCAGCCGTGGTCGCCCAGGAAGAAGCCCTGGTCGGAGGTGTAGATCACCAGCGTATCCTCCGCCAGTCCCTCCGCATCAAGATAGTCGAGCAAGCGCCCGACGTTGTCGTCGATGCCGGCCACCACACGCAGGTAGGCCTTGATGTAACGCTGATATGCCCAGGCTCGCAGTTCAGGCTCGGGCAGGTCGCGGTTGATCTCCGCATGAAGGTCGCTCTGGTTCATGTGCACCCCAACTCGCATGGTGGCGGCCGCAGCGGCGAAGGCTCGGTTGCGGTAGTCGTCCTGCAGGTTATCCGGTTCAGGAATCGTCTCGCCGCAGTACAGGCCGGCGTGCGCCTCATCGGTGAGCCAGACCCGGTGCGGCGCCTTGTGATGGGTGAGCAGACAGAAGGGCTTGGAGCGATCGCGTCGCTTCAGCCAGTCGAGCGACATGTCGGTGATGACATCGGTGATATAGCCGGGCACGGGCCGCTGGGTGCCACCGTTCGGCCCTTTGAAGATGAAGTCGGAGTTGAAGTAGTAACCGTGACCGGGCAGCACCGCCCAGTCGTCAAAGCCGGTGGGGCAATGCTCGGGCCCCTCTCCCAGATGCCACTTGCCGAACAGCGCCGTCTGGTAGCCGGCCTGCTGAAGCAACCTGGGGAACATCAAGAGCCGGTTGTCGATTGGCGTACAGAGTGTGGTCACTCCGCTCACATGGCTGTGGGTCCCGGTCAGAATGACGGCCCGACTGGGAGTACAGATTGAATTCGTGCAGAAGCAGTTGTCAAAGCGCATGCCGCCCTCGGCAATGCGATCGAGATTCGGCGTCCGGTTGATCCGGCTGCCGTAAGCGCTGATGGCATGGGCCGCATGGTCATCGGCCATGATGAAGATGATATTGGGTTGTTTCATGATAAGGGGCTCAGGAATCAGGTCTGGC
>CAYOIT010000351.1:0-3703 GCA_964404035.1 uncultured Verrucomicrobiota bacterium | reverse complement strand
CTGTGACATCATCAATCTGTTTGATGTCTAATACCGGAAACCCTTGGGGGCAAGGGATTGCCGCTTGTTTTCCGGCCTTGTTTTAACCCGTGTTCCCGAGGGAACGCATGATGATGAGAGTGGAATCATGACCAGTCCTGTTTCCGAACGTCGCGCACCATCGCATGTCCTTGTCGTTAACGCTGGAAGCTCCTCACTGAAGTTCACCATGTACAACATGGAAAAAGAAACGGTGATGGCCCGTGGCATCGTCGAGCGTATCGGCCAGAGCGAACCGTTCCTGAAATACGAATGCAACTGCAGTACAGCCTTCAAGGAACAGGCCCCGGTCACCAACCACGACGATGCGCTGCGGTTGGTCTGCACCAAGCTGGTGGACCCGAAACACGGCGTCCTGAAGAGTCTGGGCGAGGTGGAAGCGATCGGCCACCGGGTGGTGCATGGCGGCGAGAATTTCCACGATTCAGTCATTGTGACCAGCGAAGTTAAAAACAACATCAGGGAATGCATCAGCCTCGCGCCCCTGCACAATCCGCCCAATCTTGGCGGCATCGACGCCTGCGAACGCGCGTTCAAGAATACGCCCAACGTCGCCGTCTTTGACACCGCATTCCATCACTCCATGCCGGCGTCGTCCTACCTCTACGCCATCCCCTACGACTACTACGAGAAGTTCGGCATCCGGAAGTACGGGTTCCACGGCACCTCCCACAAGTTCGTTTCGTATGCCACCGCCGATCTTCTGGGCAAACCGCTCGGCGAACTCAAACTGATCACCGCGCACATGGGCAACGGCGCCAGCATCACGGCCGTCGATCGCGGCAACGTGCTGGATACCAGCATGGGGATGACCCCCTTGAACGGTCTCGTCATGGGCACCCGCTGCGGCGACATCGACCCCGCCGTGGTGCTCTACCTCGTCCGGCGCGGCATGTCGGCCGACGACATCGACCGCCTGCTCAACAAGTGCAGCGGCCTGCTGGGCGTCTCGGGCATCGGTAGCGGAGATATGCGGGACAACATTGTCGCCGCCGAAGGTGGCAACATGCAGGCCCAACGCGCCATTCGCATGTTCATCCACCGCCTCGTTTCCTACATCGGTTCCTACTACACCATCCTTGAAGGCGCGGACGCCGTCGTCTTCACGGGCGGTATCGGCGAGAACAGCGCCTACATCCGCGAACGCACCATCCGGAAACTCGACTGCCTCGGCTGTTTCCTGGACGAGGAAAAGAATAATCAGGTCGCCGGCCAGCCGGCTATCATCAGTACCCCGGAAAGCAAACTCAAGGCCATCGTCATGCCGACCAACGAGGAACTGATGATTGCCCGCGAAACGGTCCGCCTGCTGACCGTCCCCACCATGGTCATTCCCGCTTCGGTTTCAAAATAGCCCCAACCCCAAGGAAACTCCGCCATGTCCCTGCTCGATTCCCTGCTCCCCAAAGCCCGTAACGCCCGCCGCACACTCGTCCTGGCCGAAGGTCATGACCCGCGCGTCATGCAAGCCGCCGCCAAAATCGCCCAGGCCGGCATCGCCGCCAAAGTCATCGTACTCGCCACGCCGGACGAGGCCCGGCAATCAACCGCCGGCGTCTCTTTCGCCGGCCTGTCCGTAACCGTGCTCGATTACCTCAATTCGCCTGATCTCGAGCGCCTCGCCCTCGCCTTCGCCGAACTGCGCAAGCACAAGGGTGTCACGCTCGATCAAGCCCGCAAACTGATGAAAGACCGCCTGTATTTCGGTGACATGATGGTGCGCGAGGGATTGGCCGATGGCCTCGTGGCCGGCAGCATTGCCTCCACCCCAGACATGGTCAGGACCGCCTTCCACTGCGTCGGCACCGCCCCCGGCATCACCACCGGCAGCAGTTTCTTCGCCATGGAACTGGCGACTCCGACCGTGGCCGGTGATGGAATCCTCCTCTATGCCGATTCCGGCGTGAACCCGAATCCGACCGCCGAGCAGCTTGTGGACATCGCCATCTCGACTATTCGGTCCTACCATGCCCTGGTGGGCGGTCAGGCTCGCGTGGCCTTTCTTTCCTTCTCCACCCGGGGCAGCGCCAAGCATCCGCTCGTGGATAAGATGGTCACCGCGACCGCGCTTACCAAGACCCGCGTGGCCGAGTTGAAACTCGACGCCGTCGTGGATGGCGAGCTTCAAGTGGATGCGGCCATCGTGCCGGCGGTTGCCGCCAGTAAGTGTCCCAACAGCCCGCTCAAAGGCGCGGCCAATATCCTGATCTTCCCGGACCTGCAGGCCGGAAACATCTGCTACAAGATCACCGAGCGCCTCGCCAATGCCAAAGCCTATGGCCCGATCATGCAGGGGCTTGCCAAACCGGTGAACGATCTTTCCCGCGGCTGCAGCGCCGACGACATCGTTGGGGTCGCCGCCATCACCGTCTGCCAGAGCATCGTATAGTCCCCACACGGAAAGAAACGATCCCATGAACACCATGAAACGCTTTTGTGCTGTTGTCGCGGGAGTGCTGGCCGTGGCGGCTTCCGCCTCACTCGCGGCGACAGCTCCGCTCAATGTCATCCTGATGATCGGGGACGGCATGGGGCCGGAACACATCAAGGCCGCGGGCCTCTTTGCCAACGGTAAGGACGGCTCGCTGTTCATGGAAACGCTGCCCAGGCAGGCGACCGTGATCACCTGCCCCGCTTACACGGTGCCGGCCGGCAAGGAGTCCAGCCCCGCCAAAGTCACCGACTCGGCCGCCGCCGCCACCGCCATGGCGACCGGCCGCAAGGTTTACACCAGCGTCTTGAGCGTGGCCCTGCCGGGTGACGGCAAGCCGCTACCGACGGTCCTTGAACTGGCCGCCACGGCCGGCAAACGCACCGGGCTGGTGACCACGTCGTTTCTGACGGATGCCACACCGGCCGCGTTCGGCGCCCATGTCAGGGCCCGTGACCTGCACAGGCAGATTGCCCTGGATTTCCTGAAGTCCAGCCGACCGAACCTGATCCTTGGCGGAGCGAACGGCGACCGAAATGTTCCTTTGACGGCGGAGGCAGGACAAGAGGCGGGTTACCTGGTCGTGACGAATCGTGAAGGGTTGCTGTCCGCCACCCGGGAGGGGGCTGAACGGCTTCTGGGAGTCTTCGGACCGGGCCCCCTGTGTTACGAATACGACTATCTCACCACCACCCGGAAGGATTACGACACGCTGCCGCACCTCGCGGAGATGACCGATGCGGCCCTGGCCTTGCTGTCACGCGAACCCAAGGGTTTCTTTGTCATGATCGAGGGTGCCTGCATCGACAAGGCGTCCCACGGCAATCAACTGGAGCGGGCGATCCATGAGACGCTGGCGTTTGACAAGGCCATCCAGCATGCGGTGCAGTGGGCCGCAGCACGGACCGATACCCTGGTCCTGGTAACCGCGGACCACGAAACGGGAGGGCTCACGATAGCCAAGGGTAACGGCCAGGGCAAGATGCCGGACGTCACGTGGTCAACCAAAGGCCATTCCGGCGCGAACGTCCGCCTCTTTGCCGTGGGCCCCGGATCCGAGGCCATCGCAGGCACACTCGACAACACGGACATCGCAAAGCTGGCCCTCGGGACATTCACCGGGCCGACCCGCTACACCCCGGTGGTAGCCGCGGCGACGCCCGAGGCCGCGGCTAAAGGCGACTGACCCATACCCGGCCTCTTGACACCGCCCTCATCGCGTCGCAATATGTG
>CAYOIT010000350.1:0-3730 GCA_964404035.1 uncultured Verrucomicrobiota bacterium | reverse complement strand
CGCCGGTCAGATCGCTGTAGACTTCCTTCTGGAAGGTGGTCGGGAAGAGATAGCCGGACCCGATGCCGATACCGAGGGCCATGCAACGCTCCTTGGCGCGGCCGGTGGCGTCCTGGCCCACGGCGAAGCTGGAGTTGATGCCGGCGCCGGAGAGGAAGTTACGGCGCACGGAGGTGCCGGAACCCTTCGGGGCCACCATGATGACATCGACGTCCTTGGGGGGAATCACACCGGTCTGTTCCTTGTAGACGATGGAGAAACCGTGCGAGAAGTAAACGGCATCGCCGGGCTTCAGGTTGGCCTTGATGACCGGCCACACCTTGCGCTGGGCGGCATCGGACACGAGGATCTGGATGATGGTGCCGCGACGAACGGCCTCGGGAATATCAAACAACGTCTTGCCGGGCACCCAGCCGTCCTTGCAGGCGCGGTCCCAGTCACGTTTGAATTCCTTCGCCTGGCCAATGATGACCTTGAAACCGTTGTCCTTGAGGTTCAACGCCTGGGCAGGTCCCTGGACGCCGTAACCAATGATGGCGATCGTCTCGTTCTTCAGGACCTTGCGGGCCTTGGCGAGCGAAAACTCCTTGCGTGTAACGACCGTCTCCTTCTCTCCACCAAAATCAATCAATGCCATGATCTCGTCTCCTTGTGTTTGGGAAAGCGCGAATAGTAGGAAATCAGCGCGATCCGTCAATGACAAAAAGACCGGCGCCACTCACATCGAGGGGGCGGATCCCTGCTTCGGAGGCGGGGGAGCCGGCCTGGAATCGCCAAACGTTGCGCCCGGCGTCGCCTTCGGTGTCCACAAACCCGGGGTCGGCGATCACGGTGCCGGCGGTGTCCGGCAGGAGCGGAACAGGACTCGTGTTCACTTCCAGGGAGGGGAGGCGGTTATGCAGCCGGATTTCGACGTCTCCGCTGCCGCTGTGCAGCACATTGCTGCGGAACTGCGCCATGGCCGTGTAGGAGGGCTGGAAGGACAGTTTGCCGCCCGCCGAGAAGACATTGCGCTCGATGCGAAACCCGTCGCAATTGGGCAGCGACACCGTCATCGGGCCGCGGTTGACGCACACATTATCCCTGATGATGCACCGGCTGGCCATGTGCATGTGCAGAGGCCAGGGCACATCCACGGCCAGATTGCCCTCCACAATCGAGTCCTCGCTCTGTTCGTCGAGGTAGTAGGCGTGAACCTGCTCGTCGCGCACGCTGTGGGTGTGGTTGCCGCGCACCACGCAGCCCTTGGCGGCGAACAGGTAGATGGCGGCGCCATCGACGAGTTCTTCCATGATGTGATGAAACAGGTTGTGTTCGATGCGGATGTTGCGGCCGCCGGAGTTCACGGCCGAATACGGCGTGTGGTGAAGCTCATTGTGGGCGATCACATGGTTATTCCCGCCGCACCGGAGTGCCAGCGCGCTGGGATAGGTCAACCCCACATGATGGATATGGTTTTGCGTGAGGGTGGCCGATTCCCCTTCGACATGCAGCCCGCCGGCGCCGCACTCCCGGATCTCGCACCCGTCGCACGAGACCGAGGTTGCCTGGCGCAGGCGGATGCCCTGTCCGGCGGCATGTTCCACGGTCAGGCGGTTCAGACGGAGGGTGTCGACGTGCTCGCCTTCAATGGCGCCCTCGAAAGCGCGCGCGCCGAACCCGCCGGCCACGAGAGGCGTGGTGGTCAGGCTGAAGGTCAGACCTGAGAGGGTGATGTCGCGCACCGGATCCTTCGGCGAGCCCGCCAGCCGGAGAATGGACGTGGTGGTGGGCGCCACCGCGTTCAGCGTCCCGATCGTTTCACCCGGCAACGGCCAATAGACGATCCGGCCGGCGACGCGATCCAGGAACCACTGTCCCGGGCGGCTCAACCCTTCCCTGATGTTCCAGACCACATACTGGTGGGCCTGTTCCTTCCAGCCGCCGAACGCGCCGGCCGGATGCCCGGCTTTCATGGAGAACTGAACCCGGCCGGTATGAAAATCCACCTCGCTGATTCCCACCAGGGATTCATCCCAGGCATGGTAGATCGTGATTTCGGCGTTACGGGGCTCCAGCGTGGGAGGCAGATCCCCGGGGCGGACCTGCAGGGTGGAGAGTTCCTCCTCCGTCGGTTTTCGTTCCCAGCCGCCCTTGGTCGAACTCATCCAGCGGACATCGAAGACGCTCTCGTGCCGTAAACGGCCTTCATGCGGCCAGCGGGCCCGCGGACAATAGCGTCCGTTTACCACCAGCGCGCGGAAATCCCACTCGCCGTCGCTCACGCCGGGGACCTCCGCCACAAGGAGCTCTCCCTCCGGACGCCAGGCGGTGATCCGTCGCCCGCCGTGCAGGACGGGACGCTCGCCTTCCACCGGCTCGATGGTCAGGCCCCGGTGTTCGGGAGTCAAGGTGGTTGAGGTCTCGAAGTAGTCGCCCCCGAAGAGCCGAATGTGTGCACCTTGTTCGTTGGTTGGCCGACAGGCGGTTACGGCTCGATCGAGCGTGGCGAAAGGTTGGGTCCGTGTTCCGGGATCACAATCATTCCCCTGGGGGGATACATAAACGTCGTGCATGGTTTCTCCTTGGCGGGCTGTTTTTCAAGCGCTGTCTGGCCCGGTTGATAGTGCGGCAGGGTGCGCGTGTAAAGACTAAAGCGGGCGACGGACTGTGCCGAACTGTTTTGTTGGCGCCGTGGCGCCGACCTTTGGAGTGCGGCAGGTCTCAACTGCCGCCTTTCTTTTCGCCGGCACACCGACAAGGCGGCAGTAACGAACTGCCGCACTCCAAAGGCGGGCTTCGCCCGCAATCGGATCGGTCCGTCCCTGCCCATACGGTTTCCGTCGCCACATCTGAAGTATTAGTAGACGACTATATTAGAATAGTATAAATAACAAGTTAACCATTCAGAAAGGAGCGACAGCATGACGATGGAGACAACCGGGCAGGGGGCGGCGGCGAAACCACGTGAGCAAAAACTTATCTTTTATCATCCCAACAGCACGGGGACGGGATCGGCGCTCCAATTCGAGCCGCGGGTCAACCGGCGCGGGCCGGATCGGTACAACTGTTTCTTTATGGAGATGGCGGCGCAGAAGACTCCGACGGGGCGAGACGGCGAGAAGAAGGTCTATGCGACCTTTGACTGGGAGAAGAAGCTGACCGTGAAACTGGATTTCACCGACACCTGCGAACTGTTGTCCGTTCTCGAAGGGCGGCAGGAGCGTGCAGGCGGCCAGCGCAACGGGATCTACCATGAGACCGACCGGGCGAGCACGGTGATTTCCCTGTCCAAGAATGCTGAGAAGGGGGGCTATTTCATTGGGCTGTCCCGGAAAGAGAAGGCGTCGGGCGAACTGGCCCGTGTGCACCTGATGCTGAGCGAGCCCGAGGCCGTCGGGTTGCGGAGCATCTTTCAGGTGGGGTTGTTCTTCATCACCTTTCATGCGCACATCTTCCCCGGGGCAGGGGAATAGGGGTGTGGTGACGCATTGAAGGCAGGTATGAGTGACTCTGTGTTCTTTCCGCTTGCGTGTGGCTTGCCCTGCCTTTATATTCGCGCCCATGTGTTTCCTGTTCCGGTCGCCTTGTTAGCGCGCCGCCGTAACGCAGCCCGTTCGTCGGTGTGAACGCAAGAAGGACATGACAAGGAACCAAGAGGCTTCCGTAGAGTTTCTGCTGGTTTGCGTAAGTTGTTGCAAATAAAGCACCTGGAGAGGTGGCTGAGTGGTTGAATGCAGCGGTTTGCTAA
>CAYOIT010000349.1:0-3741 GCA_964404035.1 uncultured Verrucomicrobiota bacterium | reverse complement strand
GGTCACCAGGTCGAGCGGCACCGCCATCTCCTTGGTCGCCATCAGGTGCTCACTGACGGCCTTCGGGAAGCAGGCGGGGCACAGGAGGCGGATCTCCGCGGCGCCGGGTTCTTCGGCGTCAGTGAACCCAAGTTCCTTCAGGGTGTCATCGCGTTCCGCTGGAAACGACGCGCGCTGGAAACGGATCACCTCAGGATCGATATCCGAGAACACAGGAGCGCCCAGGTTGTCATTGCCCTTCCAGAGCTTCGCCCCCTTGGGCACGACCATGGCCAAGAGATCGAACTCGATCTGCTCGATGACCTGCGTGGAGCGGTTCTGCACCTCGATGCTCGCGTCGAGTTTGCCGGCGGAGGCCACATAACTGACCGCCACGCTGCCCCAGTCGAACGTATGCGTCAGGCGCTTCTGCACCGGGTCGAATGCGGTGGAACGTAACTCCACGGAAGCATTGGTGAAGGTGCGCTCGTCTTTCACATAGGGGTCGGCCAGCTCGTACGGGTTGCGGTAGGTGTCCGCCACCCGCGTCTTGGTGACGCGTACGGCGCCGTCAGTCAGTTGTTCCAGGCCGCCGACCTTGAGGGAGGTGAGGCCGGCGGGGTCATAGGTTGCCGCGACGTCCGGGCTGGCGGGCGGCTCGGCGCCTGAAGCGATGGCGGCAATGCCAGCCAGCGCCACCGCGAAAGAAATCCGTTTTTTCGAGTTAGTCATCATCTTGTTAGTCCACCTTTCTTAATCTGTCAGGCATTGCGACGAAGCGGCGCATCCCGCCAATACCGCACGCCCTGCCGGGGTGTCACCCAGGCCGGCGTGCTGGATGGCTTCCCGACAGGCGGGTGCCAACTCTGGTGCAATCCGATCCTTGAACCGCTCCAGATGCGTTACTAGCGCGAGGCCCACCGCTGGGTCCTTGCTCGTTCTGATCCGGTCGACCAGTAGCGCCGTCACCTCCGGATCATTCATCGAAAACAGGATATCGACGGCGTTGCCCAGCACGGCACCGTCCCGCTGCCGGACGACCTGCCGCAGCATCAGCACGGCCACCTCGGGCTCGGACCGAAGCGCGCGCTCGGCAACGTGCCGGCTGAACTCCAGTGCCGAGATGGCAGACATCAGGTCGTAGGCGATCTTCTTTCTCCTGTCCAATCTGGATAAAATAGTATCGAGGTCATGCCTGCGCCTGGCATCCTCGCTCTGTTTCGACAGCGTCGTCGCCAGCCTCATGGCCTGGGCGAACTCGGCATTCTGCTCCAAGGCGAGGACTTCCCGGAACAACGGGGTGAATCCCGTCGCCTGCGGTGCCCACGCCTGGCCGTTGGCGTTGGACGCGAAACAGCGATAGTAGTAGTCGCTCTCTGTGCGCAACTCGGCAACGGCGACCGAAAACGTTCCCTCCGGTATCATCCCCACCGTGTTCGTATGCTCCAAGTTGACGGCGTTCGTTCCCCAGGCGACGCCGACATACGCGGCCCCGCCGCCAACCAGACTGCCCCGCAGGGTCGCCGTTGTGTCGGAGGTCAATACGGGACCGGCGTTCTGGTCCACCGCCGGCATGCCCCAAGTCCCTGCATCGTCGGTCATGGCGTAGTATGTACACCCTGCTATCCCATCATACCGCAAGGCCACCTTCTTGTAGGGATAGGTTCCCGTCGAGGTCAGCCTCCCGGCGTCGATCATCCCGTTAAGCGTCGCCCGCGCATCCCCCTTGATCCGAATGGCCCAGATCGCGGTATTCAAGGCCGGCGCGACCAGGAAGTTGACCGTGATCTTGCCACCCCCATCCGTGAACGTGCCCTGCACGTCCAACCCCCGGGAGTCCGCCCCGAGTGTGATGCTGTTCGAGGCTGTCGCGTTCAAAGTGAACGAGTCGGTCACCGTGAACATCGTGTTGCTCAGCGAGAGCAGGCCAAAGCCGGAGCCGAGCGTCGAACCCACCACGACCGTGCCCGCCGTCACCACGCCGGAACACAACTTCAGCGTCCCCTGAAGATTGTCAACGGCAAGGGGCGGATGAAGGTAGTGGTCGGCCGCAATCTTGAGTGTCCCCACATCGATGAGGCAGGCGTTCATGGGGCTCAGGTCAACCGTGCCGGCGTGGGGGTTGGTCGACCGATTCTGGCCTTGGGCATCCCCCGCCTCGTATCGCATGATGTCGAAGTTGGTGAGGTACGCCGTGAACGTCCCGCCGCCGCTCGCGACCAACTTGCCGTCCACGCCGCCATATCCGACGAACACGACGCGCGAGACCGTGATGCTGCCGCGCTCCGCGGGGCTGACGCCGACCTTGACGGAAACGTTTGGCGGCAGGCGCCCGTTGTCCGCCGGATTGCCGATGAAAGCGGCGCCGGGGCCCGACGTGTGGTTGATTTCCAGATCTCTCCCGACCTCAATGCTCGAGAGCGCCGTGTTGCCGTCGAGGTACACAAAGGAGCCGGCCGAACTGCCGGTTCGGAGGTAGATACTCGTGGCCCGGAGCACGCCTCCCCTTACCGTCGCGCCGCGGAGATCCAACGTGGCGTTTTGGTTGTCCCAGCCAGCCTGTCCCACCCGCAGCTCCTTGAGGTTACAGGTGTCGAGCGTCGTGCCGGGGGCCACCCTTTCGGTCACCGTGCGATTCACCCCGATGTTCAGATTAGCCGAGACGGACGCCGTACCCAGGCGAAGGATGCCGTTCGTGAAGGTAAACGTGTGCTTGTCGAAGGATTGGCAGTCGTAGTTACCGGCCAGGGTCAGCGTATGTCCGCCAAGATTCAACGT
Organism: uncultured Verrucomicrobiota bacterium; assembly: GCA_964404035.1. Classification (GTDB taxonomy): domain Bacteria; phylum Verrucomicrobiota; class Kiritimatiellia; order CAIKKV01; family CAITUY01; genus CAMBRF01. The sequence continues at coordinate 984 of CAYOIT010000349.1, read as the reverse complement.
GTGCGTGATTGTTTCAGGGCTATTAGCATCCGCCAGGTCATCCAGGAACAACCCGCCGATCTCCCGATCCGCTTCCAGCACCCCAACCACCGTCTGCCCGTTCGTGTTGTAGATCACCGTCGCCGCCGTTGGATTCGCCGGCGCGACGCCACCAAACCAGTTGGCAGCCTGACCCCACCCGGGGTTTGCCGGCCCCCCGCTGCCCGACCACGTCACACTGTTGGTGGTGACCGCCTGCGCCTGCCCCGCCGCCATCAAGAAAAAAAACCCCGCCAAGGCCATGGCGACCCAGTTCCGTTGCTTGATGTATTTTGCTGTATGCATATAGATTCACTTGGCTTGGAATGATCGTGAGGGAACCGATCACCGATTCCCGATCACGCTCCTGCATCTACTCCCCGATCACCAGCGCACGGAAGTCGTGCTTCTTGAAGTCTTTCAACTCCAGAACCCCACTGGAGGCGGTGACCGTTTCGTTGGTCTTCTCCCAGTTGACGGCGGTAAAATTGGCCGGCAGGCCGAGGCGCTTGGTGTCCAGCGTCACCTTGGCTGTGCCGCCGTTGCCGTAGTCGCTCACGACCAGCATGGATTTCTCCTTGCCGACCAGCACGATCCAGATGCCGTCAATCCCCTCGACTTTGGCCACCGGATTTTCGTCCCAGTAGTGGTGTACCGCGCACTCCGGCGTGCCGTAGCCCATGGCGACCAGGTCCTTCAGCAGGGTCCCGTACTGGCCGTCGACCTGCCAGACCTTGAGCTCATGCGGCAGGCAGGCCGCAATCCGGGTACGGTTGACCCAGTCGGTCTGCTCCTTGCCGCGCGTGTCCTTGGTGCCGTCGATGACCATCGGCACGCCGCCGTGGGTCAGCCCCAGGGAACAGGCGCGGATGTAGTCGCGGGTGAACCGGTCCTGGTAGTCGGTGTTGCCGTACTTCCATTCCCAGTCCAGGTTGATCCCGGTCCAGGAGAAGGCGGGGATCAGCA
>CAYOIT010000348.1:0-3751 GCA_964404035.1 uncultured Verrucomicrobiota bacterium | reverse complement strand
GCATCGAGCCACGGATCACGGTAGTTGTCGAGCGTCTGCTGGAAGCGGTCCTCCAGCTGCTGCAACTCCTGAGGGGGCGCGTTCAGGATGGCATCCACGACGGCCTTGAGTCCGAGGCGCTCCACGAACAGCGCGGTGCGCTCGCCGTACTTGCCGTTCCGGCGGTAGAACTCATAGAAACGGTCGCAGACGCGGATGACCTCGTCGTCGGTTTTGACCTGCGCGATCTTCTGGGCGACGTACACGTGCGCGCCGCCGTTGCCGCCGATATAGAGGTCCCAGCCGCCCTCGACCGCCACGACACCGAAGTCCTTGATCGTGGATTCCGAGCAGTTGCGGGGGCAACCTGAAACGCCCATCTTGAATTTGGCAGGACCCATCATGCCGCGATAGCGGTTGCCGAGGCGCTGCCCGAGGGCGAGCGAGTCCATCAGTCCGAAGCGGCAGTGGGTGGAACCCACGCAGGATTTGCAGGCGCGGAAGCTCTTGGTAAACGCGTGTCCCGAACCCATCTGGAGCTGATGCCAGATGTCGCGGAGATCTTTCTTATGGACCGAGAAGAGCCCGATGCGGTCCGACCCCGTGATTTTGATCATGGTGCCGTAGCGGTCGGCCACGTCGGCGATGGACCGGAGCTGGGCTGCGGTGGCGACACCGCCCGGAATGTTGGGGATCACGCTGTAGCGGCCGTCGTTCTGGATGTTGCCCGAATAGCGGTCATTGGCACAGCGGGCGTCTTTCTCGATGGTGTAGTCAGACTGCCAGATGTAGTTGAGCAGATAATCGAGCCCCATCCGGGTCTTCGAGTCGTCCGTCGAACCGGGGATCGCCGCGAAGACATGTGACACCGCGCGCAGCTCTTTTGACCGTATGAACTCGGTCAGCGCCGGGCGGTCCATGGCGATGCCTGGCACGTAGTATTTCTCGGCGGGGTCTGGCCGCAGTTCGCCGACTTCAGAGATGAGCAGGGCCTTTATCTTGTTCTTGCAGTTGCCGCAGCCTGTGCCGGCCTTGGTGTTCGTCATCACCTTGAGGAGCGTATCGTGGCCTGTGTGGATCGAGCGTCGGATGGCGCCGGCGGAGACGCCGTTGCAGTCACAGACCTGGGCCTCGTCCGGGATGAGCTTGCCGTCCACGATGGCGTCGCCGGCACGCGCGCCCGGGAAGAGCAGGTCGGCGCGACGAGCGGGCAGAGGGATCTTGGCCGTGTAGTGAAGGGCAATCAGGTCGGCGTTGAGATCTTCGCCCACAAGCACCGCGCCCACGAGCATGTTGTCGCGGATGATGAGCTGCTTGAAGGTGGCGGAGGCGGGGTCGGTGAAGAGGGTGACCTCCTCGTGAGCATCAGGCTTGAACGTGCCCATGCTGACCACGGGGATGTCTGATTTGAGGCGGGTGGGCGTGGGCGGCGCGGGCGCGTAGCTGACGGCTTCGCCACAGAGAACAGCGGCCAGGGTCCGGGCCTGTTCGTAGACAGGCGCGACGAGACCCCATATCTGGCCCTGGAACTCCAGGCACTCGCCGCAGGCGTAGATGTCGGGGTCGCTGGTCTGGAGGCGCTCATTGACTGCGATGCCTTTGTTGAAGATGAGGCCGGAGGCGCGGGCGAGATCGGTGTTGGGGCGGATACCGCAATTGAAGAAGACCGCGTCGGTGGTGATGGATGTACCGTCTTTGAAGAGGGCTTCAGCGACTCCTGCGGTGGAGCCGAGCAGTTCGGTGATATAGGTGCCCATGACGAAGGAGATGCCGAGCGCCTCCAGGTGGCGCTTCAGGTAGCGGCCTGCTTCTTCCGGCAGTTGCATCTCCATGAGCGTGGGCATGAGGTGGGAGACCGTGACCCGCTTGCCGAGCAGGCGCAGCATGAGGGCGAGTTCGAGGCCCAGCAGGCCGCCGCCGACGACGGCGACCTCGTTCTTGTCGCGCAGATAATCGGTCACGCGCTCGACGTCATCGAGACGGCGCAGCGTGAACACGCCCGGCAGGTCGAGTCCTTTCATGGGCGGTACGATCGGCCGCGAGCCCGTGGCGAGGACCAGCCGGTCATACGGGAAGAGGGTCCCGTCGGATGTGCAGACCGTCTTGGCGAGGCGGTCTATGGTTGTTACAGCTTCACCCAGGCAAGCGGTGATGTGGTTCTCGGCATACCACTGTGGCGTGTTGAGAAAGAGATCCGGGAGATTCGGTTCTTTCAGCTTGACCACCAGCTTGATCCGGTTGTAATTACCCTGGGGCTCATCCCCGATAACCGTGATATCAAAACGTTCAGCCCCGTGGGCGATGAGTTCCTCGGCGAGCTTTCCGCCTGCCATGCCATTACCGACAATGACGATGCGTTCTTTCTTTGACATGCCGACTCCTTTACGATTTATGGGTTTCGTGCGATAGGTTGGACTTGGGAACTTCCCTGTTTTGCGACAGGAGGAATGTGAGCTTCAGGAGATCTGCTTCACTGACATCGACAAACGAGTCAATGGACTTGATGGCGGCCACGACCTCCTCATGTGTAGGCGGGGACTTGCGCGGGAACGGTTCCGGTTTAGAAAGCGCCGCCGGACGATTGAGACTCGCCGGATAGCGGCGCCATTTAAAGCCACTGTTGATCAGGATGGCCAGCAGCACCATGACGAGGGCATTTAGCAGGACGGGAGTCAGCACAAACTGATAGCCAAGGCTTTGAATAGCGCTCCCGCCCATGACAGCACTAAAAGCCGTCGCTCCGCCTGGCGGGTGAATGCATTTGAGCTGATGCATTGCGCCTATTGCGAGGCCGACCGCACAGGCTGCGCCCATCACCGGATCAGGTATGAAACGCGCGCATGACACACCGATCACGGCAGAAACACCATGCCCTGCAAGAACTGCCCAGGGTTGCGAGAGCTGACCGTGGGGCACGGCAAACAGTAACACGGCACTTGCGCCCATGGATGTGATGATAGCCATCGCGCCCCCCGTTGGCAGGACCCAGCGGGAAATTACGATCAGCACACATATTGCAATGCCACCTCCGCAAGCGGCGACCAGCTTTTCAACGTAACTGACTTCGACCAGTTCAATTCCAAACCAACTTCTCAACGCTTTTCCGTAACTCATGTCTTCCTTCAGATCATCTTCGCTTCCTGGGCGATGGTACCGGGAAAGAGGATATTGTTTTCAAGGTGGATGTGTTCATGGAGATCGGACTCCAGGGCGGCGAGGGCTTCGTACAGCGCCTGGAAGGTTTGGCAGGCATCTTCGGGCAATTGGTAGTTGTTTGTAAGCCTCCGCAACGAGGCCAGGATCTCGCCCGCACCGTCATGCTCATGTTCCATCTGACGGATCGGATGGGCCACACTCCCGCAATGCACAAGCGGTTTCCCATTCCGGCCCGCCAGGAAGCCGTCTATGGCGATGATGGCCGGAAAGAGGATCTGCTCCTCCTTCATCAGGTGCGCTTCAAGTTCGGCCCGCAGGGGGTCGAAAACACGTCTGAGTTCGTCAAGCATGGGGCCATGGCTGGTATGATGGGCCTTCTGGACCCTGGCCAGCAACATGTCGATCCGTGGCAGTTGCGCCTTTGTGAAGATGTGGTGCGTGTTGAGAATGTGGTTGGCGAGGTCGTTCAGCGAGGCGGCCGTCCAGTCCGTCACGGGGGCGGCGGTGGTGGAATGCTCAAGAGCGTTTTTCAGGACCGTCAGGACCGTTTCGAGGTCGAGGCCTGCGTCCCTGACGGCAGCAGCCAGAGGCTTCTTGCCGCCGCAGCAATAGTCGA
>CAYOIT010000347.1:0-3793 GCA_964404035.1 uncultured Verrucomicrobiota bacterium | reverse complement strand
GTTTGACTCTTGCTCTAAGTTGTTGTCCCATAAGGGCGGCTTTGTTAGCAAAACGGATCGCGCCATGTCAATCGTAATGCGAAGAAACCCTCGGTGCGGAGCGCTCGGTGGCCGTGAAAGAGCTTGTGTTTGGGCACAAAAAACGTATACGTTCCCTCGTCTTTTGCGGTATAGGAAATCCGCGACAGGACGTAAACCATCAACCCATAGGAACACACGGTGAGTAAGACAAACATCGGCATTATCGGTTGCGGCAATATTAGCGGCATTTATTTCCAGGCGGGAAAAACCTTCGAGAACCTGAACATCGCCGCTTGCGCCGATCTCGTTCTGGAGAAGGCCCAGCAGAAAGCGCAGGAGTTCGGTGTGCCCAAGGCTTGCACCGTCGCTGAGATCCTCGCCGATCCCTCCATCGAGATCATTGTCAACCTCACCGTCCCCAAGGCCCATGCCGAGGTCGACCTCCTGGCCCTGAAAGCCGGCAAGCATGTTCACGCCGAGAAGCCTCTGGCCGTGACCCGCAAAGACGGACGCAAGATCATGGACGCCGCGAAAGCCAGGAAGCTGCGCGTGGGTTCGGCACCGGACACCTTTCTGGGCGGCGGCATCCAGACCTGCCGGAAATTGATCGATGACGGCTGGATCGGCACCCCCATCGCGGCCACAGCCTTCATGATGTGCCGCGGTCATGAGAGCTGGCACCCGGATCCCGAGTTTTACTACGAACTCGGCGGTGGCCCGATGTTTGACATGGGGCCGTACTACCTGACCGCGATGATCGCGCTGATGGGCCCTGTGCGGCGCGTCACCGGCGCCACGCGCATCAGCTTCCCGGAACGCATCATCACCAGCAAGCCGAAATACGGCAAGCGCGTCAAGGTCGAGACCCCCACGCATGTCGCCGGGTTGCTGGACTTTGCTGAGGGCGCCATCGGGACCATCATCACCACCTTTGATGTGTGCGCCGCCGAGCTCCCCCGCATTGAGATTTACGGGACGGAAGGCTCAATGAGCGTGCCGGACCCCAACGGCTTCGGTGGACCGGTGAAGATCCGTCGGCTCGGAGCCCAGGAGTGGAAGGAAGTGCCGCTGGCGTTCGGTTATGCCGATAACAGCCGTGGCATCGGCGTGGCCGACATGGCCAACGCCATCCGTTCCGGCCGGCCACACCGGGCCAGTGGCGAACTCGCCTTCCATGTGCTGGACATCATGTGCGCCATTCACGAGGCCTCGGATCAGGGCAAGCACGTCAACCTCACGACGACCTGCGCCAAGCCGGCCCCGTTGCCGCTGGGACTTCTGCCAGGCCGGTTGGATCGCTGATTGCAGCACTGACCGATTCCCGCGCGAGCGGGAAAAGAAAAAGGACGCCAGTAATGGCGTCCTTTTTCTTTTCAGCGAAAGCGGGGCGGCGGTCAGCTCGTCAAAATTTCCATGATCTCGGAGGTGGTCTGGGCCAGGAGGATGCGCTCGCGCTTCTCGGGATCGTTAAGAACCTGGCTGATTTCGGAGAGGAACTGGATATGCGGGCCGGTGCGGCTGACGGAGGAAATCGTCATGATGAAGATCGTGGACGGCTTGCCATCCATGGACCCGAAGTCAACGCCTTCCTTCTTGAGCGCCATGGCGGTCACCAGTTTGTCCACGGAATCGGTCTTGCCGTGGGGAATGGCGATGCCGTGCTGCATGCCGGTGGACATCTTCTGCTCACGCTCCATGACAGCCTTCAAAGCCGCCTCACGGTCCTTGATACGACCGCGAATCACAAGCAGATCGATCATCTCCTGGATGATCTCGTCCTTCTTCGTCCCCTTCAGTTCGAGGATGATGGTGTCTTCGCTTAAGAGCTTCTTCAGATTCATCGTGACCCCTGCAACAAACGCAGGTTCAAACCTATCATATCATCACGCGATGGCGACAGCCTTTTCTTGCCCGCCGGCCGCTTTAGGTTGATTTCGAGGCCGTGGATATTGGTGCCCGGGGAGGAAGTCGAACCCTCACACCCTTAATCTGGCGGGGCGAAAGGCCGCGAAAGCGGTGCCATGGCACTCCGTTTCGGTTTCGTCAGGATCCCGTCACCCTGAAGGCGGACAACCAAGTCGCGGGCCAGAGCGGGCATGTCTTCCGGAAGGATGTACATCCCCGCCGGTTCGAGGGTGACGGTGGCGCGCCAAGCCAGCTCGCGGCGGGCTCGCTCCTCGTAGTGCCTGAACAGACCCGCCTCGAAACGGCGCATGAGACTCCGTCCCCGCTGGTCAACCGTCCCATCCCCCGGTTCGATGACCAGAACCGCATCAGGGTTGAACTCCGCGATTTGAGCGGCATACCGGACCTTGTCGGTATGCAACGCCAAGGGGCTTCTCGTCTGAATTGCCGCCGAAGATCCGGTCTTCCTAAGTTCGGAGAGCAGGGCCTTTTCAAACGCCTCGGCCCATGTTGTATCCACCCAGGCAAGCTGAGACACGACCAAGAGGCGCTGTCCGGAGGCGCCGCGGCCTCCCTCCGCTTTCGAAATCAACTGCGTACCCGTTTCCGCACAGCCCGCGCCAAGCCAAGCCAGACAGAGAGCGGTGCCACACAGGCACCGAACCGAAACGAATCTCGACATACATCCTCCGGAGGCTTTGCCCGATTCCTCAGAAAAGGTACTTCAAGCTCGCCGACAGCGAGTGCTGATTCTCGATAAAAAGCGCGTCCGAGTTGTCGGGGAAGACCACGATCCCGCTATCCTTGGCGTCGAATGAGTAGAGCCATTCCCGCATGTAGTCGATGGTCAGGACGACGCGTTTGGTCATGGCGACGTCGACCCCGAACGAGGCCCTGGCGCCATAGGCCAGCGAGTACTCCTCGACGGGAATCTCAGAGATGTCGCCGTCGGTCCAACTGTCGTCCCGTCCGCTGAGGGCGGTGCCCTTGGCTTCGCCAAGGAAGAAGAGCAGGCTGCCGTGCGCCTGGAACATCGGGGTGTCGAACGGCCGCCAATTGCCGTTGTACCCGCCCAGCAGCATCAGCCAGTTGACGTTACCGCTCGCATCGATGGTCCGTTGACCTTCAGAGAGGGAGGCGCTCTTCTGCATGCCAAGGTAGCGCACCCCCAACTCCGAGCCCCACTCCGCCTGCTCGCTGCGGCCACGGATCTGCGACCAGGACAACTCGGCGTCACGCGCGACCGTGTCGATCTTGTGAAAGCCGCCAACAGGCCTCAATTCATACTTGAAGTCCGACTTGATGAACGACGCGTTCAACCGGCCGTCGCCGCGGCCGATGTGCGTCTGCAGTCCCCAGCCGCTCCCGTCCGTATCCCCCTGTTCCCAGTCGTCGCCATGCACCGTCCCCGCCGGGGCGCGTTGCTGCAGCGCGTCGTGCTCGTAGAGCCAGTTCTTGTAGATCAGCCCTCCCGAGACTCGCCAGGGGCTTGCCTCCTGAATGATCTCGGTGCCTGTTTCATCTGCCATGCCCTCTGTCTTGGCCAGATCCTGTGCCGAGCACAGGCTGACGCCGCCCACCATCGCCACCGTCAACCAGATATACCGCTTCACTGTTCCTCCTTTGGTGCGTTCTGACGCACCTGCTTCTCTTTTACACCAAGCATTCCTGCACACCATCGGTTTCATCCGCCATCGTTCAAGACGGGCTCAGTTCTTGGCGCGAGCCAAGCGCTCCACCTGCTCCAGATAGCGAGCCACATCCTCCCGAGGACGAAGCTCCTGCACTCGCTTCAGCAAAGGCGCCGCCTCTTGGTATCGGTTGTTCTTGACGAGACACTGAGCCTGCCGCAGCCTCGCATCCGCCT
>CAYOIT010000346.1:3536-3838 GCA_964404035.1 uncultured Verrucomicrobiota bacterium | reverse complement strand
ACCGTGAACAACATCCGCTTCGCAAACAATGCGACCTACACGGTGACCCTGACCGGGGCCAACACCATCACCAACGGCGGTATTCTTACCGGCGGCGCTGTGGCCACCACGGGCAACAGGATCACCGGCGGTTCGATCACCAGCGCCCAGGGCGATCTCTGGATCTATGCCAACGGGTCGGGGTTCACCGATCTTCGCAATGCAAACAATGCCCTCGCCATTGCTTCGCAAATCACTGGCACTATTTCCCTGACGGTGGGCGGCGGGCAGAAGGTGTCGCTCAGCGGAGCGAATGACTATAC
>CAYOIT010000346.1:0-3526 GCA_964404035.1 uncultured Verrucomicrobiota bacterium | reverse complement strand
TACCGGCGGCACTTATCTCAATAATGGCCTGATCATGGTGGCTGCGGACAGCAGTCTGGGTGCGGCGAGCGGCACCGTCACCGCCGTGAGCGGAGCCAACGCCATCATAACAGGGACTACTGTGTTCAACGCCAACCGTAATTTCGTCATTAACTCCGGTGCATCATTGACCTTCTTCGGCGGCGATCACACCATCGCCGGCCAGGTAAGCGGCGGAGGTATATTGGTCAGTGGCGTTACTGACGGTGGTACCCGCCTCATCCTCACCAACAACAACAGCGGCTTCACCGGCCAGTATTTTCTCAACGGCTTCATCCGGGCCGACGAGGGTACGGGGCTCTCATCGAACGCAAATCTCGAGTTCAATGCGAGAAATACGTCTGGGTCGAGTGGTATACTTGAGACCAGCGGCTCCTTTACCAGGTCGCTAGGCAGCGGGGCCGGTCAGGTGCAGTGGTCAGGTGTTTCCCAATACTCAAGCGGCGGCTTCGCTGCCGTGGGCGGTGCCCTCTCAGTGAACTTGGGAGGAAATGTCACGCCCGACACTCTCACATGGGGCAGCGTATACTTCCTGCCAGTACAACTTCGTTTTGGCATCAGTCAGGCTACCCACGATGTGACTTTTCAGAACAATGTCGCGCTCAACGGAGGGGTGAGAGCCGTTGTTGTCATCGCGAGTGGTTCGACAAAAGCCATTATGAGCGGCGTGCTCTCGGGCAACGCCAGCTCCGGCATCATTATGGGGGGCGCCGGCACACTCGTGCTCACCGGTGACAACACGTTCCTGGGCCCGACGACGATCGGCGTTGGCACGCTCCAGATCGGCAACGGCACGACCGACGGCTCAATCGCCTCGTCGAGCACCATCAACAACCAAGGGACGCTGGTCTTCAATACCGCGTCGAGCCAGAACTACGGCAATAGTATCGTCGACATCGGCGCGGTCGTCAAGACGGGCGCGGGTACGTTGACGCTCTCCGGCGTGAACACCTACTCCGGAGTCACCACGATCAGTAACGGCGTGCTGGTCGTCGGGGGCAACCTGGCCTTGAGCACCAACACGGTGGTGCTGGCAGGCGGCACCCTTGGGGCGGCGGCGGGGACCTGGGCGATCACGAATGTGGTGAACGTGCAGGCGGCTTCGTCGCTGGGCGCGAGCGGCACGCTGATTCTGATGGGTTCGATTACTAATAATGGCGCCCTGACGAAGACCGGGAGCGGTGCCGTGCTGATCAACGGTTCGAAGACCGGGACGAACTGGCTGGCGGTGACCGTCGGCACGCTGGGCGGGACCGGGACGGTGGCGGGGGTGGTGACGAACCTGGCGACAATCACGGCGGGGGATACGAACTACTGCGGAACATTGACCGTGTCCTCGAACCTGGTCATGGGGGCCGGTTCGGCGTTCCTCGGGGAATACAATGCGAGCACGTCGGACGTTGTCAGCGTCAGCCGTCAACTGACTGCTGGGGCGAACTGCACGGTGACCTTGAATCCCCTCGGCGGCGTGACGCCGCCACCCACCCGGGTCACGTTGTTCACCTACGGCACCTTGGTGAATGCCGCCAATCTGGCGACGTGGACCGTGACGGGGAGTGACGTCTCAAAATACCGGTGCTCGGTCTCGTACGACGCCAGCTCGGTCTACGTCGACATTGCGCGGCGCGGCACGACGATTACCCTTTACTAGGTCTCGGCTGCGAAGAGGGGGCGCTTATGAAGACAAAAAAACGATTCTTGGGAGTGGCGATATCCGTCATCGCGGCACAATGCCTGGCGGTGACTCCCTCGGTGTTGCCGCTGGCTGATGGGTTCGAAGGCTACACCAATGGAACCGTGCTGGCGGCGATCGGGACGAACGGCTGGAGCACGGCGGGGGTGGGGGCGCAGGTGGTCAGCAATACCGTGCTTGCGGCGCAGTCGAGCACCAACTACCTGGCCATCCAGCCCGTCGTGGCGGTATCGAACACCTGTTCCACGGCGGTGTTGCGGGCGTGGGTTGACTTCTGGATCAAGCCGGTGTTCGGTGACTTCGACACGCATGCTCCGGTGGCTCAGCCCAGCCTTCAGGTCGGGTTCGGGACCAACGGTTACCTGGCGGTAAACAACAGCGGCACGTGGACGGCGTATTCCAACGACATTCAACTGGCCTCCGTTCCGGAGGTGGCCTCGAATGCCTGGCAGCGGATCACCTTCTTCTGCGACTACTCGCGATCCAACGCCGCCTTGTTTGTCAATGGGCAGTTGTTGCGACAGGAGGTTGCCATGTCGGGCGCCTGGCCCACCCTGACCAACGTGGTGTGGGAGGGGACCACCGACCCGACCGCTCTGGACGAGGTGCGATTCAGCGCCACGGTGCCGCCGGGCCTGACCAGCAACCTGAACTTCAACGGCTTGTCGGATGCCGATGAGCTACAGGCCTACGGCTACTGTGCGCGGCTGTTGCGAGTGGGGCCGGGGCAGACCTATCCGACACTCACGGGCGCCGTGGCCGTGGCGCGGGGCCGGGACATCCTGGTGATGTCGGCAGGGAGCTATACGGGTGACGTGAATGTCGCCACCTCGCTCTACGTCGTCGGCAGCGCCTTTGCCATCACGGGCAACCTGGCCGTGGCGGCCGGGCAGGAGATGGTCGCAACCAATGCCATCAACTGCTCCGGTGGCGTGAGCCTCGGGGCCAACGGCACGTTAACCCTCAGCAATACGACGTTGAACTGCTCGACGCTTTCGATCGCGGCGGGTGGAGTGGTGCAGGTGGTGAACGGGACCGTTGTGGCGGACGGCGTGACCCGGAGCGGAACCTTCACACTGGACTTCCGGTGGGGCGTAGCGATCGTGGCGCAACCCCTGGATTATGGCGATACATTCGAAGCCTATGCCGTCGGCAAGGACGTGAGCCAATTGGGCTGGTTCGGCTGGGGTGTGGATGGCACGGCCGCCATGGTCACGAACGCCGCCACGTACACGAACCTCTCCTCCCGGTGCATGGCGCTGCCCCCCGTGGGGGGGGCCTTCGTTTCGGTGGACTCCGGCGGCCAGAAGAAGATCTGGACAGACCTGTGGGTGAAGCCGGCGCTGGGAGCGTATCCGGAAACCCCGCCAGCGGCAACCAGTGTCCAGATGTTCTTCAGTACGAATGGCTACCTGATGGTGTCGAACGCGGCGGTGGCGGGGGGCTGGGATGCCTGCGCCACGGACGTGTTCGGCGTCGCCGTGGCCAAGGTGCAGGCGGGCGACTGGGTGCGGGTCTCCATCCTCCAGGATTTCACCGCGCATGCGGCAGCGATCTTCCTGAGGGGCCGCCTGGTGCGCCAGTCATTGGCTTTCACAGGCGGCGACTACACGACCTGCCGTGTCGGCGGCGCGTCGGATGACGGCACGCTGCTGGACGATATTGCGATTCTGACGAACACTCCGAGCGCACTGTTGTCGGCGGGCACGACGGGCGATGGGGATGGTGACGGGATTGCCGATGCGGTGGAGATTGCACAGTACGGGAGTACTTTGGTGATGCCGCGCGGGAGTG
>CAYOIT010000345.1:0-3845 GCA_964404035.1 uncultured Verrucomicrobiota bacterium | reverse complement strand
TTGCTCGATCTGGATACGGATGAAACCATTTCCATCCGTAACGGGATGTGCGTGGTGGATGTGGACCGGAAAAGCGCGGCCCTGTTCCGCGTAAAGTAACGGGAAGCAAAGCAGCGTATGAAACATCGAGAAAGACTGCGGAATGCGCTCAAACATCGGGGCGGCCCGGTCCCTATGGATTTTGGTGGCACGGCGGTCACGGGGATTCATGTTTCCGTGGTGGCTGCGCTCCGTGATCACTATGGTTTGGAGAAACAGCCGGTCAAGGTCATCGAACCCTATCAAATGCTCGGGGAGGTTGACGACGACCTCAAGGATGCCATGGGTGTGGATACCACCGGTATCTATGGGCGGACCACCCTGTTCGGGTTCGCGTTGGAGCAGTGGAAGGAATGGCAAGCGCCCTGGGGGCAGTCCCTGTTGGTTCCAGGCCAGTTCAACGTCACGGGCAACGGCAAGGATGTCTACATCCATCCCGAGGGCGACACTTCGGTGCCCCCGAGCGGACACCTGCCCGAAGGGGGGTATTTCTTCGATACGATCGTCCGGCAACCGCCGATAGACGAGGATCGACTTAATCCGGAGGATAATACCGAGGAGTTCGGGCCCATATCCGACGAGACCCTGGCCCACTTTGAGCGCGAAGCGAGACGAGCAGAGGCCTCCGGTAGGGGCGTCATTGCAAACTTCGGCGGCACGGCCTTCGGCGACATTGCCCTGGTGCCGGCCCCCTTCATGAAATACCCCAAGGGCATCCGTGATATTACCGAATGGTACGTGACGACGGCGGCGCGGCGGGACTACGTGCATGCCATGTTCAGTCGCCAACTCGAATTCGCCCTGGCCAACCTCGCGCGCATCCGTGCTGTTGTGGGGGACCGGGTGGATGCCGTCTTCCTCTGTGGCACCGACTTCGGTACGCAGCAGGGCCAGTTCTGTTCGCCCGCGACGTTTGATGAGTTGTGGCTGCCCTACTACAAGCGGATGAACGATTGGATCCATGCGCACACAGCCTGGAAGACGTTCAAGCACTCCTGTGGCGCGGTCGAGCCCTTCATGGAACACTTCATTAAGGCCGGTTTCGATATTATCAATCCGGTTCAGTGTTCCGCCACGGGGATGGATCCAAGGGTGCTCAAAGACAAATTCGGTGATCGGTTAGTCTTCTGGGGTGGTGGGGTTGATACCCAGAAAGTGCTGCCGTTCGGCACTCCGGCCCAAGTCCGGGAGCAGGTGCTGGAGCGGTGCGAAATCTTCTCGACGAGCGGCGGGTTCGTCTTTGACGCCATCCACAATGTCCAGGCGCGTACGCCGGTGGCAAATGTGGTGGCCATGGTAGAGGCGGTGCGCGAGTTCAACGGACAACAGGCATGAGAACAATCGGAGATTGCTGACGGGTGTCATGACCGGATTGGAGCGCACGACGGACTTTCTGGCGGGCAAGGTCGTGGATCGCAGGCCCTTCCATCCCATTATCATACGCTGGGCGGCGCGTTATGCGGGGATCAAATATCGTGACTTCTGCACCGACTATCCGGCCAAGTGCGAGGCGATGATCCGGTGTGCCGATGATTTCGACCTCGACTGGGTGACGGTGATGTCCGATGCCTACTGCGAAGCATCGGCGTTTGGGCTCCAGATCGAGTATCCCGAAGATAGCTTGCCGATTGATGCCGGCGGACACCTGCCGGATCTAGCCGCCGTGGCGCGGTTGATGCCGATCAAACCGCAGGAACATCTCCGGTGCGTTATCGCATGTACGCAGGCAGAAAACAGCCGGAAACCCGGAGTGAAGCTTGGCGGCAAGCGAAAAGCGGCAGGCGCGGCTAGAGCAGTCGAAGCGGGAGGTGGCCTTTGTCGCGGATGAGGGTGAAATGAGGATCGCACGAATAGAGAGATACCTTATGGTGAAGCGCTGCAGTGGCCACGAAAACGTCGTCGCGCGGAACCGTGACGCCTTTGGCCCGCAGGGTACTCTCGATCTGCGCCGCGCGTTGCCAGCAGGCGGCAGGGAAGTCGAGGCGTTCGCTGAAGCGAAGGGCGGTCCGGAGGTCCGCCGTCTCGCTGTCGCGGGCGCCGCTCAGCAATTCGAACTCGATCGGCCCGCAGTAGGCCGCCTCGTCCAGTTCGAGGAGCGCGGCGACGCGTTGCTTGATTTCCGCGCGCCCGGTCCGGCGCAGGAACTCGATCCAGGCCGACGTGTCAATGAGTGTCATGGGCTTCCCGTGATTCGAGTTCCTCGTTGCTCAGAGCGTAGTCGGATTTCCCTTCCGTTACGCGGTGCAGGAAGCGCTTCTTTTCCAGGTCTTTCACGTAGTCAGCGATGGCTTGACGGATGGCGGGCGACCGCTTGCGGATGCCGGTCGCCTGCTGCACGGAGGCGAGATCGGTTGCATCGAGTTCGACAGTGATTCTCATACTTTTGACTCCTGACATGATGAAAGTGTCGAATAGAGTTGAGGATTTGTCAACCACGGGGAAGCGTGCAGAGTAGCCTTCACGCCATCGCAGGTCTGGTCCCTGCTTTTACTTTCGTTCCCGGCTCCCCGTTTGCTACTGTCGTCGGCAATGAGGCGCAAAATAGGTTGGATCAGTGGTGTGGCGGCTGTCGTCGCCTGGGTGGCGATGGCGCAGGAGCCGATACCGGCGCCTGCTGTGACACCTGTGTCCGTGAGGATCCCCTCCCTGGTGCGGCTGGATCACCCACCCGCGTCGGCTGCGGAATTGGAGTTGCCGTTGGCCCTGTGGAGGGAGACGCAGACGGAACCGCAGCCGATGGTCGCCTGGTTGCTCCGCGTAGACCTGCGGTGTCCCGGGCTGGAGGTTGTGGCCATGACGGCCGAGGACCCGGATGAGGACGGTCCGGCTGAGGCCGTCCTGACAGCCCCCCTGGAATTGGCGCAGCGGTACGGTGCCCTGGCGGCGGTCAATGCCAATGGGTTTGGCAGGTTGCCCGGGCCGGATGGCAAAGTCCCGGAGGGAAAGTGGCAACTCGGTCTGCCGGTTGACATTGCCGGGTTGGTCGTCGGTTCTGGAGTCGTCCGCAGTCCGCCCGATATTCAGCGCCGGGGGAATGACCTGTGTTTTTGGATGGACGCCGATCACCGGCCGCACATCGGACCGACACCAACGAACACGGCCGCCATTCGGGCGGGATGGAATGCCTGGTGGATTGATCTTGTGGCTGACGGGCGCATTTTGCCGAATCCGGGCGGTGACCGCCATCCGCGGACGGCGGTCGGGCTGGATGCGAGCGAGCGGTGGTTGTTGCTGGCCGTTGTCGATGGCCGGCAACCACGGCACAGCGTGGGCATGACGGCCCATGAGTTGGCCGAACTGATGGCGAAGCATGGATGTCGGCGTGCCATCAACCTGGATGGCGGTGGCAGCAGTGTTCTGGTGGCCGTGGAGGCCACGGGGGATTTGGGGATCGTCAACAAGCCCAGTGATGGAAAGCCGCGTCCCCTGCCGGTCATGCTGGGTATTGTCGGCCGACGTTGAACCTCACCAAAAGTTTCCCCAAAAAAGAGGCAAAATCCATTTGACAAGTATCTCCGATCATTGCAGTATATAGGTCTGATATAGGTAGGGCGTGCATCCTCAAATGCCAGGTGAGGGGGATTTGAAGCGCGATGCGTGAGAGGGGTGAGCATGACGGCGATTAATGCACAGGGCTTGCGCAAACGCGGGAAGCGGCAGCAGATCAAGACGCAGATCGTGCAGTGGATTGATGAGCAGCACCTCCAACCGGGTGACCAGATTCTCAGTCAGAACGAGTTGGGGCGCATCCTGAAGTGTACGGCGGTGACGGTGTTCAAGGCGCTGAAGGAGTTGGAGTCGGAAGG
>CAYOIT010000344.1:0-3863 GCA_964404035.1 uncultured Verrucomicrobiota bacterium | reverse complement strand
GCGCCACCTCCAGCACCGAATTTGAGCCCAGCGACAACCCCGCGAGGTGGAGATTACCCTTCACCGTGCCGCCCAGGTTGGTCACGACGCCCACCGTCCCGATCCCGGTCAGCGTCGCGCCAGGATAGACCACCACTGGGGCCTCCGTATTCACCCAGTTGTTCACGCACAGCGTCCCGTTCGTCACAACCACACCGCCATTGAGTGTCACCAGCCCCCATAGCGTCCACGTACCGGAACCCCCCTTCACAAGCGTGCAGGGTTGTGCGCCACTCTGCTGATCGATCTGCCCGAAGTAGTCCGCATCACGATTATCAAGCCCGAACGCGGCCCGGGTCCTGAGGTTGGCCGTGCCAAGGGTGACAAACCCATTGCCCTCGAGCGAACCCAATTGCGGGTTGGCCGTCTGCAAGAACAGCCAAGCCGTGCGGGTTCTCATCTCGACAAACGTGTTCGTATTGAGGGCGCGGTCGTGCAACACCACCACGGCACTGTAGTTGTTCATATCAGTGCCGTTGCCGGAGCCACCCATATGGAGCGGCCCTGTGCCCAAGGCATCGTTCGTGTACAGGTTGAGCCCGTTAAAGCCATCTCCGACGTAGGTACCTCCCGAATAGGTACTGACGCCGTAGACGTAATAGCCCCAGCCTGTCACAAACCGCAGCCACCCCGGGCCGCTGATGGAGCCGTAGTAGCGGCCGTAGCTGCCGTTGTCGGCATTGCCGAGGATGCCACCACAGGGGCCGACGATGATGTTGTTCGTGATTGCGGGATTGTTCGTGAACGCAGCCCCCCCCGCCCAAGTACCCCGCAGACGCAGTTCACCGCCGTTCAATGTGATCGTGTTGGTGCCAAGGCTTATCCAATTGGTGTACAGCAACTGGCCCTGGTTGACCGTAATGTTCCCACTCAGCGTGGAGTTGTCACCACTGAGCCACAGGCGCCCGCTCCCTGTCTTGGTCAGACCGCCCGACCCCCGTATCTGGCCGATGAAGGAATGCAACGACGAATAATCGGACGCAATCACGACAGCCTCATTCGTGCCGAACTCCAAGGGCGCCTCGTTGGTCGTGTAGGCCCCGCTAAGGAGCACGCCGCCGCTATGGTTGGTCAGCGCGGCCGGGCCGTTGGCCCTGATCATGATGTTATTGGTCATGCGCAGGGCGTACAACTCGGCGCCGCCGGCCGGAATCTGCTCATTGGTACCCAGGCTGATCTTGGCCGTTGCCGTGGCGCCCGCAAGCGTGGCGCCGTCCCACAGGTTGGTGATGAACCCCGTAGCGCCGTAGTCCAGAAAACTCCCGGTTAACGTGCTGTGCCAGATCCATGGTGCGACCATCCCGTTGTTCGTGGGGACGCCGTTGGTGACGATAAACCGCGTGTAAGTGCCAAAGCACCCGGAGAACAATGCAGTATTGTTAGGGTTGGCGCTTTCCTTGAGGGCCAGGGTGCTTCGCCCGCTGCGCGTCAAGGTCGCCACCTGCAAGGTCGTCGTATACGTTGGGGCCGCCCAAGAGTTGGCATCCACACTGACATGCACGCTCCCCTCAAGTCGTAGGTCGTTCTTGCGAACCGTGCGGGTGGCCCCCGAGTTGTTGTTGAGCCTGAGGCTCCTCCACACGGTGTTATAGTCGCGGCAGCCGTAGAGCACGATATTGCCGTTTGTATGCCCCATGCAGTCATCCGCACCCGGCACCAGGAACTCGGCCACCGATCCGGGGTACACGCTGAGCGTTCCGGAAAATCCATGCTTGTCATACGAGAAGATCGCGACCTGGCTGTCCCCGCCCAGATTCGGGCGGCCGACCTGCACATTGTAGGGCTGGCCGCCGATGTCCGCCAGGGCGCCCGCCAGCCCATTGGAACTGTCGAGATACATATCACTGACGGACGTCCCGAGTTTGTAGGTATGGGTCGGGTCGTTGACCACCAGGGCCGCCAGGCCCGTGGCCGTGATGATGGAACTGTTCCACGAGCCCAGGAACATGGTGCCGTCGCCGATGGGCTGGGAACCGTTCGCCAGCCACGCATTGACATTGGTCGAACCGGAGAAGTTGATCGCCAGTTTGCCGTTCGAGTTGGTGGCGATGGCAGGCACGAAGTCCGCGTAAAGGCCCAGGTCGCCGCCGCTCCGGCCGCACTGATCCAGCAGGGGGTTGCGCTTGACGATGATCTTGGCCCCGGCGCCCACATTCGACGCGTGAAAGAGGCCAAGGGACCCGTACACTTTGAGCTCGATGTCGCCCGTGCCGAAGGCCGTGTTGGTGCCTCCCCGCATGCAGCCGTCGACCACCATCGTGCCGCCGCTGTAGTCATTCGCGCCATACATGGCTCCCGCGTAGTACTGGTCCCGGGTATGCGCGATAATCAGTTTCCCGGGGCCCGTGATGGGCCCGTTCAGATACGGCCGGGGCCTGCCCCCCCACCCCGAGATGATGCCCCCGTTCCCGGCGAGGGTGATCGAGCGATTGACGGGGGTAATGGCATTCGCGACGTTCGTGTACAAGCCCAGCGCGCCCATCGTACCGGGGCCGCCCAATGTGAGCGTGTTCGCCGGAGCGCCGAGCGCTCCATCGTTGTTGGCATACAGGTTGCCACGGATAACCCTGACGGCGCCGATGGAGGTGTTGGCGTCAGACATCACCCACACGTGGTTGGCGTTGACGATCGTCTGGCCCATGTAACTGTTGGTGCCGGTCAGCTTGATGTTGCCGATATCGTCGAGATACACATCGCCGGTGCCGGTGATCGGGCTGATCACATCGAGATGACCGGAGCCTCCCCCGGTCCCGTTCCACCATGATTGGCCTAAATATATGGCGCTCGCCAGATGGACGTCCTTTTGCAGTGTAATGCCGCCACCCAACCGTGCAAAGGGGGCCCAACTGCGATTGTAGTATCGCAGCGTGGCCCGGCCGGAGCTTCCGCTCCGGATCAGAATCGGTTGGGGATAGAACGCCGAGAAGACACTGAACTCAACGGTGGCATCGTTCGTCCCCGAAGGAGCGCCCACCTGTACGACCGTACTGGCCGCGCCAAAATGATTCGTGTTCCCCGAGAGCGTTGAACTGCCGGCTGTGAGTGTCCCACCGTTGACGATGATACTGCTGAAGTCATTGGTCCAGGGCAGGGCCGGGCACAACATCAACCGCCCGCTGTTCACGACCAGCGCGCCGTTGCCGAGGATGGGCGCATTGAACTGGTTGTTCGTGCCGGTGGCGTCGTGGGTGAACGTGCCGCTCACAGTCAGGTTTGTGATGAAGGTTGGGCTACTGCTTGCATTCCAGAGCCAAGTGGCGGAACCGGTGACCGAGAGATTGTTCACCGTCTGGTTGCCCTTGGCGATGTAGACCGTCTGGGCCACGGTACCGGTGAAATTAGCATCGTCACCGGCTTGGGGATAGCCCGACGGAGTCCAGTTGGCGACATTGGTCCAGTTACCACCCGCCGTCGCCTTCCAAGTGTAGTTCGTCCCCGCCGCCAGCGACGAGAAAACCAATCCAACCGCCAGAGCCAAAGCAATAGCCGACTGTTTCATTGTGTCTCCTTAACTTGACAAGACGAGCTACGCACCCACGTTGAATAATAATTCATGCTTGCACAAAGGGATTGTGCATGCAAACGCATTGTGACGGAGTTCGGGCAAGGCCGTCTCGAGTGCAGCGTGCGCGGTCCCCAGCGCACATGACCTGCCGCTCCGAAACGCGGACGGACCCGGCCAGGCGCCAAAAGGATCGACTAAGGACAGCCGACGCTACACTTCTTGGGCCCGAGGACGTCCGCGTCTGTGACAACATCGACGGCGTGCATACTGCGCGCCTCAGATCATAACGCTGCTTTATCAACAGTCCATCCTATAGCCC
>CAYOIT010000343.1:0-3886 GCA_964404035.1 uncultured Verrucomicrobiota bacterium | reverse complement strand
GGCCGGAGCCGATTCCGTTGCCGAGGTCGCTGAGGGCTTCGCCAGTCACGACCTGCCTGTGGATGTCATTGGGCTCGAACCCGGGTGGCAGACCGGCAGCTATCCGTGTACCTATGAGTGGGATCCGAAGAAATTCGCCGATCCGGCTGCATTCCTGAAACGGATGCGGGAGATGGGCCTGCGGGTCAATGTGTGGGAGAACCTGCACATCTCGAAACGGTCGCCCCTCTATCCGGTTATCGGTCCCTTCACCGGCTCCCATACGCTGTGGGGCGAGATCCCCGACTACACCTTTTCTGAACCACTCAACGCCTTTCTCGACCACAACCGCAAAAATCTGATCGATATTGGGGTCAGCGGCTTCAAGTTCGATGAGGTCGACACCATCGAGCCGGAGCACGCGCTCTTTCCTTCTGGGCTTAGCGGCGAGCAGATGCGGTCTATCCAAGGGCTGATCATTGCCAAGGCGACTACGGAGCTTTTCCGCAAGCTAGACCGCCGCACCACCGGGCAGGTGCGTGCCACCAATATGGGTGGTAGCTCCTATCCCTATGCAACCTACAGCGACGGCTATGGGCACCCCCAGTACATCCAAGCCCTGTGTAACAGCAGCCTGGTCGGGGCCTTCTGGTGCGCGGAGGTGCGTGGGGCCGAATCAGACGAGGATCAGCTCCGACGCTACCAAACCGCCCTGTTCGCGCCCATCATGCAGGTCAACGGTTGGGGAGACAAGGATAGCTGCGTGCCGTGGGGCCGTCATGCCGCCGTCCTGCAACCGGTGCGCGACCTCGTGCGGCTACGCACCCGGCTGGTGCCATACCTCTACACCGCCATGGCCGACTACCATACATCCGGCATCCCGCCCATCCGGCACATGGTGCTGGAAGACGGATTCACCCTGCGGAGCCAAACCGTTGCAGGGACGTTAGACGCCAATACCAACCCCTATGAGCAGGAGACCCGCCGCGAGAGCGCGGACCAGTTCATGGTCGGCCCCAACATCCTGGTCGCGCCCATGGTGGCTAAACAGGAAAAACGCACGGTGATCCTGCCTGCGGGCCGCTGGTATGACTTCGAGACTGGCGCCCTGGTCGGCGATGGGGGGACGATCACCGTTACCCCTCCCGTGGAGAAGATCCCGATGTTCGTCAAGGACGGCGGCATCGTACCCATGATGCCAGCCACCAACCGTGTCGGCAACGCCACGGCGGACGTGCCGCTGGAGGTCCGGCATTACGGCCAGAAGCCGGGGTCGTATGTTCTCTATGACGATGACGGCGTGACCTATGGTTACGAACGGGGGATCAGCTCACGCCAGGAACTGCGCGTCATCCAGGAGCACGGCACACTCAAGGGACAGGTCATGCCAGCGGTCGGTCCCTGGAAGCCGCGCTATGGCGCCATCACCTTCCGCATGATGACCCCAACGCCCGAAGTCGCGCGTTTTGCGGGAACTCCGGGACGATGAAACCAAAACTCACGTTTGTGAAACCTTTTAATTCACTTTTGTGCTATGCCCCGGGAGGTTAAGGGTTCAAATAGTTTCAATATATAAGAAGTCCATAGGGAGCAGGATGCGACAAACAAAGCAAAACGGGAAAGAGGCGGTTATGAAGACAACATTCAGGATGACGGTGATGATGGCGATCATGTGGACGGCGGCCTTGCCGGCGGGGGCCGTATCCACCAGTGCCGTGGATAAGGCGGTGTTTCTGGAGCAATTGAAGAGTGCCCCCTCACGGGTTGAGGATAAAGCCGGTAACGCCCTCAAGCCGGAACAAGTGATGGTTGAACGCGTCTGGAACGGCGAGCTCTGTACGGCGTCGATCCGCAACGTGGGGAAGGAACCGGTGCGCCTCCGCAATATCATCCTGTTCGACCTCCCGGCGCATGGGCTCGATCCGAAGACTCCGGTCTATGGCGAGGGGTTCCAGAAACTCGCCCAGAATACCGGCACGCTGGAGAAGTTGACTTGGCGCGGGCCGTATCCGGATCCGGCACATTACAAAATCCCCGAACCGGATGGCTTGCCGACCGCCTACGGGATGATGACGCTCGATTTTTCCGGTCAGAATCACCTGTTGCTGGCCTTTACCTCCTGCCACCGTTTTATCGGCCGGTTTTCCTTTGACGCGAAGCAACTCCGCATCTCGATTGATCCCGAGGGGCTGGAACTTTCCCCGGGGCAGACCTGGAAGCTCGAAGAGTTTCTGGCGCTCGCCGGAGCGGATCGGAATCTCCTTCTCGACCGGCTGGCCGTCGAGATCAACCGCAACCACCCGCCGCTCCCACAACCTCCCTTGGACAAACGCGCCGGCTGGTGCACCTGGTATGGCGTGGGAGGCGCGGGAAACCAGCAAATCGTCTGCGAAGCCGCCGAATACTTCGCCAAGAACCTGCCGGAGATGAAATTCATCCAGATCGACGAAGGCTACACCCTGGAAGGGGACTTGGAACTCGTCTATCCGAAGTGGGGAGATATGAAGGCCACGGCGGACGCCATCAAGGCCCAGGGCATGCTGCCGGCGATCTGGGTCGGGCCGTTTGTCGCGAGTCCGAGAAGCAAAACACTCGCTGCCCATCCCGACTGGTATGTGCAGGATGAGGATGGCAAGCCTCTGGACTCGGCAAAGATCGGTTTCGGTGGTTGGTATGCCGGAGGCCACTGGCGAGCGCTCGACGGCTCGAACCCCGCAGCCTGCAACTACCTGGAAAAAACCTTCAAGATGATGCGGGAAAATTACGGAGTTACCTATTTCAAATTAGATGCGAACTATTGGGGCGCGATTCACGGAGGGAAGCATTTCAACCCCAACTCCACCCGGATCGAGGCCTACCGCCGCGGCATGGAGGCGGTAGTGCGCGGTGCTGGGCCGGGAGCGGTCATTCTCGGATGCAATGCACCGATGTGGCCGTCGCTGGGCTTGGTCAACGCCATGCGTACCGGAAACGATTTGTCTCGGTCTTTCCGCAGCTTTCGCAACACCGCCACGGAGAATCTCCTGCGCGGTTGGCAGAATGGGCGGCTCTGGGTGCTTGATCCCGACTGCGTCCTGCTAGCTGGGGATTGGCAGCCCAAAAAGGATCAGCCTAAGCAGCCCATCCCCGAGGCCATCCGCCTGCTCCACGCCTCGGTGGTGCATGCCGCCGGCGGTCTGGTTCTTTCAGGAGACAAAATCCCCGACCTCGGCCCCGAGCAAAAGGCCATCTTGAAAAAATTGACGCCGCCGACGGGCCAGACGGCGCGGTTTGAGAACAACAAGTTCGAGGCGGGTGTCACTGATCTTGGAGACCGGCAGTATTTTTATGCGTTTAACTGGGGGAATGCCCCCGCCGACCGTGCGTTCAAACTCAAGCAACGTTCGCGTCTCAAGGACTTCTGGACCAGCGAGGACCTTGGAATTCACGAAGGCACCTATGTGTTGAAAGCCATACCCGGCCAGTCGGCAAAACTGCTCGTCGCCGTGCCGGAATAATCGATTGGCAGAGCGGCGGTGGGGTGAGCCCCATATGCGCTAACTTATAAACTCATTTCGGAGGAAAACCATTTTGGAAAAGGGTTCCTCCCCGTACCCCATAGGTGTTAAGCTAATATCTTGGAGTTGTGGATAGCGGTCGGTCATGCCGGCGGTCGGTCCCTGGAAGCCGAGGTATGGCGCCATCCCCTTCCGCATGATGACGCTTAAGCAGTGAGGGGTTAACGGCGGCGCATGGCAGTTTATGTCACCTATTCTCATTATGGCCACATGGAGTCCCCAGCCGCCGAAGTGACAAGGATGCGTCTGGAATGCTCTACGGCGGTCGAGGACGCCCGCCATCCAAAGAGGCCAGGATGCGTTTCACCCTGGAGGGCGGATGTCCCCAGCCGCCGAAGTCCCTGAGAGGC
>CAYOIT010000342.1:0-3903 GCA_964404035.1 uncultured Verrucomicrobiota bacterium | reverse complement strand
TACTCTGCCAGTTGAGCTACTGCCCTGTAACAGGCCAAACCCGGGCGTCCACGGACCGCCTAACGGGTCTCCTTGTGCATCGTGTGCTTCTTCTCGAACCGGCAGTACTTCTTGCTTTCCAGCCGGTCGGGCGTCAGCCGCTTATTCTTCGTCGTCGTGTAATTGCGCCGCTTGCATTCAGTGCAGGCCATTATGACCAATTCTCTCGGCATGTCGCTTAACCTCCCCGTCTGAACGGATCGGGGGGCCCCGCGCCCCCACCCCCGTCTTCACGGGCACCCGGCCAAGGCCGGCACCGTTGCTACTCCAGAATCTCGGAAACGGTTCCCGCACCCACCGTGCGACCACCTTCGCGAATGGCGAACCGCATCGACTTCTCCATGGCGATCGGCGCAATCAGCTTGACCGTCATCGCAATGTTGTCGCCCGGCATCACCATCTCCACGCCGTCAGGCAGTGTGACGTCGCCCGTGACATCCGTCGTGCGGAAGTAGAACTGCGGGCGATACCCCTTGAAGAACGGCGTGTGGCGGCCGCCCTCATCCTTGCTCAACACATACACTTCGCACTTGAACGTCGTGTGCGGCGTGATCGACCCGGGCTTGGCCAGCACCTGGCCGCGCTCGACGTCTTCCTTCTTGGTGCCGCGCAGCAGCACGCCGACGTTGTCGCCCGCGCGTCCTTCGTCCAGCAGCTTGCGGAACATCTCCACGCCCGTGGCCGTCGTCTTCACCGTGGGCTTCAACCCCACGATTTCGACTTCCTCGCCGACCTTGATGATGCCGCGCTCGATACGGCCCGTCACCACCGTGCCGCGACCTTCGATCGAGAACACGTCTTCGATCGACAGCAGGAACGGCTGGTCCACCAGACGCATCGGCTCCGGAATGAAGGCGTCCAGCGCGTCCGTCAATTCCTTGATGCAGTTGGCACCCGGCTCGTCTGCGGACTTCACCTGGATGGCCGCCAGCGCGCTGCCGCGGATGATCGGCGTGCTGTCGCCAGGAAACTCGTACTTGCTCAGCAATTCGCGGATTTCCAGCTCAACCAGGTCGAGCAGCTCGGGATCGTCCACGGTGTCAACCTTGTTCAGGAACACGACAACCGCCGGGACGCCCACCTGGCGCGCCAGCAGAATATGCTCGCGGGTCTGGGGCATCGGCCCGTCCGACGCGCTCACCACGAGAATCGCGCCGTCCATCTGCGCCGCACCCGTGATCATGTTCTTGATATAGTCGGCATGCCCGGGGCAGTCCACATGGGCGTAATGCCGCTTCTCAGAGCTGTACTCCACATGCGACGTGGCGATCGTCAGGATCTTGGTTGGATCGCGCCGGCCCTGTGACTCGGAGGCCTTCGCCACTTCATCGTACTTGACGTAGGTGCTCAGCCCGCGCAGCGACTGCACGTACGTGATAGCCGCCGTCAGGGTGGTCTTGCCATGGTCAACGTGCCCGATCGTTCCAACGTTTACGTGTGGCTTTGTGCGACTGAATTGTGCCTTTGCCATGATGCTTCTCCTTTGTTACTCCTTCGTATTCCAAACCGGCCTATCCATATATACTGGAGCCCATGAGCGGGATTGAACCGCTGACCTCGTCCTTACCAAGGACGTGCTCTACCAACTGAGCTACGTGGGCCACGATTCCGCTTCGTCTACTGGATCAAGACAACAAAAAACACTTCCCCCTGCTCTCCTCGCAGAGGCCAGAGTTACAGCGAAAAAGTGCTTTGTTTGTTGCCTATCTACACCAGTCAGTTCGGCTCATCGCCCATAATCAGACGGCGTAAGATACCAAACATAAGAGGGGTGTCAACGGGAATGTACAGTTATTTTTCGGGGGGGGCGCGCCGGCGGCCCGAGATGCCGCATTGACACGCCGTGCCGCCTCTTCTACCTTCCACGATCCATGACCCAAACCCCCACAGGCGTAACGAAGTGCCGCCGCGCCGCGCCGGTCGCACGCTGAGCCCTTTTCCGGAGCCCCGTCATGGCCGAAGCCTCTCTCCTTAAGGAAATCGCCCGACGCCGCACGTTCGCCATCATTTCCCACCCGGATGCCGGCAAGACCACGCTGACCGAGAAACTCCTGCTGTATGGCGGCGCCATCCAACTGGCCGGCTCCGTCCGCGCCCGCCGTGATCAGCGCAATACCACCTCGGACTGGATGGAACTGGAGAAGGAACGGGGCATCTCCATCTCCTCGACGCTGCTCCAGTTCGAGTATGGCGACTGCGTCATCAACCTGCTCGACACCCCGGGCCACAAGGACTTCAGCGAGGATACCTACCGCGTCCTGACCGCCGTCGACAGCGTGGTCATGGTGATCGACGCCGCCAAGGGCATCGAGGAGCGGACCCGCAAGTTGTTCGAAATCTGCCGCCTCCGCGGAATCCCCATCTTCACGTTCATGAATAAGATGGACCGGCCCGCCCAGAACCCGCTGGCCCTGCTGGACGAATTGGAGAAGGTCCTCGGCATCGGCGCCTTCCCGGTGACCTGGCCGCTCGGCAACGGCCCCGATTTCCGCGGTGTCTACGACCGGCTGAGCAAACACCTCCACCTCTTCGAGCGCGTCGCCCACAATCAGTATCGCGCGCCCGAACGCGTTGGCGGCATCCACGACGAGTCCGTCAGGGCGATCATTCCGCCCCATATCCTGGACCCGGCGCTTGAAGAACTGGAAGTGCTCGCCGCGGCCGGCGAGAGCTTTGATGAGGCGGATGTGCTGGCCGGCCAGATCACCCCCGTCTTTTTCGGCAGCGGCATGACCAACTTCGGCGTTCAGTTGCTGCTGGACTACTTCGTCCGGCACGGCGCCCCACCCCAGCCGCGCCTGTCCGTCCAGGGGCCCGTCGCCCCGGAATCGGCCGATTTCTCGGGTTTTGTCTTCAAGGTGCAGGCCAACATGAATCCCCGGCACCGCGATCGCCTCACGTTCGTGCGGGTCTGCTCGGGCACTTTCGTCAAGGATATGGTGGTGAACGACCCCGAGTCCGGCAAACCTGTCCGGCTCTCCTACCCGCAGAAGCTGTTTGGCCAGGACCGGGAATCACTTGAGGTCGCCTATCCCGGCGATATCGTCGGCCTGGTGACGCACAAGGCCTTCCATATCGGGGACACACTGACCTCGAATCCCGCCATCCGGTATGATGAAATTCCCCGTTTCCCGCCCGAAGCCTTCGCGTTCATCCGCAATAATGTCACCGCCAAGTTCAAGCAATTGCGCGATGGGCTCGCCCAACTCCTCGAGGAGGGCGTCATCCAGTCCTTTGAACTGATCGGCGACGTGCTCCCGGGGGCGCTGCTGGGGGCGGTGGGCCAACTGCAGTTCGAAGTGGTCGTGTACCGGCTGAAAGCCGAGTACGGCGCGGAACCACGCCTGGAACCGGCCTCATTCACCCTGATCCGCTGGTTCGCGCCGGATTTCCGCCAGGAACAACTGAACAACATCTACCTCGGCGACGGCGTGAAGCTTGCCAAGGATGTCCGCGGCCAGTTCGTCATCCTGTTCCCGGATAAATGGGCGCTGGCCTATTTCACCAAGGAACACCCCGAATTCGTCTTACATCAGGTTTCACCGCATCAGACCGCGCCCGCGTCCTGAGTACATGGGGTCCGTGACAGTGCCGTCGTTAATCAAGGCCCCTGCCTGCGCCGCGTGTGCCACCAGGCCGAAGGCACAGTGTCGAGTCAGACTATTTCAGCGGAATCGCTTGTCGAGAGTGACCCCGCTCTGATCCTGAATAAAAGGAGTTTATAGATGAGTAACTCTTTCCTTGACCTTGTTGACGTGAATGCGGAATCGGCTGAAGGCATCCTATTCAAAGGAGCTTCGGTGCCCTTTGGAATGATGATGTGGGGGCCGAATCATCTTCTTACACGACCCATATTGGGATATT
>CAYOIT010000341.1:0-3920 GCA_964404035.1 uncultured Verrucomicrobiota bacterium | reverse complement strand
AAGTGGCTGGTTTTCATTCGCCCATTAGTGGCTGGTTTTGAGTGCCCGCTGACAGTGCGGGCGCGTCATAGTTTGGGGAACACGGGGTCAGCCCCAAGAATAGAGAATAGGGGCCGGGGGACGTCATGATCCGAAAATCGACAAATGAAATGACGCGATAACATGGGCTTCTATGCGACACCCCTCGGCCGTGCAGATGTACAGGCCCCAAAACCCCCATACCCCCGATTCGCCGGGTCAGTATCTGGTTACCGATTCTTCCTCCCCGAGATCGGCCGGTGGCTCTCCAGAGGCAAGAAGGCCGGGGGCCCTGAAGAGAATAAACCGTTTGTTTAGTCCACCTCACGGCCTTTTCTCAAACGAACGGGCGTCGTAAAGGAATTGACAAACTTGTCGCAGCGGGATATCGGCCGCCACGCCTGGGAGACGGTTCGGGTCTGGGGCGTTTGTTGCCGGACTACACCATCAAGCGGGTGATCCGGGAACTAAAGATCTCGAATATCTCGACGTAAAACGCTCCGCCCGGGGCGGCTGCTTCCGTTAGCCCCGCCACTTGAACCAGGTGTACCAGGAGACCGTGACGCCCAGGAACCGGACGCCGGCGTGGACCGGCGTCATCCTCGCCTCACGCAACCATGCAGACTCGGCTGACTTCGGTATCATCCAACCGCCGCAAGCGAGTACTCGCCGCCAACAAACCGGGGAAGGTCTTCTGCGCAGAGAACTCCAGCAACGGCCATCCCGCCGCGATGAATCCGGCCGCTACCAACTCAGAACAGAACCAGACCTGATCCTCAACCGGCGCCCGCCGCCATCGGGCCGCCATGGCCGCGCCAGAGCGACGTCCGCACTCTATGTTCCCGCAGCAATCGATCCATCGTCGGGGGGCTCATCCGTAACAGCAGGGCTTTGGCCTCACGGTCCAACCCGCCTTTGTGCTGCTCGTAACTGTCCACATAACTCCCCAGCACGGGATGTAACAGCTTGGAACAGGGCTGATCGAACAACAGCCAGATCTGCTTGAGTACCCCGGCTGTCTCACGGTAAACCGCCTGCCGACCTGCCTTGCGCAAGGGCTCACGCAGACGCCGAAGCACTTTGATCACATGCTTGCGTCCCAACTTGGCCGTCTCACACCCCCTCTGCACCGCCTCGGCCCCCTCCCGCTTCGGTGTCGGTAATTGTGACGCAACGCGCCCTCCGACTCCTCCGAATCTCCCATCATTTTCTTGTCGACTATTTGAAGAACGCCGCCATACTCGCCCCATTATCCAGGTGCTTATTTGGTGACGGGCTTGGCGCGGGGAGGACGCGCCGAGCTGGAAAGAAAGAAGTTTCATGAACGCCCTCCATCCAGCCGCAATGTTGCGCGCCTCCAAGTTGGTTCCCTTCCCGATTTCCGGCATCCGCCTCTCCCGTCGTCAGAGTCTTTGTGCCGCCATGGCGGCTTCGAACTTCGGAAGGGTCTTGGCGGGCGCCTGGGCGCTGATTGGAACCGTGGCGCCCGCGAACGACGCGGCGACGAACACGTGGCAGGAGGGCGGCGCCGACTTGAATGCCCATCAAAGGTTACGTATGGGCCGAGATCTCGTTACGGGGGCTATCGCACCGTCGATACAAACAGCAGTCAGGAGGAGATTATGTATTCTCAGTTAAGGATGAGA
This sequence comes from uncultured Verrucomicrobiota bacterium, assembly GCA_964404035.1. Classification (GTDB taxonomy): domain Bacteria; phylum Verrucomicrobiota; class Kiritimatiellia; order CAIKKV01; family CAITUY01; genus CAMBRF01. The sequence goes on along the minus strand of CAYOIT010000341.1, from coordinate 2,256 downwards.
GGGGTGCTTGGGCTGGTCCTGCTGATGGCGGGAGTGAATGCGGCGTGGGCGTTGGACTATACTAATACCGCCGCCGGAAACTGGAACGCGGCGATATGGAGTTCCGCCGGCTATCCCGGCCAGAACGCGGGTGACACGGCGACTTTCGCGGGGGCAGTAGGCCGCACGGTGACGCTGACCGCAAATCCCGCCAATGCCCTTGACGCGTTCAGCGTCACGGGTGGCGGCGCCTGGACACTGGGTGGCTACATGTACACGCTGGCCTTCGGGGCCGGGAATCTGAATTACAGCGGATCGAACACGCTCGCCACACTCAGCAGTTTTGAGGCGAAGCTGGCCGGTACCGGCGGGGTACGGATGAACTCGGGCGCTTTGCGGCTCGGCGGTCATAATGTTGTCGGGGGAAACAGCATTCACACAAACGTGTTCAGCGGGGATGTTGAGATTAACGGGGGCGTTCTACTGAGTGGGCATTCCGGGTACGAGACCGCCAGCGGCCGGGAGCTGGGGAGGGGCAGCTTCATCCTCGGCAGTGCGTCGCCCGGCAGCGACGATGCCACACTGCTACTTATGTACGGTGCAACCTACACCAATCCGCTGACGATTCGCGCGAACAACAGCGGTGTGGCGCGGTTGGGCCGGTGGGGCACGGGGCAGGATTCGGTCCCATGGGCGGCACTGAGCGGATCCATCACGCTTCAAAAAGACCTGACGATTGTCAACGACGAATCCGGGTTTATCTTTGCCCTGGGTGGCCGGGAGAAGTACTATCCGTTTAATCTCAGCGGTCCCATTGTGGGAACGGGCAATGTGACCAAGGAGGGAGTGGGCAATGTGTATCTCCAGGGCGCCAACAGCTACAGGGGCTCGACGACGCTTCGAGGGGGCACGCTCTATATCGAGGGTCCGGTCAACAGCAACACCGGTAACTTCGTGGTGGCCTACGGAGCCCTTATCGCACAGACCAACGAGAGCCTGGGCAACCTAGCAAACACGGTGACGCTCGGCGCCAATGGGACTCTTGGTGAGTTCGGGTGCTATCGGGCGAACGGTGCAAGCGTTATCATTCCCTTTCCAAGGTCCATTACGCTGGCCGGCAACGGCGGGATCCTCTCCTCGCGGGGCTACTATGCGCGTTGGCAGATGGATGGCGTGATTTCCGGCAGCGGGCGACTCATTCTGGCGAACGGCGGCGACAGGAACTCAAGATCCTATCTCAATGGAAACAACCTCCACACAGGAGGCATGATTGCCAACAACGGTTGCGTGGATATCAGTAACGTAGGGGCTTATAACAATACGGTCTATGGCAATGGCGACATTTGGGTTCTGCGCGCCGGCAACCTGTTCGTGCGTGGGGCGAACAATATCGGCGCCGGTGCGAAGGTCCGGATCGAGTATCCCGGTGCGCTATCCGTCATGACAGCGTATGTGCCGGACATCACCACCGATTCCGACGGCATTATAGGGTTCGGATTGACGACAGGCGTAACGATTAACGACCGGTTCGCGAGTTCCACCCCCTTGGGCAATGGGACGATGTGGCTGGGCACGACCCCCGATCTCGACTGCATCTTCACGGGATCTTCGCTCGCCGCTTTGGCGGCCAACGACGCCACGCACACGTACCGGTTGGGACGCAACGGCTACAGCACCCGAAAACTTGTGATGAATGCATCCGGCACGGCGGGCGCGCTCAAGGATCTTGGCGGCAACGCGCACAGCGTGGTGCTGGGCGGCATCCGCGTGGACCTGATTGACGACAACCCGTTCACAGGTACGCTGACGGTCCAGTCCGGGGCCTCCTGTTACGGCTGTCTGCCCGATGCCACGGGGAATCCGTTCGGGGCCAACGCGGGCGCGCTGGTCCTGGAAGGTGCCAGGAACGGATCTTGGAACGAAAAGTTTCAAGTGGTCAACAGCTATAACGCCACCCGTTCCGTCAGCAAAGGCGCGGTCTCGTTCGATGGGAGTGTTGGGCCTTTCTCCATCGACGGCCGATCCAGCGCCGGCTTGCCGACCTGGATCACGACCGTTACGTTGGCCTCGCTTGACCGTGTCGGTCGCGGCACGCTAAGCATTGACGCCTTCGATACCACACTGGGCGACAAGGAGCGGCTGACGGTCGGCGGCGGCATCCCGTCGATCAACGGGATGGTCGCGCCGCACCTGTGGAACGGCGTTGACGGCGTGTTCCTCGACTATCAGCCTGTTGAAAAAGTCATAATGTAATTCTTTCCGGTTGCCTCCTCGCAC
>CAYOIT010000340.1:0-3934 GCA_964404035.1 uncultured Verrucomicrobiota bacterium | reverse complement strand
GGGCGGGAGACTACTTCCTGGTGAGGGAGGGGTTGCAGGAAGGCGAACAGGTCGTCATCAGCGGCAACTTCAAGATCGACAGTTCGCTGCAAATCCAAGGCAAGCCGAGCATGATGGCCCCCGAGGGCGGATCCGCGCCGGTCGGGCACCAGCACGGCGAAGCCCCGTCTGCCGCTCGGCCTGAGACGAAAGCGGCGATCCCCTTGATCATCGCTGCGCCGGATGCGTTCCGAAAGCAGCTTGGTGGTGTTCTGGACAACGTTCTGGCTACGGCCGATGCCTTGGCCAACGACGATCTAGAATCCTCTCGGGCGAGCGCTGCCAAAGCCAAGCAGAGCTTGGCTGCGGTGGACATGTCCGTCCTCGCCGGCGAAGCCCATGAGCGCTGGATGCAATCGCTCAACGCCTTGAACCTGTCTGCGGACAAGATGCTGGCGGCGAAGGAGATCGAAGCCTTCCGTATCGCCTTCGCTTCGCTGTCGCCCGAGATGGCCCGTGTCGTCAAGACGTTCGGCCCAGTCCGATCCGAACCGGTCTATGACCTTCGCTGTCCCATGGCATTCAACAACCGTGGCGCCACCTGGCTTCAGAAGGACAAGACGGTCCGCAACCCCTACTTTGGCAAGGCCATGCCAACCTGCGGCGAAGTGATCGAGACGATACCGTCCGCTTCGAGTGTCCCGTCCGGGGGAGGTCACGCCCATGAGTGAGTCGCCCTCTCCCTCCCCAACTCCCGGCAAGAGCCCCTCATTCCTGGACAGGGTGATACGGTTCTGCCTGGAGCAGAAGCTGGTCGTCGCCTTGATCGTGCTCTTCGTGATCGCGTGGGGCGCCATGGTCGCGCCGTTCGACTGGAACCTCGGCGGGATCCCGCGGAGTCCGGTGGCGGTGGATGCCATCCCCGACATCGGCGAGAACCAGCAGATCGTGTTCAGTGAATGGATGGGGCGCTCGCCGAAGGACGTGGACGATCAGGTGACGTATCCGCTGACCGTCTCCCTCCTCGGTATCCCAGGCGTGAAGACGGTCCGAAGCTACTCGATGTTCGGATTCTCGATGGTCTACATCATTTTCGAGGAGAGCGTTCCGTTTGAGGCCTCGCAGAACCGGGTCATTGCACGGTTGAACGGGCTGCCCTCCGGCATTCTCCCGGCGGATGTGAAGCCGGCGTTGGGACCCTACGCCACGGCGTTGGGCCAGATCTTCTGGTACACGCTGGAAGGGCGCGACCCGGATGGAAAGCCGGTGGGGGGCTGGGACCTGCATGAGTTGCGGACCTTGCAGGACTGGACGGTTCGCTATCACCTCCAATCCGCCGTGGGCATCACGGAGGTCGCTCCCGTTGGCGGCTTCGTGCAGGAGTACCAGATTGACGTGGACCCCGATGCGATGCGGGCACATCACGTGACGCTGGAGGAAGTCTTCCGGGCCGTGCGGATGTCGAATCTCGACGTGGGCGCCCGGCAGATTGAGCTGAACCGGGTGGAGTACCTGATACGCGCGCGCGGCTTCATACGTAACGTCAAGGACGTTGAGAACACCGTCGTCAAGGTCAACGAGAAGGTGCCGATCTACGTAAAGAACGTCGGCCGGGTCGTGCTGGGGCCCGCCATGCGCGAAGGGGCGCTGGACAAGGAGGGCACAGAGGCTGTGGGCGGAGTCGTAGTCGTCCGGCACGGGTACAACCCGCTGGCGGCGATCAAGAACGTCAAGGCCAAGATCGCCGAGGTCGCGCCCTCGCTCCCCCGGAAGGTCGTCGTCGACTTCAAGCAGACCGACCGAGCCGCACTGGAAGCCTTTGCCCAGGAGCGAGGGTTCGAGGCTTACGCCGGCGCGACAATCAACCAGGAAGCATGGCTCAAGTGGCTGACGTCGGCGCCCCGCGCGCAGTGGCCCAAGGGAGTCACCACAAGCCATGTGACGGTTGTGCCCTTCTACGATCGGACGGGCTTGATCTATGAGACCCTCGGCACGCTCAACAGTGCGCTGTTCGAGCAAGTGTTGATCACGACGATCGTGATCATCATCATGGCAATGCATTTGCGGAGCGCCATCCTGATCAGCGCCGTCATGCCGTTGTCTGTGCTGATTTCGTTCATCGCAATGAAGATATTCGGCGTGGATGCCAATATTGTCTCGCTTTCTGGAATTGCAATCGCCATCGGCACGATCGTGGACATGGGGATCGTAATTACCGACAACATTCGTCATCACTTGGAGCGAGCGGAGGCAGCCGAGCCACGTCTTGAGGTGATCTACCGCGCCACCAGTGAGGTGGGAAGCGCGATTTTTACCGCAATTGCCACCACGGTAGTGGGGTTCCTTCCCGTTTTCCTCATGACGGGGCCCGAGGGCAAGCTTTTCACACCGCTGGCGTTTACCAAGACCTTCTGTCTACTCGCTTCGGTGATCGTAGCCCTCACCGTGATTCCGGCCGCGGCACACATCCTGTTCACCGGACGCATTCAGTCCCGCCTCTTGAAGAGGGCGCTCTCGGTTGGCGTCGCGCTGCTTGGTGTATGGCTTGCGCTGCAGTTTCATTGGTGGGCGGGTGGCGCGGTTCTGATGATGTCCGGCGTTTACTGGGCGATCGAGGAGCGGGTGCCGGCGGCCGTGCGTCGCGTCATCCCTTGGATAGCCAATGCGATGGTCGTGCTGTTTGTGGGTGCAGTGCTCACCTCGCACTGGATGCCGCTCGGTGTCGAGAAAGGGTTCTGGCGTAATCTTCTCCTGGTGGCCATTCTCATTGGGGGTTTTCAAGCCTTTTACTTCGCCGTCGAGCGCTTCTACGAGCGCATCATGCGCTTCTTCCTGGCGCACAAGCTTGTATTTCTGGCCATACCAGGCCTGATTGTTCTTGTTGGATACATGGCATGGCTGGGATTTGGAACCCTCTTCGGGTTTGCGCCACGCCTGGCGGAGAAGGTCGGCATCAAGGCGGAAACTGTGCGGCAGACCGGTTTCTGGTCGGCCATGACGCACCGCTTTCCCGGCCTGGGCAAGGAGTTCATGCCGCCGCTCGACGAAGGGTCCTATCTCTATATGCCCACCACGATGCCGCACGCCTCTATCGGCGAGGCGCTGGATGTCATCCAGAAGCAGGACAGGGCCATCCGCGCTATCCCGGAAGTTGACGCCGTCGTCGGCAAAATCGGCCGCGCCGATACCGCGCTCGACCCGGCCCCGGTAAATATGATCGAGACAGTCATCACGTATAAGCCCGAATACATCACCGACAAGGATGGTCGCCGGGTTTCGTTCCGGTACGACAAGCAACGCCGGGATTTCGTCCGCGAGAATGGGGAGCTGATTCCGGATTCGCGCGGCAAGCCATTCCGGCAGTGGCGCGATCATATCCGGACGCCGGATGACATCTGGAAGGAGATTGTGGACGCCGCCCAGGTTCCGGGAACCACCACAGCGCCCAAGCTTCAGCCCATTGCGGCGCGGATTGTCATGCTCCAGAGCGGCATGCGCGCGCCCATGGGAGTGAAGGTCAAGGGACCGGACCTTGAGAGCGTTGAGCGGGGCGGGATGGAGATCGAGCGCTTTCTCAAGGACGTGCCGGAGGTGGAGCCGGCTGCCGTGATTGCCGACCGGATCATCGGCAAGCCCTATCTGGAGATTGACATCGATCGCGAAGCGATTGCCCGGTACGGCATGCAGATCGAGGATGTCCAGGATGTGATCGAGGTGGCCGTGGGGGGCGTTCGCCTCACCACCACAGTGGAGGGCCGCAAGCGTTTTCCCGTACGCGTGCGCTATCCGCGCGAGCTGCGCGACCAGGTCGAAACGTTGGGGCGCGTGCTGGTCCCCGCAATGGACGGCGCCCAGATACCCCTCACGCAACTGGCAGACATTCGCTATGTCCGCGGCCCTGAAGCCGTCAAGAGCGAAGACACGTTCCTGATCGGCTATGTGCTGTTCGACAAGA
>CAYOIT010000339.1:0-3937 GCA_964404035.1 uncultured Verrucomicrobiota bacterium | reverse complement strand
AAATCCCAGGACATTTCCCGTTCTTCCGAACACCAGACAAATGACTGCTTCACCACTGATGGGGAAATGAAGAAATTCAGAATGGAAGAGTCCATGTTTGGCGATGTGTTGGTCTGGCGGACACCAGACCAGCACATCGCCAAACGAGGCTTTCGGAATCCGGGGAAAAGGGGTGATAACCGAGGAACACCAGGCGGACATTGCCAAGGGAAGGGTTTCGTGTATCATGACGCGCATCATGAATGCCGATACTGTTTTTCTGGCCCTGCCGGCCTTGGTGTTTTCCATCATCCTCCATGAGGTCGCCCATGGCTATGCCGCCTATCGGCTCGGGGACCCCACGGCCAAGTACTCCAACCGCCTCACCCTGAATCCCATGGCGCATATCGATCTCTTTGGCTCGGTCGTGCTGCCGCTGATTCTGATCGTGGTCCAAAGTCCGGTGTTGTTCGGATGGGCGAAGCCGGTTCCTTTCAATCCGGCCTACTTCCGCAACCCCAAGCGGGGCATCATGATCGTCGGAGCTGCCGGACCGTTGACCAATTTCGCACTGGCGCTGGTCACCGGAGGGCTTTGCCAACTCGTGACCCCCTATATCGCCGTGCTGGGGCGGTTCCTGGCTTACTTCTGCGTCACCAACGTGATCCTGGGGGTCTTCAACCTGATTCCCATTCCTCCGCTGGATGGGTCGCGAGTGATGTATGGCTTGCTTCCTGAACGCTGGCTCCAGCAGTACATGCGCATGGAGCAGTATGGGTTCATCATCCTCTTCGTCCTGCTCTGGGGGGGGGCGCTCGATCGCCTCATCTACCCCATCGCCGGCCTGCTGCTTCGACTGTTCCTGGGCGGAAACTGAAGCCTGAATGGGAAAGGACCGGCCTGAGATCAGGCCGGTACCTGTTCGCAATCTATCCGCGTTACCCCCCGTGACTAGGTCCGGGTCCGTGCGGTGGGTTTCCGCAGGGCGGGAACCAGCTCACGGCGGGCCAGAAGGGTATGAATCTTCATCGGCGTTTCGCCGGCCATGTCCAGATCACATTCGCGGATTTCCATGCCATTGGTCTTGATCGTCGCCAGTTCCACCCGCAAGGCGCCCAGAACTTTCTTTTCAGCGGCGATCACAAGGCAACGGCGGGCATCATGTTGCCGTGTCAGCTTGATGGCCTTGGCGACCACCTTCTGGACGAACTTACGCAGCGCTTCCTGCTCGTGCTTGGACCGATGATCGTCGAAAGCGTACGAGCCACCGGAAGGCGACCGGGTTCGGCCGCTGGTGCTGTTGCCCGTCCGTTTGCTTTCGGACACTTCCTTCTCCGGGTTTAGCAACTCCTCCTGCTCGACGAGTTTGGGGCCGGATTCGTTTTCGGGATCCCGGGCGCTTTCCATGGAGAAAAAACGGGCGCGAAGCGTGTTCGCCACCACAATTGTGTATTCGCTCATACTCTCCCTCCTCATTCCGTCGGGTTATCGAGGCGTTCGGTCCGTCGCCGTGGCGGAATCAAGCGTTCTCGATCTGCAAGCTACATATAGAGGCCATATCCTCTCTCGCTGGATTATATTCAAGCACGAAAACGGTTTTTCTGCAACATCGGTTAGTCCCCGCAGGGATGATTCACCAGCATTCAGAACTGACGATCAGGCAAAGTGCTGCATGAGGGCTGGCTGTCCTCGATATTGAATAGGCCACGAGTCCCGGCTGCCTCGTTGCCTTGTGCCCTTGATCTTCTCGGAGGGGGCGGGTAAAGTGGCCGGCATTTATGAGCACAGCTGCCCCCCAATCCATTCTTGTATCGCCCTGCGCCCGATTGCACGGAACCCTGTCCGTGCCGGGTGATAAGAGCCTTTCGCACCGGTTGGCCATGCTGGCTGCCCTGGCTTCGGGGACGTCGACGGTGTACGGATTCCTCAAGAGTGAGGACTGCGTCAATATCCTTAACGCCATGACCTGCCTGGGTGCCCGCTATGAGTTCTCGGGCGATCGCCTGACGATCACAGGCGTGGGCGGGCCGTTCAAGCCGCCGCCCAGTGTCCTCGACATGGGAAACTCCGGGACGGGGATGCGTTTACTGGCCGGGCTGCTGGCAGGGCACCCGTTTGTTTCCGAGATGACCGGTGACGCGTCGCTGCGGTCACGGCCGATGCGTCGCATTGCGGAACCGCTGGAGCGGATGGGCGCCACGGTGGAGTTGCTCGGGGCCAAGGGCTGTGCCCCGGTCCGGATCACGGGCGGACGGCTCAAGGGGATCGACTATGCGCCGCCGGTGGCCTCGGCCCAGGTGAAGTCGTGTGTGCTGCTGGCGGGACTCTTCGCCGAGGGCATCACCAGCGTGGTGGAGACGAGTCCCACACGGGATCATACCGAGAGGCTGCTGACTGCGATGGGCGTGCCTGTCATCACCGAGGGCAAACGCGTCTCGCTGCGAGGGTGCGGCGCGAAAGGGCCGGCTTTCGCGGCGCGCACGTGGTGCATTCCAGGCGATATCTCCTCGGCGGCGTTCTGGATCACGGCGGCCGCCGTGAAACCGGGCAATCGCCTCGAACTCGCACGGGTGGGTTTGAATCCCCGACGGAATGCGCTTTTGAATGTGTTGCGTCGCATGGGGGCTTCGATCTCGGTGACGGAGGATCCGGAGGCCGATGCCTGCGAACCGATGGGGACCATCCGGGTGGAAGGGCGCGTTTTGACCGGGACCGAGGTGAGCGGGGCGGAAATTCCGGACCTGATCGATGAGCTGCCGCTGGTCGCGGTGGCCGGCGCCCTGGCGCAGGGCCGGACGGTGATTCGCGACGCCGCCGAACTGCGGGTCAAGGAGTCGGACCGGATCCGAAGCGTGGCGGACAACCTGACCCGGATGGGGGTCAAGGTGGAGGAGCGGCCGGACGGGATGGTCATCGAGGGGCCTGCGACCGTGCGTGGTGGCGTGACGATCGACAGCTACGGCGACCACCGGATTCCCATGGCGATGTCTGTGCTGGCGTTTCATGCCGATGCGCCGGTGCGCATGGCCGACATCGCCTGTGTGAACAAATCCTATCCCGAATTCTGGGATGATCTTCGAAAGGTGGGGGGGCATGCCGAATAAGGTGATAGCGGTCGACGGGCCGGCGGCCTCGGGCAAATCCACGGTGGCTCGCAAGCTGGCCGCGCAACTGGGCTACCGGTATGTGGATTCGGGCGCGCTCTACCGGGGCATTGCCTGGAAGGCGCTGGAATTGGGGCGCAACGCGTCCGTGCCGTCGGAGGTTCTCGAGGCCCTCGCGACCATGAAGGTGGACTTCTTCGAAGCGGAAGGCGCCGTGCGCTACCGGATCGACGGGTACGAGCCGCGCTCCGAGATTCGCACCGAACGCGTCAGCGGTGCCGTGAGCTCGGTGGCGGCCATCCCCGAGGTCAGGACGTACGTGACCGGGCAACTGCGGGCCATGACCCGGTTTGGAAGCCTGGTGATGGAAGGTCGCGATATCGGGACGGTGGTGTTTCCCCAGGCGGACCGGAAGTTCTATCTCGATGCCAGTCCCGAGGAGCGGGCCCGGCGCCGGCATGCGGAACTCAATCCCACGAGCGAGGCGGCCGATGTCAGCGGGGTGATGTCGTCCCTCCAAAGCCGTGATCGAAAAGACAGCGGGCGGACCACGGCACCGTTGCGCCTGGCCGATGATGCCGTGGTGGTGGACACGACCGGCCTGACGATTGACCAGGTGGTGGCGGAGATCGCGAAGCGGCTAGGGGGGTGACCCGGCGGGTCAGGGTCGGTCGAGTTCCATCCGGATGGCCTGTGCCAGCATTGCCAGCGGTACCGGCTTGATCAGGTAATGTTCCACGCCGAGTCGGCGGATGCCCGCCACCTTTTCAGGGTCGGCGTAGCCGGACATCACGATAACCCGCTGAAAAGGCCGGATCTCCCGGATCTGCCGGTAAGTCTCCGTTCCATCGATG
>CAYOIT010000338.1:0-3951 GCA_964404035.1 uncultured Verrucomicrobiota bacterium | reverse complement strand
TGAAACAGCAGTTCGTTTGGCATGCGGCCTCCTTACGGCAAGAGACATATGACTGAATAATCAGTATGTATGAGATATTGCTGATACTCATATAATGGCAGAAGAGCGATGCTGTCAAGTGAAGGGAGACCTGGTGGCCCGTCAGCCGGCATCGGCGAGACGGGGCGGGTTCTCCGGAAACACAAGACTTGGTGAAAGGTTGGGATGGGCGATGAAAACTTGCGCAATGATCAAGATGTGCAGCGTGCTGGTGGCGGTTACGCTGGCCGGGTCTGTAGCCATGGCCGGCGATCATGGTCGGGATCGCGGCGATTATCGTGGCGGGCGTGGCGACGGCGGCCGAAGCTATCATGGGTCCTATGATCGGGGGCACCATTACGGGTACTATCGCAATTCTCGCGGGGAATTGTTTTTTGGACTGCTTGGAATCGGCATGGCCGCGGCAATAGTGGCTGCTGTGGATCGGCCAGTGTACGTGCAGCAACCCGCTCAGGTTGTGTATCAGGCTCCCCCGGTGGTCTATGTGCAGCAACCTCAGGTGGTTTATGTGCAACAACCCCAGGTGATGCAGCAACCGGTGGTGGTTCAGGTGGAGCCGCCGCGCCCCGTGTCGGTCACGATAAACCTGCAGAATTCAAACGGGTCGTTTACACCGGTGACACTGCAGTCCTCGGGTTCACAGTGGGTTGGGCCCAAGGGCGAATACTATGAGTCCATGCCGACCGTCGGGCAGTTGCGTCAGTTGTATGGGTTCTGAGTCCAACAAAAAAAGAAACCGCGGCCGGAGCCGCGGTTGCCTTTCGAGGAAGCGCCTCCCCTGAGCACCCCATTCGGCCAGTAGTTCGAATCCTGTATGCGCCCTTAAGCGCGATTCCTTTGTCCACCCAGCCTCAGGTCAGAAGACATAATTAGCAGGGCGCGTGCCGGGGGGATCTCCTCGTGCGGCTTTGACAAACATCTCACATGTGTGACAAACGCCTCACATCTGCACGCCGGAATGCCGGATAAATGCCCGTAGGCAAGGGGCGTACCGGTAGGCTCCTGTCAAAGCGCCTCGCTGGCATTCTCATGTCTTGGAACCTGTCTCAGAAGTGGGATGGATTCTTCCATAAAGACACCACCGTCCGCGGGTGCATTGCGTGCATGACCGTCGTAACCGCAAGCATGAAAATGCGAATGGACCCTGCCCGGGGCCGACCGTATATTGCCAATCAACGAATCGTTGGATGGGGGTGCAAGCGTTCTCGCCGGCCGGTGTCTTCAACAGGATGTTAGCTTCGACATTGATTCATAAACATGAAAAGAAGACTTCTGGCCTTGCTAATGCTTGTCGCCGTCAGCGGATGTATGCCCTCCAATCCGAAACTGAGCAATGCATTGGCGGCAAAATGGTGCCGCATGCGTGCTGAGCAGGGGGATGTCGGGGCGCAGTTTACCCTCGGCTATCTCTATGACGAAGGTTTCGGTGTCGAACAAAGTTACACAGAGGCGGCGCGGTGGTACCGCAAAGCGGCTGATCAGAAGCATGCCGGGGCGCAGTATGCTCTCGGGTGGCACTATCAGGGCGGTCAAGGGGTGGAGTCGAACATGGTGGAGGCGGCGAAGTGGTACCGTGGAGCTGCCGAACAGGGGCACGCCAAGGCGCAACACAATCTGGGCTGGTTCTGCGAGCACGGTGTCGGTGTTGAACAAAGTTACACGGAGGCGGCACGGTGGTACCGCAAAGCGGCTGATCAAGGGAATGCCAAGGCGCAGTGTAATCTGGGCACTCTCTACGCGGACGGTCAGGGTGTGGAGAAGAGCGATATCGAGGCGCTCAAGTGGTACCGCCTGTCTGCCAAGTCAGGGAATGACACGGCGATGTTCAATATCGGTTGTCAGTATGACGAAGGTATCGGTGTTGAGCAGAGCTATGCGGAGGCGGCACGGTGGTACCGCAAAGCGGCTGATCAAGGGAATGCCGACGCGCAGTGTAATCTGGGCACTCTCTACGCGGAAGGCCAGGGTGTGGAGAAGAGCGATACCGAGGCGGTGAAGTGGTACCGCCTGTCCGCTAGTGCAGGGGATGATATGGGACTCTATAATCTCGGTTATCACTATGACAAAGGTCTCGGTGTTGAGCAGAGTTATGCGGAGGCTGTACGATGCTACCGCAAAGCGGCTCAGTTGGGGAACGCCAAGGCTCAATGCAATCTTGGCCATCTTCATGCGGAAGGCCAAGGGGTGGAGCAGAGCTATACCGAGGCGGCGAAGTTGTACCGCCTGGCCGCTGGTTCGGGGAATCGCGTGGCGCTTTACAATCTTGGTTGTCTCTATAAGAAGGGCCTCGGTGTCGAACAGAGTTATGCGGAGGCGGCACAATGCTACCGTAAAGCGGCTGATCTGGGGGATGATGATGCACAATGCAACCTTGGCAATCTCTATGAGAAAGGCCAAGGGGTGGAGCAGAACTATGCGGAGGCGGCACGGTGGTACCGCAAAGCGGCTGATCAAGGGAATGTCGGGGCGCAACGCTGTCTGGATGATCTCCGCAAGCTTGTCTCTAAGTAAACACACCAGGCGTGTCTGCAAGGTGTTGAGAATCCGGCGGATCGGCCGTTCCGGCGGGATGGCTGCCTGGCGAGTTGCCGCCTGAGAATCTCGGGACGGGGCTGTGGGGCGTCAGCGTCTCGCAGCGCCGGTTGTTGGATCCGACCGCCTTCTCCCGCTAACGCGGGTCTACGGCGGGACAGCCTTCGCTCTCCGCTGCGCTGCGAGCGAAGGCTGGTGGGCGAGGCGGGACTTGAACCCGCACCCCTTTCGGGACAAGATCCTAAGTCTTGCGTGTATGCCAATTCCACCACTCGCCCCTGTGGGGTTTGGAATAGCAAACCGGCTGGTGCGGCAACAAGCGCAAACCACTCAAGGGCGATGGGGACATCGCCCCCACATCATGCCTCGCCTTCGATGTGGGGCGGATGTCCTCATCCGCCTCGGCGTCCGGATCGGCGCTGTCGTTCTCGCCTTGGCGCATGACGGGCCGGTGGGATAGACTGGCTGCCAGTCGTATGAACACGCCAACTCACCCTGCGCCTCTCACCGAGGGCCCCTTGTTGAAGGGGCTATTGCGTCTGGCGGGGCCGATGTTCGTGAGCGCCATGCTCCAGAATGCCCAGACACTCATCGACCTGTTCTGGGTGGGGCGCCTCGGGTCAGAGGCCGTGGCGGCGCTGGCGCTGAGCGGTACGATACTGATGATGCTCTTCCCGGTGGTGATGGGGTTGTCGACGGGTACGGTGGCGGTGGTCTCCCGTTGCGTGGGCGCCGGGAAGATGGATGAGGCCGCGGAGAGCGCCGGCCAGTCGTTACTGGTGGCCCTGGTGTTCGGTACGCTGGCGGGGATCACTGGTTGGTTTTGTGCCGAACCGCTGTGCCGGCTGCTGGGCGGGCAGGGCAACGTGGTAACGCTGGGCACCGCGTATCTAAAGGTGTCCTTTGTCGGCAGCACGGCCATCTTCGTGCTGTTTATCGGCAGCAGTATTCTGCAAGCCTCCGGCAATACCGTCCTGCCGATGTACGCCATGGTGATGTCGAACCTGCTGAATCTGGTGCTGGATCCGGTGTTCATCTTCGGCTGGCTTGGGGTGCCGCGCATGGGCGTGACGGGCGCGGCGATCGCCACGGTCATCGCCGAGGTGGCCGCCGTGGGGGTGGTGCTCCATGCGCTCCAGTCGGGCCGCACGCCGGTACGCGTCACGGCGGCGCACTGGCGGCTGGTGCCGGACGCGGCCTGGCGGATTGTCCGCATCGGCATTCCCAGTTCCGGCCAGATGCTTTCGCGCAGCCTGATGAGCGCGGTGCTGATGCGCATCGTCGCCGGGTGCGGCATGGTGGCGGTGGCCGCATACGGCATCGGTTCGCGGCTGCACATGATCGTGCTCATGCCCGCGTTCACCCTGGGCAATGCGGCGG
>CAYOIT010000337.1:0-3981 GCA_964404035.1 uncultured Verrucomicrobiota bacterium | reverse complement strand
GATGAAGATGATATTGGGTTGTTTCATGATAAGGGGCTCAGGAATCAGGTCTGGCATGGGTTCGCCGCTTTACCGAAGTCGGATAATCGTCCCCTGCGGCGGAGGGCGGACCCAGACCTTCACCGCGCCCTCGGAAACGAAATTACTGATGATCATGTCCGCGTATTTGGGGGGGGTCGTGCCCAGGACAATGCCATTGTCCGTGGCAGTATTGTAGGTGATGACCGGAATCCAACCATCCTGGCTCAGACCGAAACCCTCCGCGGCCGTGATGTTCATCGTTCCGTTCAGCGTGACATTGCCGGCGGCCGATGCATTGATCCGGTCGCTGGTCGCGGGGCGCCCCAACTCCATTTCCAGAACCGAGGTCGCATTCAGCGTGATGGCGCGTCCTCCCGTGAAAGTGAGGGTTCCCACGCCGTTGAACCCGGGACTTAGGATGCCTCCGTTACTCACCGACATCGCGCGGCTCAGGCTTCCCGTGCCGCCCAGCGTCGCCCCACCGGCCACAGTGATGATCTCGTCATCATCCTGGACGGTCCCGTTGATGATCAGTTTTCCCTGGCTGACCGTGAAATGGTTGACGTGGTTCTGGTTTCCGTTCAACACGACCGTCCCGTTGCCGGTTTTGTCGATCCCGTGCGGTTCCTGGGCCGTACTGGAGCAAGGTCCGTTGATGGTGAGGACTCCCGGCCCCTGGATAGTCCATGTTTTGGAGTAGTTCCAGGTGGCGCCGCCATTAAAGGTTAGATTGTATCCGTTGCTGCCGTTGAAGCTGAAATTGCCGAGGGTCACGTCCATGGTCTGGGTCTGGTTACCGCCTACGGCGAAGATCGTAGCCCCTTCGGGGTTGAACATTCCGGACGCGCCCAGGCTTGCCCCAATTCCTATGGCCCCGGCAGAGATGCCAAACACGGTCGCGTTGGCACTACCGGTCAACAATACCGTTCCCGAATAGCCACTGCGGGAGTTGAACGTGATCGTCCCCGATCGCAGGTCGGCGATCGTCACCGTGCGCCCCGTTTCGACGCTCACCGGCCAAGCCTGCGAGTAGAGTCCCGCATGAAAGGGACCGCTGAACACGATGTCGCCGCCCGCCAAGCCCGTGTCGCCAGGATGATTTCCCAATCGAGTGGTGTTCGTGATGGTAAGCGCGCCACCGGACTCATTGACAAAGGTATGCACGTCGTACTCGTCACCGAGTTTCAAGTCTCCCGTCCCCAACGCATCAGCCGATGCGATCGCAAGGGTCCCGTCTTCGACCTGGATGCCGTTGGTGAGTGTATTCGCACCGCTCAGGCGCAACGTGCCTCCCAAGGCCAGTGTCAGCTTGCGGTTGCCGCTAATCGTTCCGCTCATGTCCAACGTTGAACCGTTAAGAATCGTAACAGCCAGATCATCAATCAGAGCGACTGGACTGGCGATTTCGTTCGCCGCGCCACGATCAACGACAATCGAGGCCGCACCGTCCGAGTCGTCGAAACTCAGCGTCTCGGCTCCCGAAACCGTGTAGCTGTTGTAAGGAGCGACCGTATCGCCGATCCGCAACGTCCCGAGCGTCGCCGGAGCATCGAGGGTCAGGACACAGTCGGTGGTGACGGCATTGGTCAGGTTGGCGATCTCCGCCACGCGATGCGGGTAGTCGCTCCAGGGGAACCAGTTGTAGGGGTCCGACCAGTTTCCTCCGCCGTTCACGTTCCACATGGCCATGCCGTTCCAGGCTAGACCCGCGGCGCTGGCGATGGTCACGGTCGCTGAGTTCCCTGCACCGACATAGGCACCCGAAGCCAGGGTCAGGATGACGGTTTCACCACCCGGCTCCGCTTGGAGATCCGCGAGAGGCGCGATCACGAGTTCAACGCGCGAGACACCGGCGGACAGTGTGACCGATCCGGATGGCGGCGTGACGGTATAGTCCGACTCCTCGGTGGCGCTGCCGCTCAGCGCGTAGTGGACGGTGATCGTTGCATTGGTCAGCGCCGACGCCCGAACCACGGCAACAGTTCCGGCAATAAGCCCGGTTTCATCGGCATTGGCCACCCACTCCACGCCCACCTCGCCCGTCATGAACGGCTCGGATGGAGTTGCCCAGTATCCGCCGTCGCCGTTCTGCGCGTAGTACCGGTAGTAGTAGGTCCTGTCCGTTTCAAGCGTCTCCGTCCCGCCGCTGAAATAGGTCTTCGCCCCCTCTTCCTGGGAAGTCCCCACCAACGCATTGGTATGCCAGTTGGCCGCCTGGCTCAACCCATCGGTTTGCCCCCAGTAAACATAGACGGAGGCCGGCGATCCGCCTGTCGATGTCAGGTTACCGTTGAGCCAGGCCGACGTGGCGGTCACGTTGGATGGGGATAGGTTGCCGATGATGGGCGTATCGGCCTGCACGAGATAGCTGCAGAACGCGGCGTGGTCGGCCACATTCGCGTAGGTGGCCCAGATCCAGTTGGAGGAGCGGGCGACGGTTGAAACACTCGCCTCATCAAGCCAACCTTTCATGTAGAAGGCGTTGCCGTCATCGCGTCCGAGGCATAGTGCACCCTGGTCCGTGAAGATCTCGGTTGAGACGGGAAGCACGGTCCGTTCGATTCCGTCGATATAGAGCCGCAGCATTGAGCCGTCGTAGGTACCCGTGTAATGCCGCCACACGTTAACGGACGCCGGCGCGGCATTCGTGGAGTACCAGGTTGCGTTGTCGCGGTCGCGAAGGTACCACCCGACGTCCATCGAAGCGGAGGGAGCAGGGAACAGCATGTAGGCGTTGCGCTTCGTGATCAGCGACTGGGTGTTAGGGGCATTCCAGGCGGGATCGTCGTTCTTCGCCCACACGCTCACCGTGATTGTGGACTTCGGTTGCAGGGAGGCGGCGTGGGCGACCTCCACATAGTCGGCGTCGCCGCTAAGGTGGATCGCTTTGCCGGTGGCGCCGCTACCGCCCGGGGAACTGCTGGCATTGGCGTCGGTGAAGACGCCGTCATTGCCATTGGGAGTAGCGTCGGAGAAAGTCCCACCATGGGCGGGGGTCTCATGCAGATGCCAGACGCCGCCAAAATCCTGCGACCAGGTTGCCCCGTCGGTCGTGTAAGACGGCGCGCTGACACCACTGCGGTTCCAGTAAGCCGTGATGAAGTCCGTGCTCCCCCCCAGCACGGGAACCTGGACCCAGACGTGTGATTCGCCGCCTATGTTCCAGGATTCCACCTCGTAGTTCAGCACTGTGCCGGCCGCATCGACGAATCTCAGATCGTCATGAGTCCCCGAGAGGAAATCAGCGTAGAAGAAACCCGTGATGGACTCGCTGAGTTTCACGAGCACCGGGAAGTTGGTGAGGGCCTCAGCGCGGTTGTAGCCCTGGAAGGTGATCTTCATCTTCCGGCCGTATTGCGTGAGATCAGGCGGGGTCCTGAAAGAGAAGGGGGCCGCCGGCGTGTGGGCGCCATTCGCGTTCACCGCCCGCGGCAGAACGTAGTAAGTCGTGTCCTCGGCAAGGTCGGAAACACCCGCACTGATCATCCCGATTCCGTTGGTGCCGAGGGCATTCGTGTGCGCGTAGAGAGCGTGGTTCGTACCCTGATCTGTCAGGCCCCAATAGAGGCTGACTTCCGTCGGAGCGGAACCCGTCGCCACGAGGTCAGCCACGAGATCAGCGGTGGTGGCGGTGAGATTGGAGACACCGCCGCTTCGGACGGTCGGCGTGGCGGGCGGGCGGACCCAGATCTTGACGGTCTTCGCTCCCGTGTCGTTGGTGATGCTGATATCGCTGTAGCCGGCCGGGTACGTTCCCAGTACGAGGCCGCTGTCGGTGCAGGTATTGTAGGTGATGATGGGAATCCAGCCCGACCCTCCGAGCGTACCGAAGCCCTCCACCGCCGTGACGTTGAGAAGGCCATCGAGAAGCAGGTTGCTGCCGGCCGCGACATCGAGCTTGTCGCTGCGGTCCAGCGTGCCGATCTCGAAGTCCAGATTGGCCGTGGCCTGGTTGGTGAA
>CAYOIT010000336.1:0-4050 GCA_964404035.1 uncultured Verrucomicrobiota bacterium | reverse complement strand
CTGTCGCGTGCGATGCGCCGGATTAGGCCAAGACAAAAGACGCTGGAGGGCTTACGAGCCCGGGCGTTTTGTTATGCCAAAGGGGCGCAGGGCATGGTATCATATAAGGTTATTTGGCACTCTAAGTCGGATCAGCAGGGGGTGTGCATGGGACTGATGCAGTCCACTAGGCTATTTTCGACGCGCATCGTGCGGGCCACGGTGGTACTGGCAGTTGTGTTGTCTGGCGCTGCGGCCTGGGCGGATGAGTCCACGGACCGTGCGGCGACGGCGTCTTCGACAAACGGCGGTGTGATCATGACCGTCGCCATCCTGAGTCCGGGTCGGGACCCGAACGTAGCCCCTGCGCCGCTTCCCCGATCGTTTTCGGCTATCCCCGTTCATACCCCCTCCTGGAATCAATCCCGTATTCCCCCGACTTTTGGGGAGAGGCTTGATGACCTGCACGATTCCACCGTGACGATGATGCAAAACGCCTTCGATCGGGTCGACGGCTGGTTTGCCATGCCCGGCAACGAGTCCCTGCCGGCCGTTCAATGCCCCTTCTTTGTCGGGCTCGAGAGCGAGTTCATCAACCGGGGCGACGGCATCGAGACCCTGTATGACATCAATTTTGACATGAAGCTGCGCCTGCCCAATTTTGAGCGTCGGCTGCGGCTGTTTGTCACGACGGAGCCTCTCGACGAGTTTGTCGCCGGTGACACCGCCGTGGCGGACCCGACGGAGGAAAACGCCCGTCCGGAATTACTCGCCGGGTTGCGACGGCAGCTTGACGACCTTTTTAATGTGTCGGTGGGTGTCAAGAGTGGCACTCCGCCGGAGTTGTTCGGTGCGCTCAAATGGTCGCGGCGCTGGCAACCCGGGGACTGGACCGTGCGTCCCTCGCTCAAGGGCTACTGGACGACCGAAGAGGGATTCGGGGCGAGCGGTGGTCTGCTGCTCGAGCGCTGGAAAGGACCATGGCTGCTACGTTCCGCGTCCGGCATCAAAGTGGGTGAGAAGATTGACGACGTCCGGTGGAGCGAAACTGTGACCCTCGGGTACGCCCAGGAACTTATCAAGGATCGCCGTTTCGGCTCGCTGGCCGCAGCCCGTGACCTCGGTCGTGGCGGGGGCCTGGGTGGGGTTGTCGAAGGGCACGGGGAGGAAACCGATGCCTACGGGGTCAATCTCTTCTATCGGCTTCCGCTGCGCGGCAAGTGGTTGTATCTGCACGTGTCGCCGGAAGTGCGCTGGACCGCGGAACGGGATTGGGCCATGGATTACGGGATCCGGGTTGGCTTTGATTTCGTATTCTCGTTGCTTTGCGCTGAGCCGGGTGACGATTGAGTGTGGCGCTTGGGTGGCTCAGTTTGGGCCGATGCCTCGCGAACGGTCTTACACCGGGTCGTGTTTCCCATGGCCTTCACGGCGCCCATGCCGTTGCCCAAGGATGGCGGAACGACAAGTGCCGCGAGCCGAGCCGAGCGCTTTCCCTTCCTTGATCAGGATGCTCGTTGACAAGGGGAGGGCGTGGACCCTATATTTCGCGCGCAGTTTGGCTTGTTATGATCGGAACCTCCTGAGAGTTAACGATACTGGCACAAATTGGCGCAACTCACAAAAGCACCTGTGCATATCCGTGCATAAGTGCCTGAATACGAACAGTTACAGGCCGTTAGCTCAGTTGGTAGAGCACTTGACTTTTAATGCCTTCCTAGCTGAGCGCTAGCCTCGGCACACTTCTGCAACCTGCTGCATGTGAATATGTTGCGCAGCGTGAGAACTTAGCAACACTAAGCCCTTTTCTGCATCCATCTGCATCGTTTAGTGGCACAAAATGACACAAAAAAGGGACCCGCAGTCCCATTGAAAAATGTGAATGAGTTAACGGTGCCGCGCACGTGATCCCGTGCGGCCCGATCGCGACCGGGATCGGGACACCGGCGCGAATCGGCGTTGGATCGCCTCACGCAACCATGCAGACTCGGCTGACTTCGGTATCATCCAACCGCCGCAAGCAACGGCCATCCCGCCGCGATGAATTCGGCCGCCACCAACTCAGAACAGAACCAGACCTGATCCTCAACCGGCGCCCGCCGCAACACAAACCGGAACACGCCTTTCCAGTCATACCGGCAACGATAAACTCGCGGTCGACCTGTTTCTCCCGGCCATGGCGAAACTGGGCGAGTTCTGCATGATGGTCACGATTGAAGAGGATCCTGACGCGTCCGCCGTCAAAGTGACCCATCGCGAGCCGGGAGAAGAACGTCAGCGCCCCGCCGGTGCCAGCTTGATACGGCGTCCACTCATGTCGCCCTGCTTGAACAGGGTACGGGCAGGCAGCGCCATCGCGATACGCTGCGCGACACCAAACGCATTGCTCCGAAGGCCAGTGGCCTGCTGGCTTGCTTCGACAATGCAGAGAACGCTCACGCCACCAGCCAGTGGCTTGACCGCACGTTCAACGGCGACTTTCTGCCGTTGAAGGATGGCGGCAATGAGGCCTTCTTCGACAGTATCGCGGCGCGGTCCAAGCGTCCACTATACGCCCCGCAGAATAGCCGCCACACTGGTGGAGGAGGCATTCGATGGCCTGTCGCATGCCGACCGGGTGCGCGTGCTGGACCCCGCCTGCGGGGTGAGTGTCTTCCTGGTACTGGCGTTCGACCAGATCCAGATAGTCCAGCAGGTCTGGAGCAGCGGAGTCACGGAACATCCGAACGCTACGGTTGGTGACAGTCCACACCGTTCTGGCGGTCGTGACGGCGTCGGGGGTGGACGCAAGGCCCACCGACCTGCCATTAGCGGCCCACCAGGGGCATCTCGGCGTTGGCGTGCGCCATCATGAGACAACAGACAACTGGGCGGTGGGCGCGCAGGACATCGCAGAAGGCCACACCAGCAGAATGACGATGCGAACAACATGATGTCAGCGTGGTCAGCCGAAACCGGCATGAACACTCCGGGAGATAAATGAAGACAGGGCATGAGCGGCCATGTGTGGCGAACAGACAGGCCGGCCCGTGTAGCGACGATGATCTACGAGAAGTCGGCTAAATGGGCGTAAGAATGCAGGTCCGCTTGGTCTTTAGAAAATTCTGCAATTCCACCAGTGGAGTATTGCGTTTCATAACAGGCGGGAGTACGGTTCTGCTTATTGCGATACCCGCCGCGAACGGAACGAGGCCTGATAGGTCAGGCCGTGGGCGGGCGCACGACGACTCAGGACAACCGAGGCCGGGAAGGATGGCGGCAGACATGAACACGAGACGCATTCGCATGACGGTGGTGGCGCTGGTCGCGGGCGCGGCAATGGTGGCGGGGGCGGGAGACTCGACCTGGACCAACTGGGCGGCGGGCGCCACGGGTGAATACTGGACCAATGCCCTCAACTGGACCAATGCGGCGGGTGCCAACGTGCTGCCCGACAATGGGCATGCCATCCTGACCAGGGCCGACGCGTCCTATACCGTTGTGTACGACACAGCAGCACCGGCGATCAGCAATCTGGTGGTTCGAAACGGCGCGGGCAATCAAACCACGCTGACCCTGAGCGCACCCCTGTCGCACGTCGGCGGCTCCATCACGCTGTCCACCGGAGCGGTCGTCAATGTCGCCAACGGCGCCGTCTGGTCCTACCTGGGGACACTTCCCGATGCGAACACGACCCTGTTGGACGTCTCGCGTGGCGCTGACCTTGAGGTCTGCGGCGGCACGGTGCGGTTCACGAACGTGCAACGCTCGGTAGGCTCGGCATGGAACACGCCAACCATCCAAATCGGCAATGCCTCCACGGGCACGCTGCGGGTGACGGCGGGCAAGTTCACTTGCTCGACGCCCAACACAGGGGCGAACGACAGTCATGAAATGTACGTCGGCAACGGCGTCGGCGGCAACGGGACGCTCGAAATTGCGGCAGGCAGTTCGGTGCTCCTGGGCCGCGCGAACGGCAATAAGATTCTCTACGTGGGCCGCGAGGGGGGCCGCGGGCGCGTCCTCGTGGCCGGGGATGTGCTAACGACCGGATAATGAGACTAAAAGCGGGCTGAAAATGGGTAACACTTT
>CAYOIT010000335.1:0-4059 GCA_964404035.1 uncultured Verrucomicrobiota bacterium | reverse complement strand
TACCCGCACGCCTTCCGCGTCAATGGTTCTGATCGTTTCTGCCTGCACACAACGCCGCAAATGTCGGGCGGCGAAGCCGTACTGACCATTTGCTGGTTCGGACGTCCCATTTCAGTGACGTTCTTCCTTAACCAGGCGAGGTTGACCGCTCCGACATGCTCTCGTCCTTGGCGGATTTGCGCGGCTCCGAGAGCAGTTCGTCGTCCATGACCCTGACCGGCCGCGTATCCCTGAGATCCGGGAGCTTGAAATACACTTCGATACCGTCGGGATCGACGAACTCGGTCAGGACGATAGCGACTGGGGCGGCCGTGCGCTCGGGATTCGTCCATGCCCTGACGACGACCTTCTGTCCGTCGGGACGGATTCTGTTGTCCGGGACCGGGTCCCCGATGCTGGTCGGATCGAGAACCAGGTCGCGAGGATTCGGGCATCTCTTGAGCACATCCGCATTCAGGGTTTCGCTGAACGTGAACAGAACCGGCCCGCGCAAGAGGGCGACGCGGCCGTCCTGAAGCCCCCGGCCACGAACGAAACGCCAGCCCATCGGAATCGAAAGGACCAGCGTGTCGCCGGCTTTCCAGACCCGCCTGATGATGGCGCAACCCGGGTGGGACGTGTCCGGCGTGCAGGGTGCGCCGTTCACGGCACAAGTCATCTTCTCCGCCCAGCGTGGGGTCCGGAACTGAAATGCGAACTCGACCGGTTCCGAGCAGGCGAACGCCAGCTTGACCTCGCCGGAATTCGGGTAGGCGGTCTCCTGCTTGATCCCAACGGGTTTCCCATTGACGTCGAACGTCTTGGCGGAACTCGTGAACAGGTTCAGCGCGATGCCGCCGTCCGGGGTGCGGTAGTACACCTTCCGCGGCAGCTCGGCGACCGCGCGCCGGAAGTTACCGTTGCAGCAAAAAGTGTCGTGCTGCTGGAATTCCCTCTTCCCCGTGAACGGCGTGAAGTAGCAGATGCGGCGGCCGTCCGGCGACTGCGCCCCGAACAGGGCGTTGTAGATCGTCCGCTCCATGATGTCCCCGTACCGCATATCGCCTTCCAGCCGCATGAGGCTGTCAATCCAGCGGAGCAGATAGGCCGTCACGCACGATTCTTCGAGCAGGCCCGCTCCGTCCTGATTGTACGTGAAGTGTTCGCCCTGAGACGTTGAACCGGTGACCAGCAACCCGCCGCGGCCCTGTTCGAGCAGCTCCTGCTTCATCCACAGGCTCTTCTTCAGGTAGTCCTCGCCGCCGATCAGCCGGTACAGTTCCGTGTCGGGATACATGTGCGACAGCATGACGTAGACATGGTAGCGCGCCTGCGCGATGTTCTTCTCCCAGGCGTCGAACGGTTTCAGGTAGTACCAGTGGGGCTCATACTGCAGGGCCTTGGCAAACTCGATATACTTCTTCTCCCCGCTCACGCGATACAGTTCCACGAAGCTCTCTGTGATGCCCGCGATGGACGTGCCCGGGGGAATGAGATGCTCCCCACTGTCGTTTGGGGGAAACATCCGCATGATATAATCTGCCATGATTCTCGCGTCCGCCAGAGTCTGCGGATTCCCCGTCATCCGGTAGTTCCTCACCAGTGCCAGATTGATGTACTCCTGTTCGTGGAGGATCCAGTTGACCACGTTCTGGTGGTTGTTCGGCTCGACGTTCCAGAAGCCCAGGTACCCGTCGGCATCGCGCGAACTCCGCAACTGGTCCATGATGTACTGGGCGCGCTCGGCCACTTTCTGCTCACCGGTGTATTGAGCAAACAGACTGCCTGCGTCCAAAACCTTCCCTATGCCGTAGTACACGTTGAACTTGTCCCCGCGATCCGTTCTATTCCTGAACTTATCCAGCCAGTCTCGGTCCAGGTCGAGAACCATGTAGTTCTTTTCGATCAGGTCCATGATGCGCCGGTCCAGTTCGCCGCCTGATATCTCGCCGTGGGTGAGCCCGACCGGAATCAGCGTTTCCCTGATGATCGGTTTGACGACATCCCGTACGCCGGTCCCGGAAACGAGCCCAGCTACGGCGTCGGAGCATTGGTTGTGTTTCACGTTCCTCATGCTTATTGTTCCTCTGAACTATTCAATATCAGACATTCCACATTTCCCGTCCTTTGGATGGTATTCCGAGGGATATTGTCCTGCAAGGGCGATCTTTCGATACCGCGGCGTACGCTCGTCTTCACGCTTTTTTTGTTCACGCTTAACAGCTTCGTATTCAATTTTTTACAACTCATCACCCCCGCCGCGAGGGTGTCTCACACAAGCCGAGATGACAAAGGACGCGCTCGATAGGACGCCCCACCTGTCCTTTGGAGCATGCAGCCCCGTGGTCCCTCCCTTTGTATTCCATGCTCCGATCCACATGTGGGGTGTGGGCCGGAAAGGTGTGGGCCGGAAATCACTTCCTTCTTTACGGACCCTTGCTCCACACTATAATCGTCAGCATCAAAGCGGATTGAGGGGACGATGCCGCTCATCCGAAAAAATCCTTGATGCAGAGGATCAGCATAAAGAATAGTTGGCGCATAACAGAAGGGAAAACTCACATGGACAAGCTCGACATTCAACTGTGCCCAGAGACTGGCATCTGTTCCATCATCAAGAAGGACGGAACAAAGGTGGACCTCATGCCGGATGAGGTGAAGAATCTTCGTGTGGCGTTGCATCAATCCGACGCCGCCAGGAAAGTGCTTGCGGAGGTCGATGCCGACTTTGCAGAGTTGCTTGCGCCGGACGAACTCAGTCAACTGGCTGCTCGGTTGAAGTGAAACCGACCAGTGGAGCCAACCACGGCGTCCATGGTAGCCTCGCAAGCTCGGCACCATGACGCCGGGCGTTCTCATCAAGGAAACATCTATGACATCGAAAGAGAGAGTGCTGAGGACGCTTTCGTGCGCGGCGGCCGACCGTGTACCTATCAACTACGATGCCAATCCTGGTATCGATGCGCGCTTGAAGGCGCATTTCGGGCTCAAGGCGGATGACGGTGAGGGCCTCCGCCGAGCCTTGGGCGTTGATTTTCGAGGAATCGGTGCGCCCTACGTTGGACCGCGACTGCACAAGGACATCGACGAGCGCCAGGTCAAGGTCGATGACTGGGGTATTCATCGGCGCTGGATCGAACATGAAAGCGGGGGTTACTGGGACTACTGCGATTTCCCATTGCGGGAGGCCGACGAAGAAACAGTCGCCCGCTGGCCCATGCCCGACCCTGACAAGCACGACTGCAGCGGCGTCCTGGATCAATGCAAGCGCATGAATGAATACGCGGTATGTCTCTATTGCTATGGCGACTTGATTAATGGCAACGGCATGTTGCGCGGCATGGAACAAACTCTGGTCGACCTGATCACCGACGAGCCGGCAGGACTGTTGCTGGCCGATCGCCGCTTCGCGATCCAGATGGAGGTGGCGCGTCGCATCTTCGAGGCGGCCCGCGGAGGCGTCGATATCCTCTGGCTCGGCGAAGACCTGGGCACACAGGATCGCCCCATGATCTCGATGGAGGTGTTTCGCAAACACGTTCGGCCTCGCTACCAGAAGTTGGTGGATTTGGGAAAGGCGTTCGGCGCCAAGATCATGATTCACACCTGCGGATCCTCGAGTTGGGCTTACGAGGAGTTCATCAGCATGGGCATTGACGCGGTGGATACACTCCAGCCTGAAGCCAAGGACATGTCGCCAGCCTTTCTCAAGAAGCGCTTTGGTGGTCGATTGGCGTTTCACGGGTGCATCAGCACGTCAGGGCCCGTGGCCTTCGGCACGGTTGCCGACGTTGTCCGCTACTGCCGCGAGACTCTGGACATCATGATGCCGGGAGGCGGGTACTGCTTTGCGCCGACACACGCCTTGCAGGACAATTCGCCCATGGAGAATGTCGTTGCGATGTACGAAACAGCTAAACAACACGGCGGATACTGACATGCGAACGGCCTGCTGGTTACGCTCGCAAGCTCGCGAACCAGAGGCCAGACGTTCGAACGATCGAGAGGACCGGTATGAAACCATCCGTTGAGGACTTGCACCAGAAGGCCATCGTCGTGGATGGCCATGTGCACATTACC
>CAYOIT010000334.1:0-4066 GCA_964404035.1 uncultured Verrucomicrobiota bacterium | reverse complement strand
CTCCGATATGCCCTGGGAGGGTAATCGCAGCGCGGCTTATAACATCATCAACGATGGCGATCGTTTTCGTTGCTACTATAAGGGCGCGCATTTCGAGAAGATCGAAAACCTCAATACGCCGGAACTCCCCTGGCGGACCTGCGTTCGAATCAGTTCCGACGGCATCACCTGGGAGGCGCCTTCCCTGGGCTTGACCAATTTCAACGGGTCCACCGATAACAGTCTTCTGCCCGTGGTCTCTGAATTGACCCCAGACAACATCTATGTGAATGCCAATCCGAACGCCCCCGCGCAGGATCGATTCCTTGCGATGGTAAACATTGAAATTACATCCAATGGGGTCAAGCACCTGCAGTGGTACGTGTCCGCCTCGCCCGACGGACTGCACTTCACCATGAAGCCGGGGCTCATCAAGGACGTACCGAATTGCGACGGTGGGCATGTTGTGTTCTGGGATTCCAACCTTGGACAATACGTCGCCTATACGCGCATCTGGTACAATCCGACGACCGGTGAAAGGGGCGGCTGGGACGTTCGCAATCGGGGGGGGCTGCGGTGGGTGGAGCGCAGCGTGTCCGCGGATCTGACGACCTGGTCGGCGCCGGTCCTGCTCAAGTTCAAAGACGCGTTGGGGGCGGACGCGCCTGCGGAGCACATCTACACGTTTGAACCATCGTTCTATTTTCGCGCGCCCCATCTACAGATCATGCTCGTCCCCCGCGATGTGGTAGGTCGCAGCCTGCTCGGGTGGGAGATCGGCCCCCGCGAGCCATGTGTTGCTGAAGGGATGCTGATGTCCAGCCGGGACGGTCTCAACTGGGACCGCACCTTCATGGAAGCGGTTTTCAGGCCCGGCCTCGATTTGGGGAACTGGGTATGGAAGACCATGTGGCCTGTAGGAGGGTTCATCCAGACAAGCCCGACGGAGATCTCGGGCTATACGTATGAACACGCGGGCTGGGGGACCAGGGTCATGGGCAACACGCGCGTCAGGCGCTGGGCGTGGCGGCTGGATGGCTTCACCTCCGTAAACGCCGGGTCCACCGCCGGGGAGATGATCACGAAACCGTTCGTGTTCTCCGGCAGGCGGCTGGTGCTGAACCATGCCACCGGGGCGGCCGGCAGTATCCGGGTGGAGATCCAGAACACCAATGGGGTGCCCGTCACGGGGTATGCCCTGGCCGACTGTGCGGAAAAGCAGGGGGACGAAATCGGTGGCGTCATGAGCTGGAATGGCGGGTCCGACGTGAGCGCGCTGACCGGGACCCCGGTTCGGCTGCGGTTCGTCCTGAAGGATGCCGATCTCTATTCGATGCGATTTGCAAATTGATTTGGAATAGACGGACTATGAAGAATATCTCGACGGTGGTGGCGGCGGTTCTGGCACTGGGGGCGGCGGGGGCTGCACTGGCGGACGCCCTGACTCCCATTGATATCGGCGGAAAGTGGCAGCTCTTCACGGATCGATCGCTGATTCAGACATTGACCAAGGCGACGCTGGAACTGCATCGGCCCGTTGGCCGGCAGGATGGATCCGGCTCCGTGGGCGCCGGGTACGCCGGCGGGGAGATGCTCACCAAGCCCATCGTGTTCGTCGGCAGACGGCTCGTGCTGAACTATTCCACCGCGGCGGCCGGCAGTATCCGGGTGGAGATCCAGAACACCAACGGAGTGCCTATCACGGGCTATGCCCTGGCCGATTCCCCGGAACGGTTCGGGGATGAGCTCCAGGGCGTCATGCGATGGAAGAACGGGTCCGACCTCGGCGCGCTGGCCGGCACTCCGGTTCAACTGAGGTTCGTCCTGAAAGACGCCGATATCTACTCGATGCGGTTTGCCAACCCCGGCAACCTGCAGTACAGCGTAACATACGATGCCAACGGCGCCACGAGCGGCAAGGCGCCGGTGGCGCAGACCAAGGAGCATGACGTGGCTCTGACGCTGGCCCTGAGCGGACGGGGGCTCGGCGAGGTCACGTTCCTGAAGAAGGCCGGCCATATCTTCGCCGGCTGGAACACGGCCGCGAACGGCAGCGGCACGGACTATGCCGAGTGGTCCAGCTACACCAACAACGCCCCGGTGATGCTCTATGCGAAGTGGACGGCGACTCCGGCATCTTACTCGGTCACCTTCAACAAGAACGGCGCGACCAGCGGGTGGGGGCCGGCGGCGCTGGCCAAGACCCACGATGTGCCGTTGACGCTGCCCTCGAACATCACCCTGGCCAGGACAGGCTTCACCTTCGCCGGCTGGAACACGGCCGCCGACGGCAGCGGTACGAATTGTGTCGCGGGAGGACCCTATGCGGCGAATGAGGCCGTTACGTTCTACGCCAGATGGGCGGCGGCGGATACGCAGGCACCGGGAGTACGCGCGACCTCCGGCACGTTGAAAGGAAAGAAGCGATGAGGAGACAGCGCGATTTGGCGGCGGTACTGGCGGCGGTCATGTCGCTGGGCGCGGCGGGTGCCGCGCCGGCGAGTGCCCAGACGACAGCCACCAATATCGGCGGGAGGTTGGAACTGTTCGTCGACCGCTATCTCATTCAGACGCTGGACAATGCCAGTCTGAAGATGCACCGGCCCGTGGACAAGGGCATCGTGTTTCAGAACGATATGCCTTGGGAGGGTAATCGATGCTCTCGGCATAGCTTGGTCAAGGACGGCGATCGTTTCCGTTGCTACTACGAGGCCGGGCATATAACCAATACCGCGGTCAGTTCACCCGAATACCCCTTTGTAACCTGCTTCCGGACCAGCAGCAACGGAGTCACCTGGGAGGTTCCCTCGTTCGGCCTGACCAGTTTCAAGGGTTCCGCGGAGAACAATATGCTTCCGGAGGACCCCCAGGGGCTGGTTCAGCGGTTGGTCCCTCCGATTGCCTATTTGAATGACAATCCGAACGCCCCTGCCCAGGACAAATTCCTTGGATTGGTCCACGACTTCAATACGACCCGCATACAATTCTTCATATCCAGCTCGCCCGACGGATTGCTCTGGACCCGGAAGACGAGTCCCTTTTATGAAGTGGCGAAGGGCGATGACGGGCATGTGGTGTTTTGGGATTCCAACCTTGGGCAATACGTCGCGTATCTGCGTATCTATTACAACCCGACGACCGGCCTGACCGGTGGATATGACCTGTCGGGTGGCATCCGGTGGGTGCAGCGCCTCCTGTCCACAAATCTGACGACCTGGTCCTCGCCGGTGCTGCTCCGGTTCAAAGACGCGTCGGGGGGAGACGCGGTTGCGGAGCACATATACCAATTCTGCGCCGAGCAGTATTTTCGCGCGCCGCATCTCTATGTCGTGATAGCCCCCCGCGACATCCTTGGCCGCAGTTTGCCGGAGTTGGCGGACTGGGACCTGGGGGGGCGCCCAAAGCAACTTACCGAAGGGATGTTCATGACCAGCCGGGACGGTCTCAACTGGGACCGCACCTTCATGGAAGCGGTCTTTAGGCCCGGGCTCGATTTCGGGAATTGGGCATGGAAAACCATGTGGCCCGTACGAGGATTCATCCAGACAGGCACAAACGAACTGTCGGGCTACACGTATGAACGCGCATGCTGGGGTACGCGGGTGATGGGCAACCCGCGAGTCAGGCGCTGGGTCTGGCGGCTGGACGGGTTCGCCTCCGTAAACGCCGGTTCCGCCGGCGGGGAGATGATCACCAAGCCATTCGTGTTCTCCGGCAGTCGGCTCGTCCTGAACTATGCCACCGCGGCGGCCGGCAGCATCCGGGTGGAAATCCAGAATACCAACGGGGTGCCCGTCACGGGCTTTGCCCTGGCCGACTTCCCGGAGAAGCAAGGGGACGACATCCAGGGGGTCATGAGCTGGAATGGCCAATCCGACGTGGGCGCGCTGACCGGCACACCGGTTCGGCTGCGGTTCGTCCTGAAGGATGCCGACCTCTACTCGATGCAGTTTACAAATTGATGTCATGCGGCGGAAAGAAGTGAGATCGAACATGGGAAGACACTGGCAGTTTCCGGTTGTGCTGGCGAAACTTCTGGCGTTGGCCGTGGCGGGCGCCACGCCGGCGGGCGCCCAGACACCGGTTG
>CAYOIT010000333.1:0-4074 GCA_964404035.1 uncultured Verrucomicrobiota bacterium | reverse complement strand
CGCATGCCGGAAATCGAAGACGATGTTCACGGACTGGAGCGCCTCGGCCGTGCTCTGCTCGATCCAATCGTCAAACAAAAAGCGCCACTGGCTCAGGGGCCGACACCACTTGGGGTTTCGGGCCATGACCTCGCCGCGACAATACGTATAGCCCGCAGCGTGAAGGCCGTCGCAAACCCGGCTGGCCAGCGCATGAAAATAGACGTCGCAGGCAGATTCGGCACCGGGCACGGGATCGGCATACACCAGTGCGTTGTCCTGATCCGTCGCGAGGGTCTGCTCACCCCGTCCTGTGCTCCCCAGCGCGAGGAACGCATACGGCACCGGAGCCGGTCCCAGATCCGACTCGGCCAAAGCGATCAGCCGGACGATCACCGCGTCACACAGGGTCGAGAGAAACCCCGTGATGTGGCTGGCCCGGGCGCCGGCGGCCAAGAGCAGCCTGACCGAAGCGGTGGCAAGCGCACAGAACCGCTGGATCTCCTCCAGCGCAGCGGCCTCCTGGACTTTCCGGATGAGCAGTGGCAGGCTGCTGCCATCCAGCTTCAACAGATCATGGAAAGAGACCGGAACGCCCTCGCGGTCCACTCCAGTTCCGGGTAGCGACTGCTTGAGCAACTCATCTGTCCCGGAAGCTCTGATCAGCGCCAACAGCGCCCCGAACGGGGGCGGATCCACCACGCCCGCCACGCGCGGATAGTCCCGGATGCTGACCAGCAGCCCGGTCTGGCCGCCTACCGGCACGGTGGAGACGGCCAGTGCCACGGGAACAGTCTTCTTTTCGGGCACCAACATCAAGGCGTCAAACCGCGCTTTCCCTACGCCCCTTTCCAGCCACTCCGCCAGCGCCGAGGAGCCCGGGTGCCCGTGGGCCAGCAACTCGAGGACCGGCCGCCCCCGGCAGGCGTCCTCCTCCAATCCCAGCATCGCCAAGGCAGGCTTGTTGCAGAACCGGACGCACCGGTCCGCGACCAGCAGGATACCCTCCGCCGCAGACTCCACCAGTAGCCGGTATCTCGCTTCGGACTCCCGCAGCTCATGCTCCGCCTGTCGCCGTCGACGCTCGATGCCGTAGCTCTGGCGCCCGATCACGAACAGGAGTACCGCCAGCATGGCGGCGATGGAAAGGGAGATCCGGGTCAAACGTCCGGTCAGGCGCCGGGTTTCCGCCCGAACGTCGTCCAGATAGACACCCGTGCCGACGATCCACCCCCAGGGCTCATACAGCTTCACAAACGAGAGCTTGGGCTCGATCCGCTTCGGGTCGTCCTTCCACTGCCACTGGTAGGAGGCGTAGCCCTCCCCCTGCTCGCGGGCGATGGCGACGAACCGCATGAACACGGGCTCGCCCGCCGCATCGCGGTAACCGGAAACATCCGTCCCGTCGAGTTCCGCGCGGTAGGGATGCATGACCATGACAGATCGCAGGTCGGTGATCCAGAAGTAGTCCTTGCCTTCGCTGCCGTAGCGCAGGTGGCGGATTTCAGTCAGGGCGAGCTGCTGGGCCTGCTCCCGCGTGTGCGCGCCGGCCATTTCCTGCCGCCCGCATTCAGCAAGGATCCCCCACGCCGCCACCGTGAGCTCCCGGATCATCTCCTTCTTCCGGTCGGTGATCGCCCGCTCGACCGTCGGCGTGACGACGCCGAAGATGGCCAGCACGAAAAGCGCCAGCACAAGGATAGCGGGGGACACGATGCCCAGCACAAAACGGCGCCAGCTGTAGGTGATCGGGAAGCGTTTTTTTACAGCCACGGGTGTGCGCTCGCCTGAACCGATGTTAAACCGGCTGGAATCGGCAGAAAACAGCGATTTCAGGTTGGAGAACATGCCACGTTCGAATGCGCAAAACTGCGTCTAAGGCCTTTATCTTCCGGACAGAGGTGTCCACGGTCATCAGGCCGCCCGCCCTCCCCGGGCGGGCGGCAAGGAGGGTCAGTCCACATCCGCCTTATGCGCCAGAGCCAAGAACTTCTCCGGCTCCTTGCCGGTATCCTGGGTCAAGAGGCTGACGACGATCAGCACGACGAATGACGCGCTGACGCCGAAGATCCCGGGGCCACCTGCAACCGGCAGCCCTAAGAACTTGTACTTGACCCCCTGGACGAGCAGAAGCACGATGAACAACACCGACACCGCCAGGCCGGTCAGGATGCTGGCAAGCACGGCTTGCCGGGTGGTCCGCTTCCACCACAAGGTGGCCAGCATGGCCGGGAAGATGGCGCTCGCGGCGATACCAAAAGCCAGCATCACCAGCCAGGCGATGTTCTCGTTCTTCAGGAGAACCGCCAGGCCTACCGCGATAGCCGACATTGCCAGCGTGGTGACCTTGGCAATGCCAAGCTCCTGCCTCTCGCTGGCGTTCGGGTTGATGTAAACCTTGTAGAGGTCGTGGCTGATGGAGGAGGCCACCGTGATCATGAGCCCGGCGGCGGTTGACAGGATCGCCGCGACGGCGCCTGCCGCGCCGATCGCCATGAGCCAAGG
Organism: uncultured Verrucomicrobiota bacterium; assembly: GCA_964404035.1. GTDB lineage: Bacteria > Verrucomicrobiota > Kiritimatiellia > CAIKKV01 > CAITUY01 > CAMBRF01. The sequence continues at coordinate 1,590 of CAYOIT010000333.1, read as the reverse complement.
GCCGCCCACCATCCGGCTGATCTCCAGCACGGCCATGTTCTTGGCCAGGCCGACCCCGGTCGATCCCTGCGCGATCCAACTGACCAGCTTGGGGTAGATGGCCGGGAACAGCAGGAAGCCAAGTATGATGGCGCAGAGGTAGAAGATGCCGAGGGCCACGATGCAGAGGGTCACGCTCTTCTTGGCCGCCCGCGCGCTGGGGACGGTGAAAAACATGATCAGGATGTGCGGCAGCCCCGCTGTTCCGAACACGAGCGCGATCACGGTGCTGATCATGGCGAGCGTGCTGTCGGTCTTGACACCGATGCTCATCACGCTGTCGGCGGTGGGCATCACCTGCCGGACGGCGATAATGGCCTGTTCGGCCGACAGGCCGGCGATCGCCTTCACGGCCTCCGGATTCTTTCCGGCAAGGAGGGGCGGAACCGCCTCATGGGCGGTTTTCAGGATGCCCGAGAATGACCCGTCGCCGACGATAAAGAAGGCCATGACGGTCAGCAACACCATGGCGATCCAGAGAAACACCGCCTGGATGACCTGGTTGTAAAGGGTGGACTTCATGCCGCCGAAGATGATGTAGACGCTCATGAGCACGCCGAGGCCGACCGTCACCGCGACGAAATTCCAGCCCAGCAGCATCTCGAACAGCAAACCGGCGCCCAGCATCTGGGGAACCAGATAGAAGGTGGAGATTACAATGGTGCAGACCATGACTGCCAACTTGACGCGGTCATCCGGGAAGCGCCGGTGCAGCGCGCCAGCAACGGTGTAGGAACCCACATTGCGCAAGGGCCCGGCGATCAGCAGCAGAACGGCCATATAGCCGCCGAAGAACCCGATGGACAGCCAGATCGAATCGATGCCGAACACGCCGATGTCACCCGCGCAGCCGAGGAAGCTGGCGGCGGACAGATAGCTGCCCACCATCGCGATGCCGACCTGGACCCAGGGAACCCCTTTCCCGGCCACGTAGAAATCGCTCGCGGACTTGGTCGAGCGGCTGGTCCACCAGGTGATGACAATGCTGGCCACCACGAAGAAGAGGATGAACCCGATGACAATGCCCGTGTTCAGGGCGCCGCTCATGGCGGCGTCCTGGTTGGCCACGGCAAGTACAGGGGAGACGGGAACAGCAGCAAGTTGATAAAACATGGTGTTACCGCGCCTTTTTGAACCAGATTGCAATCAACAGCCACGATACCGGAAAGATCATCAGCGAGATGAGCAGTCCGAACGGCATCCCGAACACAGGGCGTGAGGCGATGCCCTTACAGGATGGCGTCTGCACCACGGCCGCACCCAAATAGACGAAAAAGAACAGGGCGAAAAGTCCGAAGCTCACAAGCGCCTTGCGGTGCATGCCGGTCGGCGGCGGGGTAGAGGATGAAACGTCCGGATCGCTCATGGTCTGCTCCTTGTCGGTTATTTGAATTCGTGCGCGCCACAAAACCGCTTATTGTCCGGCTCAGGCGTACACTCTCCGCCAAGCCGACTGGAAACGGCAACCAGCGTTGAATTCATTGACGGGAGAATGCCAAATGCGGAGCGATATGTCAAACCCAGCCAACACACCAGCAACTCCACATAATT
>CAYOIT010000332.1:0-4080 GCA_964404035.1 uncultured Verrucomicrobiota bacterium | reverse complement strand
CCGGCCTTGGGCAGGGTGCCTGCCAATTCCTGCTTCCAGTGAGCCACGTCGCCGGATGGTCCGTAACAGTAGATCATCTTGAGCGGCGTCTGCCCGACGTTCGAAATCTGGTGGAAGACGCCACACGGAATGTAGGCCGCCTGACCGGTGGTCAGGATCTTCCGTTCCGTGCCGAGGCACATCTCACCGGTGCCCTCGACAATGAAGTAGACTTCCTCCTGGGCCTGGTTGTGCCAGGGGACCTGGCCGCCGTCAGGGTCCAGGGTCACGTAGCCCATGGCGAAGTTGGTGGCCTGGATGGGCGAAACGCCGCCCACGATATTCTGGGTGCGTCGTCGGGCGGGGTAAGTACGCCCGGCGATGGTGGAGAGATCCGCAACGATCATGATGGCTTCCTTCCTTTGATGATGTTCCAGAACAAGAGATACGGTTTGTCTTCAATCTGCCGCTTGACGTAGAGCGCCGCCTCGCGGGCATGGTAGTCTCCCCACATGCTGGATTCGCCGCAGGGCACCTTGCGACGGGCGGGAATGTGATCCCAGCCGTTGGGCCGGTGGTAGACGGAATGCAGGATCAGCCCCTGGTGGTCCTCCGCGGTGCTGAGGTAGGGCTCTTCGAGCAGGGTGGACATGACCTGGAGGCCGGCCCGCTCGTAGGTGGAGGCGGCCGCGGCGTCCGTCTTTTTCAGATAGTGGCCCAGGCGCAGCAGTCCCTGCGCGGCGATGGCGGCCGCCGAACTGTCGACGGGCTCGGAGGTGTTGAAGGGGTCGGCGGGCGCCTTCAGGTACTTGCCCAGGTTCACCAGGCCCGGCGCACCGGTATCCCAGTAGGGGATCCCATCGGTGGGGGTTTCGGCGATGTAGAAATCGGCGGTGGCCCGGGCGGTCTTCAGGAACAGGGCCTCCACGGCGGCGCGTCCGCCGAAGGGGGCAAACTCCGTGTCGGGCAGCGCGGCCAGGAATTCCAGCTGCTCGGCGAATCCGAGGAGGATCCAGGCGAGTCCGCGGGTCCAGGTGGTGAAGGGCGAATAGCCCTGCTGCGAACTGGGGCACCGATAGGAGCCGTCGTTGAGGTTGAAGATGCTCTCGTGGGCCACGCGGCCCCGCTTATCGTAGGCATCGCGCCCCTCGCCAAAATAGACATTGTAACGGGCGGTGGCGGTGGCGTGCTGGATCAGGCGCTCCAGCATCGAGATGGGCTGGTCGCGTTCGCCCATCATGACGTGGCCCAGCAGATGGCTGACGGCCAGGACCCGCATGGAGCGGATCGTGTCGGCGAAGAGCGAGTGGGGCCCGTTAAAGGAATAAACATAACCGCCGTCCGGGAGGGCGGTCCAGCGGCGGGCCTGCACCGCGCCCGAGACCTTGAGGGCGAGCTCGTGAAAGCGGCGTTCCCAGGCCTGCTCGGGAGTGCGCTCCTCGTTGATGAGGCGCAGCAGCGTACCGTAGGTGCTGATGTTGTTGAACCCGTGATCGTGCACGCCGAAGTGGGTGAGGTGCGGGGTCATCTGGGTGAGCGTGCGGTGGCGGCCGAGTTCGAAAAAGGCGACATCCCTGGTCGCATCGAACTGCAACAGCGACGAGCCGAAGTGGAACCCCTGGGTCCACTCCGTCCAGCCGCGGGTGGTGTACTTCCCTTTCACGGTGAACACCGGCGACCCCTGGCGGTCATCGTAGCTGGTTTCCATCAATCTGATTTTCGCCGCGGAGAGCGCCCAGAAGCGTTCGAGTTTCGGGGCCAGAGCGGACGCGGTGATCGACTTGGGTATTTTCATAAGGCTAGAACCTCTTTCCTTTGCGCAGATGGAGAATCAGGATCTGACAGTCCTCAATGACTTCGTACGTATGTTCCAGCACGGCGTCAAACTGAACGCAATCGCCGGTCTTCACAATGTAATGCTCGTGCGGGAGGGTCACCTTGACCTGGCCGCGCAGGACCCAGCAGAGTTCCAGGTCGTCTTCATGGATTTCAGGTTTGGAAACGTTGCTGCCGGCACTGGCCTCGCCGAGGAGCGCACTGACATTTCCATACTGGATTCTGCGGAATTGAAAGGCGCCGGTCCGATAAGTGGTCTCCGCGGTCTTGTGCGCCATCCGGGCTTCGGCCAGGGTCAGCAGGTCGGTCGTGTTCATGCCGAAGGCACGACTGATGCTGAAGAGGGTGGCCAGTTCGGCCGCCGTCTGGTTGCGCTCCAGTTTCGAGATGACGGCGGAGGAAAGCCCCGTGTGCTGCGACAAATCCGCGATCGTCCAGCCGCTGCGCTTGCGCAGTTCGCGCAAGATCGAGAAGTCGAACATGGTTTGAGGCAAACGCGATGGTTTGGGCGCTCTCGCTGGAGTCTCTGTTTTCGCCGTCAACATATTTCGACAAAATATATAGCGTGAGGGAAATATGTCAAGAGGGGGTTTCGCAGGATATGTCCCTGCTTTCGAGTCTCAGGCAGGTCGAAGAGTTCTTCACCACTGATGGGGAAATGAAGAAATCCGGACTTGAAGAGACTATGTTGGGCGATGTGTTCGTCTGGCTAACACCAGACGAACACATCGCCCAACGAGGCTTTCGGAATTCTTTCACCGATTCCCGGAAAAGGGTTGCGGCATTTTTATGGGGTGTATTCCACGCCAGAAAAATGCCGCAACATTGGGCTTCTCCCGTTTGGATTTCTTGATTTCCCTATCAGTGGTGCCTAACCCGTAAGAGAAGGTCCCTTTATCGGCCAGGTAGGGACGCGGCGCCAAGGGATTGGCGCCCTCCAAGGAGGGAACACGTATGGTTGTCATATTCTGGAGGGCGCCAATCCTTTGGCGCCGCTGCCGCAACGGATTGCCGCCCCGGGGCTGCCGCTTACCACAGAGTTTTCCTCACATGAACCTTCATAAGGAAATCGGCGATTTCGTCGGCGCCATTGGTCTGGACGGGCGGATGGCGGGGAAGTGCCAGGAGGTGATCGACAAAGCCTGGCTCCACTCCTTCGCCGAGGTCGGGGTCGTGGAGTTCACGGTTGGGAATGTTCTGTTCGATGAATCCCACCAGGCCGGGCATTTCAGGGTAGTTCTGGCGGGAGAGGTAACCGAAGGGCACGCCCGCTTGATAAACCTCCGCCAGGGTGCTGTAGCCGGCCTTGCCGATCACGGCATCCGCGGCCTGCACCAGATCGGGGTGATAGAAGGAGGACACCAGCGGCAGGCAAATCACATTGCCGACCAAGTGCTGCCGCGGCGCGCCCCAGGCCACCACGAAGACGAGGTCATCCCGATGGGCCATGTGTGCCAGTAACGGTGTGCGTTCCGAGACGCCCCCCATGGTGATCAGCACCATCTTCTTCCCACGCGGAATACCCAGCTCGCGGCGAACCAGCTCCCGTTCGGTCTTCGCGGGTCGGCCCACCGGGGTGGTCGTGGTGAAGGTTGCCGCCGTGGCCCGGTGGCAGATGGGGGTCGTCTGGATGTGGAGATCGGCGGAGGAGAACCAGCGGCGAAGCAGGTCGGCGTGGGCCTGCATCCGCGGATACCGCGGCGCATAATGCTCGTAAAGGTTATCCCACGTGAAGTTCTCAATCAGCATCGAAGGGATGCCGGCGGCTTGGGCCACGGCCACCCCGAGCGGGACGATGTCGCAGATGAGGGCCGTGCAGCCGGCGTCCCGTACGGTCCTGGCCAGGCGCTCTACCAGGGCGGCCGGGAAAGGCAGGAAAGCGTTCAGGCGCAGCAAGGTTTCCTGAATATCCTCGACCATGGCGGTCCGCTGCACGAACCCGATGTCGAGGCTTTCGTGGTGAATGGTCAGATGGCGGCAGCCGGAAGCGGCAAAGAAGTCGGCGGGGGCGGTCGTGAACACGTCGAAGCCGAGGTCGGGATCGCGTTGCTGCAAAGCGGCCAGAACGGCGGCGGCCCGGGCAGCGTGACCCAGTCCGTGCGGGGTGACAAAACAGGCCAGGCGGCGGGTGGAGGACTTTGTCATAAAGGCATTCAGTGGAAAAGATCATGCTATCCCACGAAGGAAGGTTGTCAATAGCCTGAACTTGGCAGGAGATTCCCCGGTTTTCAGAACAGCAGACAGAAGACTTATTCACCACTGATA
>CAYOIT010000331.1:0-4099 GCA_964404035.1 uncultured Verrucomicrobiota bacterium | reverse complement strand
GCATGGATACCTCCTCACGGGGTTCACCCCGATCCAGAAGTAACCCTAGCATTATTTAGCAATACGTCTAGTGATATATTACTTTACTATTAGCCTGTCCCTATCCCTAAGCCTCTCTAAGCCTGTCCCTATTCCCCTTCCCTATTCCCCATTGTTGGAGCGGCGCTGAGGTTTCGTAGGCCCGTTGAAGAAGCTTTCCTCCTGATGTGCGGCGTCCATGGGGTGAAGACCCCATAGCCAGGCACCATCCCATCGAGCACCATTCGCTCAGATGAAGGAGAGGACGTAATGCGCTTTAGAGAAGGATCCCTATGCCACTCATTAGCATAAGCCGTGCGCTGATCGCAGGCGCGCTCCGAGCGATCAACACCTATATCCCCGTGGCCACAACGGCAAGCACCCTCGCCGGTGTCGTCGTGATGGCCGTGTTCTGCCTGACGGTAACGGCTGAGGCCGAAACTGCTGCGCGGACGAACAGCTTCCCGATGACGCTGCACATCCCAGTAGAGGTGGTGGTGCATAATGCGGACATGCTAGGTTTCCCCGAAACGGGTTTATGGGGGAGAAACGCGTATGCCCCTGAATACTGGCGGATTAGCTATCTCCATGACGGAAACTCAACCAATGGAAAGAAGTGGGTGATGTTCCGTCCGACGATCCCTGCGAATTGTCGGTATTGTGAGGTATACATGTGGTGGCCGAAGCAGAAGAACGGCCACCGGACGAACAACGTGCAGGTGGACATCGCTGGCGCCATGGGCACCACCACTCTGATCGTGAGCCAAGCGAGGCACGCCAATCAATGGGTCCTGCTGGATACCGTTGCCTTTGTGCCAGGTACGAATGGATGGGTCAAAGTCATTGCAGACGGGAACTCAGACGGTCATGTAAGTGCTAATGCAGTCCGATTCTTGGAAATCGGATTCACGTATTTTCACGAGCCAAAGCGACCTCGCGCATCCAGGCTTATTTATGCTGAAGGACCGATGAGTTTCGATTCCTCGGTTCTTAGATCGATGCGAGAATAGTGAACTCCGAAGGTTGGCTGGCGCCAACAAGACAATCGGTCCGCGGCGCGCAACATGCGCGCCCTCCCATGGGTGACCGGCGATGGCGGGCTCTCACTCCTTCAGGCTCTTCTTGGCGGACTTGATGAATCGACCGAATGATCTGTCCTTCCTCCTCTTCTCGACGTAGGAGAGATCATGGAAGTCGGTCTCCTTCTTGAGCTTGAGGTAACTCTGATACCGGTCCTCGTCCAGGGTCCCGTTCTCCACTGCCAGGCGCACGCCGCATCCGGGTTCCCCGGTATGCGTGCAGTTCGCAAAGCGACAACTCATGGCCTGATCGCGAATGTCGATGAACGTGTGGTCCAGCCCGTCGCCTGTCCCGAGAAGCCCCAACTCGCGCATGCCCGGTGTATCAATCAGCATCGCGCCATTCTCAAGAAGGTGCAACTGGCGGCGGGAAGTAGTGTGGACGCCTTCGCCCGTCACGCTGACGGCCTTGGTGTCCAGCGCATCGTATCCGATCAATCGGTTGATGAGTGTGGTCTTCCCGACGCCCGAGGAGCCAAGCAGACAGTAGGTTCCGCCGGGGGCAAGGAGCGCACGGAATTCGGCCAGGCCGGCACCCGTGGTGTTGCTGAGGGAGACAACAGGGGTGGTGAGGCAGGCATGCCGCACTTGCCCGAGCACCTGATCGAGTTGCTCGGGCGGGATCAGGTCGGTCTTGGTCAGGATGATCCACGGTTCAATCGCGCCCTCGTTCGCCATCACAAGATACCGGTCAAGCCGCGCCAGGTTGAAGTCGTAGCCACAGGCCTGAACGATGAAGGCCACATTAATGTTCGCCGCGATCATCTGGGAATCCACAGTCTTGCCGGGGCACTTCCGGCGCAGGAACGTCTTCCGCGGGAGGACGCTGTGAATCACGGCGGGACCGCCCGAAGCATGGCTCTGCGCGCACACCCAGTCGCCCACACACGGCAGATCGAGAGCCGACTCCGCGGCGAAACGCAACCGGCCGGCGAGTTCCGCATGCGTCTCGCCGTCCTGAGTCCGGACGAGAAAGGCCCCCCTATCGACGGCCATGACACGCGCCAGACTCTGCCCCGCTTGCAGGAGGGAGGCGGAACGTTCCTCAAACCAGTCGTCAAACCCTAGCGCGGTCAGCTTCATTGTCTTCTCTCCACCTTCGTATCCCTCAGGGAAACTAGTCGCTCGTGTCGTCCTTGCTGCGGCCGCCGGGCACCGGGTAATCGCGACCGAATTCGTAAGCCCCCGCATCCGGGCTCCGCCCGCTGTAGGCATCGGTCAGCTCGGGTTCGTCCTGGCCGGCATCGATGCAGGGCGACTCCGCGGTCAGGCTGAACTGGCCGGCGGACTCATCCACAAACCCGGGAGCCGTTCCCACGTAGTTGTTTTCCCAAAGCACCCCTTCGCCAGGCTTGTCCCCCGTCCCCGGCCACACCGTACCCGCAAAAAGGTTGTTGAACAGACGCAACCCCTTCAGGCCCCCGGTCCCGGACGCCGCCTCCCGTTCAAGGGCGGTTCCATTCCGGGCACAGGTGTTGTTGAAGATCAGGCAGTATTGAACCGGGCCCCGCAGCCGCAGGGCACTGCCCGGATTCCCCCAGATAACGTTACGGTGCAGAAGATAGTTCTCGACCGGCCCCTCCATCAGGATCCCGTCGCCGCCGTTCGAGGCATTGTCATGAATCCAGTTGTAGGCCACGATGGCCCCCTTGCCGTCGCCCATGATCCGCACGATCGGCCGTCGCTCGCTATTCCGGCTGGTGCGTTGCAGGTCGCTGTTCAGCAGGCGGCCATTGTAAAGGTTGCTGCAGAGCACAGCGCCTTCCGAACAGTCCGTTACCGTGGCACGGCGCACCGTCTGCGCTGTCCCGGCAATGACGATCCCATAGCCGTTCGTCGCGTCCCTCACAAAGGCACCCACCACGCGGTTGTTGACCGAACCCGGCAGAAAAACGATACCGTGCCCCTCGCTCCCCATCACCGAACACCGAACTACCTCGTTTTCCTTGCCCCCGATCCGGATGGCCCCGCCCCACTCCCGCGGGGCCGCCGGGGTGAGCCCCTCCGCCGGCGTGTTCGTCCCTGAACCACCGCCACCCGCCCACACCTCGCAGTTCTCCACACGACAGTAACTTGCCCCGGTCAGGTTGATGCCGCCGGACTGAAAGACGAACCCGCTGACCTCGACCAGCGCCCGTCCCTCAAGATCCAGGCCCCAGGTTCGCGTCCGTGCCACGGCATTCGACTCGGAAGACACCCCGGCCAACTCGTCCACCCCCGTGACGGTTACGGTCTCGCCCGTGGCGACCACATACCGGATCGGTTTGTCGAACTTGCCTGAGCGAGCCGGCCGCACCGTTTCGCGGTAGAGACCGCGCCCCACACGGCAGGTATCGCCGGGCTCCAGGACGGCGGAAGCCGCCTGGAGCGTCTTGAAGGGTTGCTCGGCCGTCCCGGGATGCGCATCGTCACCATCGGCGGTCACATAGAAGTCGTTGGCCAGGGCCCTCACGGCCCCGAGAATCAGGATGAGCGTCACCACCCGCCCGATCGCAGCACCCCGATTCGTTCTTTTCGTCCTCATTAGCGTCCCCTCCCCGCCCGTCTTTCCCTTGAACCTGAACTTCACTAGGACAATGGGGCCCTGCTTGCAAGACTTGACTTGCCCTCAATTATGCCCACAATCGCCGTCTCAGTACCCACCGGGAGAATAGCAATGCAGATCAAACCGTTCAAAGCGTGGTGCGCGCGACCCGACCTCGCCGAAGAAATCGCCGCCGTTCCATACGATGTTGTCGACACGGAGGAGGCCAAAGCCCTGGCCGCCGACAACCCGGTGAGTTTCCTGCATGTCTCCCGGTCCGAGATCGACATGCCGGCCGGCGTCAATCCCTACTCGGATGAGGTCTACGCCAAAGGCCGGGATACGCTCCATCGTTTTCAGAAGGAGGGGATCCTGGTTCACGAGACGGCACCGCAGCTTTACCTCTACCGCCAGACCATGGGACGCCATGTTCAGCGCGGCATCGTGGCCTGCTGCTCCACGGTGGATTACGAACGCC
>CAYOIT010000330.1:0-4103 GCA_964404035.1 uncultured Verrucomicrobiota bacterium | reverse complement strand
GGAGATTCAAGAGCAGTTCGATGTGTGTGCGCGACGGTTCCTGCAGGGCTGAGAACGATGGCGCCGGCGGCGCGAGAGACGGTTGAGGACAATGCGCCTCGAGGCCTTGAATGCCTCCGCCCTTCCTCCTTCCCTTTGGCGGCCTCGTTTGGCATGATCGCCGACATGCGTTTGACCATCGTTGTCCCGGGCCGTGATGCTGATCTGCACACGGGCGTTGACCCGGTGCCCGAGGACGGGGGAGGCCTGATTCACTGGGTCGGTGCCCGACTGAGCCGGGTGGGGAGGGCTGACAATGTTTGATAATGTCTTCGAGGGCAGGACGGTCTGGGTATCCGGCTCGACGGGTTTCAAGGGGTCGTGGTTGTGCGCCTGGTTGCTGCATCTGGGCGCCAAGGTTCACGGGTATGCATTGCCCCCGTCCACTTCGCCAGCCCTGTTCGATGCGCTGGGGTTGGGGCAACGAATCAAGCAGGCACTGCAGGATATTCGCGATCCAGCGGCCGTTGCCGCCTCCCTCACCGCCACTCAGCCTGATTTCGTGTTCCATCTTGCGGCGCAGCCCCTGGTCCGGGCCTCGTATGAAGATCCTGTCCATACGTACGCCGTCAACGTCATGGGTACCCTCCACGTACTCGAAGCGCTGCGATCGCTGCGGAAACCGTGCGGCGCCGTGTTTATCACCACCGACAAGTGCTACGAGAATCAGGAATGGGCGTACAGTTATCGGGAAAACGACCCTCTGGGAGGGTACGATCCCTACAGTTCCAGCAAGGCCGCGGTCGAAATAGCTGTGGCGTCATGGCGGCGCTCGTTCTTCGCCGGGCATCCCGTCAAGATCGCCACCGTGCGAGCCGGCAACGTTATTGGCGGCGGCGACTGGGCTCAGGACCGGATTGTGCCGGACACCCTCCGGGCGCTGGCGCGGGGATTGCCGGCGCCCGTGCGTAATCCGCAGGCGATACGCCCCTGGCAGCACGTGCTGGAACCCCTCGGCGGGTATCTTTGGCTGGCGGCCAATCTGACCTCTGCTCGCCGGTGCCCGACTTCGGACTTGGATTCGGCGTTCAACTTCGGCCCCGAGGGCGAGGCCAATCGCTCTGTGCGGGAGGTCGTGGAGGAATTGCTGAAGCACCTGCCCGGGCGTTGGGAAGACCAGAGCAGCCCTACGGCGGTTCACGAGGCCGGCCAGTTACGCCTGGCGATTGATAAGGCGCGCCTGTCTCTGCAATGGGCTCCATCATGGTCCTTTTCCGAGGCCATTGAGCAAACGGTGGCATGGTACCGGCGTGCGGGCGGTCTGTCGGATGCGCAGGCGGTGAACGCGCTGACCATAGAGCAAATTGAACAGTATGCCGGGAAAGCCCGCACCTTGGGCCGTCCGTGGGCGGCGGAAGGAAAGGCGTTGTCTTGAATAGCCCTCTTCTCGCACAGGACCCCTTCCGGCGCCGCATGCATGACAAAGCCGCGACCTCGGGAATGAATTCCTTTGATGCAGAGAGGCAGACTCCATGACTGATCGCAAGGCGCTTCGCCGCCAGATCCTTGATCTCGTCAAACAGTATCATGCGGCCGCTCCGGTTCAGCCATTTCAGCCAGGTGAAAGCCCTGTACGGTATGCCGGACGCGTGTTTGACGAAGCCGAGTTGGTCCATCTCGTGGATTCCTCGCTGGACTTCTGGCTCACGGCCGGCCGTTATGCGGAGGCGTTTGAAGCCGGCCTCGGGGACTACCTGGGCCTGGATAACGTCCTGCTGGTCAACTCGGGATCGTCAGCCAACCTGGTCGCCTTTTCGACGCTGACTTCACCGAAACTAAAAGAGCGCCGGGTTAATCCGGGGGACGAGGTCATCACGGTGGCCGCCGGGTTCCCCACCACCGTGAACCCGGTTATTCAGAACGGGGCGGTGCCGGTCTTTGTGGACGTTGAACTGGGGACGTATGTGCCGGTCATGGAGAAGATCGAAGCGGCGTTGAGTCCAAGGACCAAGGCGGTCATGATGGCCCACACCATGGGTGTGCCCTTTCCGGTGCATGCCGTGCGGGACTGGTGTGACCGGCACGGTCTGTGGCTGATTGAAGACAACTGCGATGCGCTGGGGAGTCGCGTGGGCGGCCGGTTGACCGCCACGTTCGGCGATCTGGCGACCTTCAGTTTCTATCCCGCCCACCATATCACTCTCGGCGAGGGCGGTGCGGTGGTCACCGGTAACGAGGACCTGGCCCGGATCGCGAGGAGTTACCGCGATTGGGGGCGCGACTGCTACTGCACGGGCGGCGAAAACAACACCTGCGGCAAGCGGTTCAATCAGCAGTTCGGTTCGCTGCCGTTCGGCTACGACCACAAGTACGTGTACAGCCACATCGGCTACAACCTCAAGGTCACCGACATGCAGGCCGCGATCGGCGTGGCGCAGTTGGAGAAACTTGACCGGTTCATTTCAATACGAAAGGGGCACCATGCCCGGCTCGGGGAGGGGTTGCGGAAGTACGCGAACCACCTGATTCTCCACGAGGCTCCCGCGGGGACCGATCCGTCCTGGTTCGGCTATGTCATCACCGTGCGACCCGGGGCGCCGTTTGCGCGCGCCGATCTGGTCGGCGCACTGGAGGCTGCCCGAATCGAGACTCGTAATCTGTTCTGCGGGAATCTTTTGCGGCATCCGGCGTATGAAGGCATTTCGCACCGTGTGGTGGGCGGCTTGACCAATACCGACACCATCACGTCAAACACGTTCTTTGTGGGCGTCTATCCGGGCCTGACTGATGCGATGATCGAGCACATGCTGGCGACGTTTGAGGGGTTTCTTGCGGAATACGGATGACAGGGCAAAGGGCTGCGGGTGCAGGCGTTGACCGGTCTTAGGTCTTTATCGAATGAGCATGCCACGGAAAATCCGATGCACGGTTGAAACCGTCACCGACCATGGGGAGCGCGTGTATACCGTGGCGCTTGTGCCGCAGGTGCCGGTCCCCGCTTTTCGTCCCGGCCAGTTCCTGCACCTGACCATCGACGATTACGATCCATCCGGTTTCTGGCCCGATTCGCGGGTTTTTTCCATCGCCAGTTCACCCGGTGATCGCCGGCGTATCCGACTTTGCTACGCCGTCAAAGGGCGCTACACGATGCGCATGGAGAAGGCGTTGCGACCAGGGGCCGACGTCTGGATCAAGTTACCCTATGGAGAATTTGTCATCGATGACACCCGGGACGTGGTGCTTATGGCGGGCGGCACGGGCATCAGTGCGTTCACGGCGTTCATCGAGGCGCTTGTGCCGGGCATGTCGCGAACGGTGTGGCTTGTTTACGGCGCCCGCACTCCCGACCTCTGGCTATTTCGTGAGATGATCGAGCGGCAGGTCAAGGCTTGCCCCACCTTCTCGGCGTTTTTGTTTGCCGAGTCCGGTCTTGGGGTTTCCCGCCCGCCGCCCGTCCGTGGCCCTGCGTGCCCGGCTCCCTCGTTGCTGGGTGGCCGCATTTCTCTCGATCCGCTTCTCGCAACCCTGGACCGCCAGTTTCTGACATCTGCCCTCTTCTACCTCTCGGGCCCGCCGCCGATGCTGGCGAGTCTCAAAGCGGACCTGCAAACCCGCGGTCTTTCGCCGGAACACATTCACACGGACGCGTGGGACTGAACAGGCCGCGTCGTTTTGTGCTGTCTTCCCCCCGCGGCCATGGCCGATTCGTCAGAGAGCATAACTCGCGATCCGTCAGACGGTTGCGGTGTGGTGAGCGACGCCTGATGCCAACTTCAATACGATTGACGGAGATAGACACGGCGTCAGAAGTGCTTGCGCCTTCGTTGTAGGCCGGCCCTGCGTGGCCGGCGCGCCGGGGACACAGCCCCGGCCTACATCCGCAAGGACTAGTGGCGCTGTGTATAGAAGCCGATTTCATCCTCTTTCTGCGTCGCTCGTGAATAGGTCCTGCCCCTCGGCTCTTTACTTTCCATTGGTCTTTCACTCTGGCATCATCGCAGCCATGCGGTTGACGATCATCGTTCCGGCTCACAATGAAGAGGCCCGCATCGGGCGGATGCTGGAGGCCTACCTTCCGTATTTCTCCGACCGCTATGGTCGTGACGCCGAGCTGATCGTGGTGA
>CAYOIT010000329.1:0-4109 GCA_964404035.1 uncultured Verrucomicrobiota bacterium | reverse complement strand
GAGCAACGCGGTGCTGCGCAGCACCGATGCCTTCGGCACGGCGCGCACACTGACGGTCCACAGCGCGATCGGAGAGTCGGGCGGCTCCTTTGGAATCACATTGGACGGCACGGGCACGAGCATCCTGCAGAGCGCCTGCACCTACAGCGGTCCGACCGTTGTGCAATCCGGCACGCTGCGGCTGCCGGCCTCCAGCGTGCTGCCGCCCGCGACGGAGCTGACGGTTGTTTCCGGCGCGACGCTCGACCTCGTCAGCGGCGTCAACACGGTCAGGACCTTCCGCGTGAACGGCGAACTGCAGGTGCGCAACAAACTTTACGGGGCGTCGCAGTTCACGAGCGGGGTAACGGGCGCGGGAACGATCTTTGCCGTAGAGGGCGCGGCGCCCAAGGGCACAATGATCCGGTTCTTCTGATGCCGAACTCTGTGATGAGTAGACACCGATGAAATCAACATTTTGTTCTGTGATGCTGATGGCTTCGGCGGCGTGGGCGGCTTATCAGAACCCGGTTATGCCGGCTGAGAGCGCTGATCCGCATGTGGTTTATCATAGCGGGTATTACTACTCGATGGTCACGACCGGCGGCAATGTGACCATCCGCAAGCACGCCACGCTCCAGAGCATGGGCAGCCCTCTGCAGACCGTCAACGTCTTCGGGTTCAACCACGAGATTAAAGGCCACATCTGGGCACCCGAGCTGCACTATCTCAACGGCAAGTGGTATGTCTACTCCTGCGGCAGCATCAGCAGCACGGGGGTTGATCAGAGGATGTTTGTGCTGGAGGGCAACTCGCAGGATCCCATGGGAAGCTATACCTACAAGGGTCTGCTGAGTTCCTCCATCCCCGCCATCGACCAGACCATTCTGACGCATCCATCCAACGGGACGAACTACTTGATCTACTCGCGCTATACCAGCAGCAACGGACAGTGCATTTATATCACACCGCTGATCAATCCGTACACGATGCCGCCGGACGGTCCGCAGCATGTCGAGCTTTCACGCCCCTCCTACAGTTGGGAGAGGCAGGGGTGGTGGGTTAACGAAGGGCCCATCTGTCTGCATCGCAACGGCAAGGCGCTGATCGTTTACTCCGCCAGCGGCTGTTCAACCTACACCTACTGCCTCGGTCTGCTGGTCAACGTTGACGGCAACTATATGAATGCCGCCTCTTGGCAGAAATCGACGCGCCCTATCTTCGAGTATTCGGACTCGACCGGTGTCTGGGGGCCGGGGCACAACGCCTTTACCACCTCCCCGGACGGCAAGGAATTGTGGAACGTCTATCACGGCAAGGCGAGCAGCAACAACACGAACAGCGACCGCAGCACACGCATCCAGCGCTTCTACTGGAATGCGGACGACACGCCCAATCTGGGCATCCCTCTGCGCACGGGAGTAACACTGGCCGCACCCGGCGAAGCGCCCGGTGCCCAGCCGCCCGGCCTCCACACAGAGATATACGGTAACGCCGGTCTGTCGGGTACGCCCTATCTGGTCACGACGCAGATGATGGTCGAGGTCAACTTCCGCACGGGCGCTCCCGCCATGGGAGCGCCAATCGATAACTTCTCGCTCCGATGGACCGGACGGGTCCACGCGCCAGCAACCGGCACCTACGGATTCAGGACAATTGCCGATGATGGTACCCGTCTCTGGATCGGCGATACACGCATCATTGATGACTGGAGGGGTCATCCTGTCACGACAAACGAGGCCTGGATTGCGCTGGCCGGCGGCGAGCACCACCCGCTTCGGCTCGAGTACTTCGACAACGTCGCCAGTGGTTCGGTTGTTCTCGAATGGCTTACACCTGGAAGCCCGCGGTGGACAACCGTTCCCTACGAGGTCCTTTCGCCGTCCACCAACGGAGTGCGTGCGCAGTATTTCAGCGTGACAAACTTCACGGGCATGGTCCGGTCTCGCATAGATCCCGTTGTCGACTTCGACTGGACGGGAACCATTCCCGAACCCGGGATTTCCTCCGAGCGTTTCAGCGTCCGGTGGACCGGAGTGCTGCGTGCGCCGACTACGGGGGAGTACACGCTGCAAACGGTCTCGGACGACGGCGTCCGCCTGTGGCTTGACGATCAACTGTGCATTGACAACTGGACTGACCATGCGTCGACCACGGATTCCGTTACGCTGCAGTTGACCGCCGACCGGCTCTATCGCATCCGCATGGACTACTATCAGGGTGTCGGCGGCTCGGTCGCGAGGCTGGTTTGGACAACACCGGAGGGTGTGACGCAAGTTATCCCCGCCTCCGCACTAACGCCGCCCTCAGCGCCGCTGGGCAGCGGTGTCGGACTCACAGCCGAGTACTTCAACAACATGGATTTGGTTCCTCCAGCCGTTGTGACACGCAGAGACGCGAACGTGGATTTCGACTGGGGTTCTGGCTCACCCGATCCTGCCGTCAACCCGGATCAATTCTCCGTTCGGTGGAGCGGACAGATTGAGCCGCGGTACTCCGGCCTCTACACCTTCCACATCTGGTCAGACAACGGCCGCCGCCTGTGGATAAACGGTCAGTTGGTGATCGACGGATGGGTCGATGACTGGAACCAATATTACTCAGGGAGCCTTTCTCTTGAAGCTGGCCAAAAGGTTGATCTCGTGCTGGAGTACTTTGAAAACAATGGCGGAGCCTGCTGCAAGCTGGAGTGGGAGAGCAACCTGCAGACACGGGAAATCGTTCCGATGGAGCAGTTATATCCACCTCCCGCGACGGTGTATCTGACACCTCTGGGTGATCCTAATCAAGGCCAGACCTCTTTCAATGCGGCGGGACGCTGGTCGGACGGGCAGGCGCCGTCCGCGGCGAACGACTATGTGGTGACGAACAATGCGACCCTGCGCACCCCCGAGAACAATCTGAATCACACCTTCGACGGGCAGTCGCTGACGCTGAAAACGGGCGGAAAGCTCTGGCATAAGGGGCAGAACAACACGACCGTCACCCTTGCGGACCTGACTGTCGATAACGGAGAGATCCGGCAACTCTATCCGAATGCGGTGCAGTCGCTGGCCGGGGCCATCACGGTGCAGAGCGGCGGACTGAACCTGGATGCTCAGGCGGCCAATAGCGAACTGCGGGTGCTGGCACCCATCAGCGGGCCCGGGGCGGTCACGCTGCTGACCACGGTCGCCTCCTCCGCCCGGATCGTCCTCTGCGCGACGAACACCTATGCGGGGGTAACGACGGTGCAAGGAAACGGCACCCTGGAGGTACAGGGCGTTGTCTCCAACGCGGCGAGTACGGCCGACATGTTTGTGGGGAATGATGCGACGGGGCCGACGCTGGTCATCACCAACGGGGCGAAACTGTTCGGTGATGAGTTCGCGGTCGGAGTAGCTGCTGGCACCCTGACGGGAACTGTCGTGCATGCGGGTGGGGAGTTCTACGGAAGAACCCTGCGCCTGGCTCGCGATAGCGCGGCGACTTCCGGACGCTATCAGTTCCGCGACGGCCTGATAGCGCTGACCAGCCCCTCGGATCCGTTTTTTCAGATCGGCCGTATGGGCGGGGGCGTTTTCGAGCAGAACGGCGGCGTGGTTGTCGTGGCCCGGAACCAGTCCGGAGGCGGCAACTCCGCGCTTCTCATCGGGCAGTTCTCCTCCGGGATCGGCACGTACACGCTGACCGGCGGGGCGCTCTGCTGCACGAATGCAGCGCCCGAAAATGCGAGCGCAGCCATCGGTTTTGGAGGAACGGGCACTTTGACTGTCAACGGTGCGACGGCGGCGGCCAGCTTCAGCGGGATCGTGAGGCTTGCCGTTCAAAACACGGCAACCGGCACGCTCAACCTCGTACGGGGCGAACTCCGTGTCAACCGGCTGTTCCAGGGCGACAGCAGCACATGCGGCACGGCGCGTTTCAATTTCGGGGGCAGCAGCGGGAGCGCCGTGCTGCGGCCTTATGACACCGCTGCCGCGATCGGACATGCGACAGGCGCGAACAATCTCGGGCTCACGCTGACGGGGAGCAACGCAGTGCTGCGCAGCACCGATGCCTTCGGCACGGCGCGCACACTGACGATCTACAGCGTGATCGGAGAGTCCGGCGGCTCCTTCGGCATCACGCTGGACGGCACGGGCACGAGC
>CAYOIT010000328.1:0-4122 GCA_964404035.1 uncultured Verrucomicrobiota bacterium | reverse complement strand
TTCGACCCGATGGTATAGACCCAGTTCGACGTTCCGGGCGTATTCACCCAGGCGTTATCCATGGCGACCGCGTTGGTCACATCGAAATCGGCATAACGCACGTAGTCAAGCAGCGTGGATGACACAATGTTGAAGGTTTCGGACGACCCCCCTGCGTAAGTCGCATCGTTCAACGTGTACTGCCAGGCGACAGAATAGGACAACGAGTTGAGGGCGGGCGGGAGCGTCACCGTATAGAGGTTGGTCCCCGCCACCGCCGTCATCGCCTGGGTAATGACGCTGCCGTTGTTCCAGGCGTAGGAGAGCACGACGCTTCCCGTGACGACTGCGGCGCCATAGGCCGCAGTCAGTTGCACCACGACCGTCACCGGGGATCCGTTCGTCAGTCCCGCCCCGCCCGCAGGCGAAAGGAATTGCGACGTCACATAGGGTTGCGCGGCGTTGTAGCTGCCGTTCGTACTGTTCACCGTGATCGTCAGCAATCCGTCCGACAGCCCCGCAATCACGATTTTGTTAGTCACATCGCGCTCCGCAATTCCGTTAAACGGACGGCTGGCGGGGTTGGGTGGCGTCACGTTGTCACCCCACGTCCACGGCGCGGCGGCGTAACCGGCTGCACCGTTCGTGTAGCCCTCCACGCCGGCAAACGTCCAGCTCTGGCTCGTGATGCCCTGGACGGGCGTCTGGACGCGCCACAGATGGTTGGACACCAACTCCATGGGAATGGCGGACGCGGAGACGTTGGTCACCACCTGCATGACCCTCACATCCGAGCGGAAAGGCCGGATCGCGTATTTGAGCTGCTTCAGTTCAGCCCGCCCAATCCTTTCGTTCCGGTTGGCTTGCAGGTTGCAGGCGGGGCCGTCTGGATCACGGCTGTAAGAATACCCGTCGAAATCACAGGTGAAGTAATAATAATTCGTGCCTGCGCCAAGCTGGGGAATCGTCCTCTCGTACACGCCTGCGCCATTCAGAACCATGTTGGTCTGCGTCCATGGTCCGTTTGCGTTGTTCCAACTGTAATGCACCTGGACCAACCGGTTGACCGACGGGATCGCGGAATCCACTTCGTCCACCTGGCACCGCACGGTCACATCCTGATCCTGCGCCGGGTAGCCGGGATTCTGCAGCAGTTGGGTGATCACCACATCCGTGGGCGGACGGGAAACATAGATGTTGTCTATGTAGATCGATCCGAGAAGAGGCGTGGTGGGCAACGTATTGTTATACCTGAGGCCATAATCCGTCCGCCAGAACCGCACATAGCGCACGTTGCGGTTGTTGAGCACAACGGGGATCGCGTTGGTGCCCTTGGTAAACTGCGTGGGCAGCGCGGGATAGTTATTGTAGTTGTTCGTCCATGCGTTCTGCCAGTTTTCCGGCAAACTGTTCGTCGTGTATTGGATGATCATCCGGGCCGAATAGCCCACTTCGGACATGATGCTGGTGTAGTAAATCGTGCCCACGCCTTCTGCCAGATACGGCGTTCGCACATAGGAGTTGGAAGCATTCCTGGAAAGAAGTTGAATAACCCGGTTGGTCCCGCCAGGCGGGCAATTAAGCACGGTAGGAATAGGCATGCGACACTGATTTGCCGTCCACGAATTCGACCCGATGGTATAGACCCAGTTCGTTGTTCCCGGTGTTTGCACCCAGGCGTTATCCATGGCGACCGCGTTGGTCACCTCGAAATCCGCATACCGCACGTAGTCAAGCAGCGTGGATGACACGGCGTTGGAGGTTACGGACGACCCCGCTGCGTAAGTCGAGCCGTCTAGGGTGTATTGCCAGGTAACAGAATAGGACAACGAGGTGACGGCGGGCGGGAGCGTCACCGTATAGAGGTTGGTCCCCGCCACCGCCGTCATCGCCTGGGTGATGACGCTGCCGTTGTTCCAGGCGTAGGCGAGCACGACGCTTCCCGTGACGACTGCGGCGCCATTGGCCGCAGTCAGTCGCACCACGACCGTCACCGGGGATCCGTTCGACAGGCCCGCCCCGCCCGCAGGCGAAAGGAATTGCGGTGCCACATAGATTTCTTCGGCCACGACGCTGTATCGTCCATTCGTGCCGTTCATCTCGATCATCAGAAAGCCGGCAGCCAGATTGGTAATCACGATGTTGGCGGTTTCGGCTCGCCCCGCCATTCCGTTGGTGATCGGCGGCACGGTGGATGCCTGATTATCATCGCCCCAGACCCACGGTGCGACCGCATAACCGGCGGCATTGTTCGTATAGCCCTCCACGCCGGAAAACTTACAGATGAGGCCTGTGATCCCCCGAATGGGCGTGCGAACGCGCCACAGATAATCGCCCGCCAACTCCATGGGAATGGCGGATGCGGAGACGTTGGTCACTACCTGCATGACCCTCACGTCGGACTGGAAAGGCCGGATCGCCGCGTATTCGAACTGCTTCAGTTCGGCCCTTCCGATTCTTTCGTTCCGGTTGGTTTGCAGGTCGCAGGCGGGTCCGTCTGGATCACGGCTGTAAGAATACCCGTCGAAATCACAGGTGAAGTAATAATAATTCGTGCCTGCGCCAAGCTGGGGAATCGTCCTCTCGTACACGCCTGCGCCATTCAGAACCATGTTGGTCTGCGTCCACGGTCCGCTTGCGTTGTTCCAACTGTAATGCACCTGGACCAGCCGGTTGACCGACGGGATCGCGGAATCCACGTCATTCACCTGGCATCGCACGGTCACCGCCTGATTCGTCGCCGGGTAGCCCGGGTTCTGCAGCATCTGGGTGATCACCACATCCGTGGGCGGACGGGAAACATAGATGTTGTCTATGTAGATCGATCCCACATCCGGATGAATGGGCAAAGCCCCGCTAGAGTTTTTACCGTTATCCGTTCGCCAGAACCGCACATAGCGCACGTTTCGGTTAGTGAGTACGACAGGAACTGCGTTGGTGGCTTTCACGTCCGCCATGGGCAGCGCGGGATAGTTATTGTAGTTGTTCGTCCAGGCGTCCTTCCAATTCTCCGGCGAACTGTTCGTCGTGTATTGAATGATCATCCGGGCCGAATAGCCCGCATCGGACATGACGCTGGTGTAGTAGATCGTGCCGACGCCTTCTGCCAGGTACGGCGTTTGCGCATAGGAGCCTCCCCCCTGGAGAGAATTGAGCCGAATAACCTTGTTGCTCCCGCCGGGTGGTTGATCGTTGGTAGCGGGCAAGACAATGGCAGCCTTTTCCGCCGTCCATGACTTCGACCCAATGGTATAGACCCAATTCGACGTTCCAAGCGTATTCACCCAGGCATTATCCATGGCGACCGCGTTGGTCACATCGAAATCGGCATAACGCGCATAGTCGAGCAGTGTGGATGACACAATGTTGGAGGTTTCGGACGACCCCCCTGCGTAAGTCGACCCGTCTAGGGTGTATTGCCAGGCGACCGAATAGGACAACGAGGTGACGGCAGGCGGGATTGTCGCCGTATAGAGATTGGTCCCCGCCACCGCCGTCATCGCCTGGGTGATGACGCTGCCGTTGTTCCAGGCGTAGGAGAACACGACGCTTCCCGTGACGACTGAGGCGCCATAGGCCACAGCCAGTTGCACCACGACCGTCACCGGGGCGCCGTTCGTCAAGCCCGTCCCGCCCACCGGCGAAAGGATTGCCGACGTCACATAGGTTTGCGAGGCGTTGTAGCTGCCGTTCGTACTGTTCACCGTGATCGTCAGCAATCCGTCCGTCAGCCCCGCAATCACGATTTCGGTAGTCACATCGCGCTCCGCAATTCCGTTAAACGGACGGTTGGTGGGGTTGGGTGGCGTCACGTTGTCACCCCACGTCCACGGCGCGGCGGCGTACCCGGCCGCATTGTTCGTATAACCCGCCACGCCGGCAAACGTCCAGCTCTGGCTCGTGATGCCCTGAATGGGGATACGTCCGCGCCACAGATAATCGCCCACCAACTCCATGGGAATGACGGATCCGGAGACGTTGGTCACCACCTGCATGACCCTCACGTCGGACTGGAAAGGCCGGATGCCGTATTCGAACTGCCCCAGCACGGCGCGCCCGATCCTTTCGTTCCGGTTGGTTTGCAGGTTGCACGCGGAACCGTCTGGATCACGGCTGTAAGAATACCCGTCAAAATCACAGGCG
>CAYOIT010000327.1:0-4125 GCA_964404035.1 uncultured Verrucomicrobiota bacterium | reverse complement strand
GTCGACGGTAAAGACATCACCGCGCTGCTGCAAGGCGACGACCAGCCGGTGCGCGAGGTGGCGGTGACGGAAAATGTCTGGAGCAAGGCCATCCGCTGGGACGACTGGCGGCTGGTTCATTATCAGCCGGCGATGTGGGACTCCGGCGAACTCTACAACCTCCGCGACGACCCCAACGAGACGCGCAACCTGTTCACGGCGCGGCCGGACATCGTGGCCGAGGGGCGGCGGCGGTTGCTCGAATGGCTGATTGGCAGCACCCGCGTGACCACGGTCTGGCCCGCGCTCGATTTCTCGAAGTCCCCGTACGACTACCGCACCGCGGCCGATGGCAAGGAAGCCAACACCGCCGGCCCCGCGCTGCGGCTCAAGCACAACCAAAGAAACTATCTGTGAACACACAAGCAATCCTGGCACACGCGTATGCCCGGCCGGATGCGGGCGGGGTCTTCTACTCGGCCAACAGCGCTCCGACCGGCAGCGCACGGTTGAACGCCTTACCGGGCTGGGACTGGACACCGGCGCCGACCCGATGGGCGGGGGGCGGCGTGACCACCTGCATGTTCGCCCAGGCGCTCGGGTGCGCGCCGGATACGGTGGATGGCCGGCCGTGGATCAAGCGGCTGATTCATGATCGCGCCCAGGTGAAGGACATCGGCGTGCCGGACCCGTATGCGGGCTGGCCCGGCAACGTGCTGCGGAATATGATCGAACAGGCGAAGACCCTGCCTGCCGGCGAACTCATCCGCTGTCCCGATGTGCAGTCGCCGCTGGGAGTGGCGGAACTGATGTGGGACGAGTCCTTTTACACCGCGTTTTACGAAGCGCCCGATGCCATTCACGCGCTGCTCAACACCATCACGGAATACCAGATCGCTTATATTCGCGAGTTCAACCGGCAACTCGGGCCGCGGCTCAACCCGTGTGGTTTCCCCGGCATCTGGGCCGAGGGACCGGGGACGATGATCGCCGACGACACGCTCTCGCTGCTCTCGCCGGCCATGCACGCGGAGTTCAGCGTGCCGTACCTCAACCGCATCGCCGACGCCTGCGGCCCGATCTACTACCACTCCTGCACCTGGAGCGAGAAATACTTCGGCAACATCCACTCCATCCGCAACGTCCGCGCCTACAACTGGAATCCCGGCGACTCGATCGACTTTGCCATCATTGCCCGCGAATTCGGCGGCAAAGCCGTTCTGGCGCCCCATCTGGTGATCGACATGCACAAGGAAAAGGGCGCGCTGGCCTGGGGGAGGAACTTCAAGGATGAATTCGAGTTCTTCCGTTACTGCGTCGAGTCGACACCGGCCCACGCGGCCTCCTACTGGTGGTTCAGCAACATCGTCCAGAAAGGCGAGGTCGTGGAACGGATATTCGATTACCTGAAGGCGCGCGGCTGCACGCCCGCGTTGCGGGAGAAGGGAACATGAAGTCGCCCAACATCCTCCTCTTGATGAGCGACCAGCATACGGCCAGCCTGATGGGCTGCGCCGGGGCTGTCTTTGTCCGCACGCCGCACCTGGGTCTCCCAGTGCTACCCGGGCGAGGGGAAAGCGTTATGAGTCAACTCCGAATAGGAGGGGAGATCCAATGAGCGAATGTGATCATCAGACCGGTACCACTCTCTACGAGAACCCACTGGCTAGGCCGGAGGATGTGCGCGGGTTCATCATGGAAGGGCCTGGCGCGGTGAGTTTTCCGCGGGGGCGAATGCGGCTGGAGAGCACGCAGGATCCCGGCCCTGACACCGACCAGGCCGCCAACCAGCGGGCGAACCTGGTGTTCTGGTGCCCTGAGGTGTTTCCTGACCATATCGAGATATCCTGGGAATTCACGCCGCTCCATGAACCCGGCCTGGCCATCCTCTTCTTCGCCGCCGTCGGCCGGGACGGAAAAGACCTGTTCGATCCGTCCCTGGCGCCACGGACCGGGCCCTACGAGCAGTATCACCACGGCGACATCCATGCGCTGCACGTTTCGTATTTCCGCCGCCGCTATGCCCATGAGCGCGCATTTCATCTCTGCAACCTGCGGAAGAGTTACGGTTTCCACATGGTCGCACAGGGGGCAGATCCGATCCCGCCGGTCCGGGATGCTGTTGGGCCGTACCAGATGACGGTGACCCAGTGCGGACGGGCGGTGACGGTCAGGATCCGTGGCGTGAGTGACTGGCAACCGGAACTGGAGGTGCTGCGGTGGGCCGATGATGGGGCCGCCTATGGATCGGTACTGGGTGGCGGGCGGATTGGTTTCCGGCAGATGGCGCCGTTGGTCGCTGAGTACGCCAACCTCAGGGTATGTGCCATCGATCCGTCTGAGGAAACGGGCACACTGACCGTTTGGGAACACGACACAGGCAGGAACATCGCTACATGAAGAGGACCATGAAGAGCATCGTGGCCTTGATCGCTGGTCTTCTGATCACATCGTCGGTGTGGGCCGAAGTGCAGCTGGCCTCCGTGTTTGGCAGCGGAATGGTGCTGCAACGGGACCAACCCGTGCCGGTCTGGGGACGGGCGGCTCCGGGCGAATCGGTGACCGTCGCTCAACCACGTGCCCGGGAATTACTATGGTCATCCCGGCGTCCAGTACAACGGGCAGATACACCCGCTGGTCCCCTATGCGATCCGCGGCGCGATCTGGTATCATGGTGGCGCCAACGCGCCGTTCTACGTTGACTACCGCACGCTGCTTCCCGGCCTGATCGCATCGTGGCGCAAGGACTGGCGTCAGGGCGACTTCCCATTCGGCATCGTGGCACTGGCCGCCCTCGGCACCGTCTACGGGCAGCGGGACAAGCCTTATGTCGGCCCAACCCACAAATCGATGGCGATTAAGGGGGCTGCGATACGAGTGCGGTTCGATTCCGCCGGAGGGCTGCATGCGCGGGGCGAGCCGCCTGTCGGGTTCGCGGTTGCCGGCGCGGACCGGGTCTTCCATTTCGCCAAAGCGCGGATCGAGGGCGATTCGGTGGTCGTCTGGTCCGAGCGGGTCCCCAAGCCGGTGGCGGTACGATACGCCTGGGCGACCAACCCGGTGTGCAACCTGTACAACAGCGAAGACCTGCCGATGTTCCAGTTCCGCACGGACGACTGGGATCAGGCGCAGATCGTCATGCCCAAAGACGATCCGATCGTCCTGCCCAGCGGCTGGATTCCGAACTGACGCGACCAAGCCCGGTACGTCGGCCATACGGGGGCGGGGAACTATCCCCTGGCCGATCGCATATTTCCGGAAAACAGCCATTTGGCTCCCGGAGTGTTCGGGCTTCCGGCTGGATTCTTTTCGAAATGGGCGTCGACTGTCTTTCACCGGCGGATAATGTCGCCGTTCCACAACATGGAGAGGAACTCGGCTGCGGGCAGCACGAGCACGTCATCAAGCAGTGCGCGACGTTCACCAACGTGAACGCCAAGAACATGCACCGGCGCTGGCGAAAGCTCTTCACGTAGACATCGCAGTCCGAAGGAGAACCTCTTTTGCCACTGTGCAGTCCCCCAGGGAAATGCTGCGTAATCCAAGTTGATTTCCCTGTCCCTCTTGGACCCAGCAGGAGAATGGAGGTGTCGCCTGTCATGCTCAAAATGTGCAGGCGGCGGCGGAAGGCCTGCGAAATGATGGGTTACCAGATTGAGGAAGTCCCATTGCAGGCGCCAGACTAATGACCTTGGCAGCGCCGCCTTCCCTCAGGGTTTGGGCTATGCTTCGGAAAAAGGTTTTGTAACCGCCATAAGTACCCCGTTCATCAATGTCTTGTGCGAGGGTGAAGGGGAGAAATCCCAGATGGCGCGCCCACCGGGATTCATTTGGAACCAAATCGCCCAGTTCCTTGGGGAATTGCTGAATCTCAGTGATTCATTGAGGGCGGCGTAGTGGCGTCGAATGGCTGTTTCGGGCCGATGCCTGTGGCCGCATGGGATCGCGCCGGTTTGTCTGACTCGTCGACAGACCGGGATTGAATCGCGCAGGATTGCGGAGTAAGTTCTCCCTTCGATTCCTGTGTGGGAGGACGGCAACTACCATGGGCAACAAATCACGAGCAAGAAGCGCGACCCCGACGGCCGCACTTCCCGCCTACGCCGGCCTGGTGACTGGAATCGCTGAACTGCTCGATTCCGCCCG